>PSMW01000001.1:0-71557 GCA_040290295.1 Ignavibacteria bacterium
CGACTCGCTCGACGATCTTCTGCTGCGCATGCGCTCGTTCGCCGATGAAGTGCTCAACAAGCGGGCAACCATCGCCTGCAGTATCTCCGTGGATTGTGCAGATACCAGATGGCTGACTATCAAGGGTCGGCAAGAGCGATGGAACTGGCACTTCGTGGAGATTCTCTCTCTGGTCAATATCATGTCGGGTTGGGCAGGGCGTATGTGGCTCTGAATCTTCTTCCGGCGGCCCGCGTTGCGTTCGAGAATGCGCTTCGGCTCGACACGAACACGGCGGTTGCACGACTGGAGTTGCTGCGCGTGTTGTGCACAATGAAAACGTTTGGCGATGCAAAACGATTGCTGAGCGAAAGGGCAACGTTCGATGAACTGATGGTGATGGGAAAGGGTCTGCTCGGTGCAGGCAAGGCTTGGGAAGCCTTGGAGTACGCAAAGCGAGCGGTCTCCATGGATTCGACAAATGTTTCTTCGCGCGTTCTTCTTGCCGACACATATTTTGCTCTGCAGCAGTACGATGACGCATTTGCTCTGTATGTCTATCTCATGATGGAGAGTCAAAATTCGGCTCACGTCGCACGCAAGCTTGCGCTCTGTTATGAGAAGAGGGGACAACGCAGCATTCCGGTTGCGATTCTGAAGATGCAGAAGTATATGCGGCTTACGGGTGATACCACGGCTGCAGACCTCGCTCGCCTTGGTACGTGGTTTTACGCGCGCCAACAATACGACTCATCGGCAAACTACTATGCGCTGGCGGTGGCGCGAGACTCGACGAGCGCAGAGTTACACTTCAATTACGGTCTTGCTCTTTTCCGTCTGGGCAATCTTCACGATGCTGAACGCGAGATGCGCGTGGCGGAGCGTCTTTCCGCACCGACACTCTCGTTTCAATCGACGCTCGCGAAGACCATCGCAGCCGTGCTGCTTCAACGCAAGGCAACCGGCGGAGCGATCCGATATTATCAAAAAGCACTGCGCATCGATCCCTCGAATGCCGATGCACTGTACGGATTGGCGGTCTCGTACGACACTCCCGGAAAGCGAGCGCTCGCCATTCGGTGGTATAGAAAATACTTGGACACGGTGCCGGACGACCATCGGGACGGCGAGTTGGTTGAGAGAGTACAGGATCGCTTGAAAGAGCTTGGCAGGACCGGCACGAATCGCTAAGGCTCTGCACTCTACCGATCGAATGGCGACCGAATGGCGACGAGAAGCATTCTCGATACAGATGTGCGATGTGCCATGTGCTTGCCTGTTGTGTTTCTTGTGACTGCGCGTGAAATAAGTCTATGTCCCTTAGCTCTCTTGCCACATCCCGCCCTGTCACCATACTGATGTTCTACATCGGTGTGGTGCTGATCGGCGTGATCGCTTTCTTCAACCTCAGTGTTGATTTCCTCCCACCCATCAAAATCCCCAAACTTACTGTTCAAACCTTCTACGCAAACACCTCCCCAGAAGAGGTGGAGCAGCGCGTTTCGGAACCGATCGAGGCAGCGCTCGCGACCATCGTCGGCGCGAAGCGCGTGTCATCGTTATCGCGAGAAGGGCAATCGGTCGTTACGGTGGAGTTTTATTGGGGAACGAACATGGACTTCGCGTTTCTGGAGGCACGAGAAAAATTGGACCAGATGCGAGGCGTGTTGCCCCGTGAAGTCGGGCGTCCGACGATCCTTCGCGTTGATCCTTCCACGGAACCGATCATGACGATCGCTGTTGCGGAGCGCCAAGAGAAAGCGCCCTCCGTGCGTGCTGCTCACACAACACGTGATGCACTGCTCGCGCAATCCTCTGTATCGCCTGTGGTGTTGCTCGAACTGAGAGAGACGGCTCGTGCACTCCTCAAGAAGCGCATCGAACAGGTCGAAGGCGTTGCTCAGGTCAGTGTGCTTGGAGGAGGAGAGCGCGAGATTCACGTGATCATCGATCAAGCAAAACTCAATGCGTTCGGTCTTTCCATCGAACAACTTTCGCAGGCGCTCGCACAAGCAAATCTCAGCGTACCGGGAGGTACGATCAAGAGGGGACTGTTCCGCTATCCGTTGCGTACGGTGGGGGAGTTCACGAGCGTGGATGATATTGCCAAGGTAGTCGTGATGACAACATCGGCGGGACGGCTCGTGCGTGTCAAAGATGTTGCAGTGGTGCGCGATACCGTCAAGGAACGGATGGGCCTCACGCGTTACAATGGGAGTGAGGTCGTTGCCCTCCACGTGCGCAAAGAAGCAGGAACGAACACCATCGAAGTGTCTCGCCGCATTCACGAGGTGCTGAACCACTTGCGAAGAGAATATCCGGGAATCCATCTTGCTGTCATTGCCGATCAGGCGGAGTTCATCGCTCAAGCAGTTGCCGACGTACAACAATCGATCGCGGTCGGGGCGTTCCTTGCTTTCGCCGTACTGTACTTCTTCTTGCGGAATCCTCGCTCTCCACTCATCATCGGCGTGACCATTCCCGTCAGTCTGCTCGTCACATTCGTTGCGATGTACTTTTTCGGCATCAATCTCAATGTTATCTCGTTGACGGGTCTCGCCCTCGGCATCGGCATGTTGGGAGATAACGCGATCATCTTGATCGAGAACGTCACACGCCTGCGCGAGAAGGGCTTGTCGGTGCTGGAAGCGACACTCGAGGGCGCGAAGGACATCAATCTTGCCGTCACCGCGTCCACACTGACGAATGTTGCCATCTTCCTCCCGATCATCTTCGTTGAAGGCGTCGCATCGAAGCTGTTCGTCGATATGGGAGTGACCATGACGGTGTCGTTACTCGCCTCGTTGTTTGTTGCCGTAACGTTAGTGCCGATGCTTGTCTCGCGAGAACGTGTGTCCGGTGTGGCCTTACACCCGACCGGAGTGGGACAACCACTTGCGCGACTGACTGAGGCTGTCGATCAACGTATGCGCACATGGCTGGATGCGTATTTGCGCTGGTCGCTGCAGCATCCGGGGCTGGTGGCTGGTGCAACCATTGTTGCCATGCTCATCGCCGTCGGTGTTGCCTTTACCATCCGCAGTGCACCTGCGCCGGACATCGATCAGAGTCGTTTCACTGTTCATCTTCTGTTCCCCAAGGGTAGCACGCTGGATGCAGTGTCGGCGGGATCGGCGTTTGTCGAGCGACAGCTTCTGGCACTGCCCGCCGTTGAAGGTGTGTACGCGTCCGTCGGCATTACGGACGAACAGAACATCTGGACCGCGAGTGATGTTGCCATCGAGCGCGCCGTCATCGAAGTGCGGGTGAAGCGAGCGGCATCGACACCAGCGACGATCGAGCAAGCGCGCCGATTCGTGATGGAGCTTCAGCGGGCAACGGCGGGTGTGGAATATGCAGTCAGTTCGCGTGGCACCACATTCGAACACATCCTCCGCCCTGAACCCAACGATATCAAAATTCGCGTCACGGGAAAGGACGCGGACCTCGCGGCTGAGATAGCTTCACAGTACTCGCAGCGTATCCAAAACGTTCGCGGCTTGACGGATGTGCGTGTTTCGTTGCAAGTCGGCATGCCCGAGTATCGCATCGCCGTCGATCGCGACGCAGCGAAGCGCCACGGCATGACGGTGCAATCGGTGGCAGCAGCGATTCGTCAACAGATCCAAGGGGCTGAAGCGACCACGTTCAACGAGTTCGATATGAAGGTCACGATTCGGGTACGGAGGGATGCACCCGAATGGTCGAGCATTCTCGCAACGCCCATCGGTTCGGAGCGTGTGCCACTGCAGGAGCTTATTCGGTGGAGCGTCACGTCCGGTGCAGGAGAGATTTGGCGGGAGAATCACCAGCGTGCGCATCTCATTCTCGCCAACGTGCACGAACGACCGCTTGCCGATGTCGTTGACGAACTGCAGCAGCATGCCGCCGCGATGAACTTGCCTGCGGGCACCGGGATCGTTGTGGGTGGCGAGAACGAGGAAATACGTGAATCCTTCCGGAGCTTGTTCATCATCATTCTGCTGTCGCTCTTTCTTGTGTACATGATCCTTGCAGCCGAATACGAATCGGTGCTCTATCCTCTCGTCATTTTGTTGACGAGTCCGTTGGCGTTCATCGGCGCCATCGCTGCCATGGTGTTCGCGGGACAGGCGTACAATGTCCTGTCGCTTATCGGCTTGGTGATCATGATCGGTGCAGTGGATAACGACGCTGTGATTGCAGTGGATGTGATCACGTCGCTGCGCCGGAAAGGTGTGCCGTTGCACCTTGCCATACGCGACGGGATGCAGCAACGTCTTCGCCCGATCGTCATGACGACGGCGACGACGGTGTTGGGTATCCTTCCGTTGTTTTTCGAATTCGGCACAGGTTCCGAGCTTGTCCGTGCGCTGACGGTCCCTATTGTTGGGGGACTCGTTGCATCGACACTCTTCACCGTTCTGGCGATTCCCGTGGTGTACACGTTCGTCGATCGGTGGATTCATCGCTCGTCGAGCGACGGCAACGAGCCTGCATTGCTGAACGAGAAGATCTGAACCTACAGTTGAAATCACCGATCCGGAAGAACATCGAGACGGCGTCGAGCGCCAAAACGATAGCGGCTGCGCTTGACGTAAATGTGGATACACTGCGAAAAGAATTCTATCAAAAAGAAGGCATTGCAATCTCCCGTTTCTTGGACGACGTGCGATTGGAGAGAGTGAAAACTCTTCTGCTTGAGACTGCAATGAGCTGTCTTGAGATTGCGCTTTGTATGCACCAGCGCGAGGATTCGCTGGCACGCTGGTTCAAGCGGCGTACCGAGGCGAAGGAGTCAGAAAAAAATAATGTGTCCCGCAAATGTCAACCTCAAGTGTCAAGAGAATCTTGTTGCGTTCTGGGAGGAATGACCCCATATTCTCACGGCGTCACCAACAAGCCGGTTAACGATCACACCATTACAAGGAGGGATGCGTTATGAAGCAAAGTCTTGCAGCACTTCTTTTCTGTTCGATAGTTGTTGGAACGGTAGTCATGGTATCTGATGCGCTGGTACAGAATTATCCCGACGGTAAGTGCCGGAACTATGCAAACGTCAACTCGCCTAATTGTGATGCACAGAATGCCGGCAATTGTTGTCCGAATCCCTGCAACTCAACAGCCGACTGAAGGCTTCTGGATCAGTGGGTTCATAGCAACGGGGCGACCACTCGTGCTTCTGGGACAAGCGAGGCATCGATGAAGAGGTGCATGTTGTGCGTTTTCGTCGCTCTCGTTTTTTTCTCCGGTTGCTCCGCCGAGCAACCGGAGAGCTACCAATCGCGCCTTCTCTCTACGCACGAGCTGGTTCCACTCGACACACTGACGTTTCACTCTTCCGATTCCATCTTTGTGACACGTGTAGGTCAGATCTCTTCCTGGCACGAGTATATCTTCATTTCAGATTTCTACCGTGCCACTGTGATGGTGTTCGATACGATGTTCCATTACAAGCGAACGCTCGGGCGGAAGGGAAGGGGACCTGGGGAATTTCAATACTTCCCAACTCTTGTGACGGCTTACGATACACTCTATCTATTCGACGACGGGCTTCTGCGAGTAACGAAGTATGACAGGCGCCTATCTTTCATTTCGACGAGTACCCTTCCCAACGGCTTCTTCTTTAGGCATCAGGCTGTGGTGTTGAAGGATAAGTTTGTCGTAGCGATGAATCCTGCACGAACAATTACAAAGGCGAAAGACTTGGTCGGGGAGGAACCGCTCATGGTTTTGGACATGAGCTTTGAGGTGGTGACGCGCTTTTGGAAATGGAGCAACACGTACTTCGCTAACGATCTTGCGACCGCAACGTATTCAATCCAAAACGCTGATGTTCTTCTCACCACAGGGTGGGATGCTGGAGTATTTGCAATGCAAAAAGCAAGCTACGCAATTACGCGATTTACCAAAGACCTGAAAATACAGAAGACATTTGGGCGACAGCCGCAGTACCGGAAGGACCCGCCGCCTATCAGCTATGAACAATCAGCGTACAGTCCGGAGATGATTTCGAACTATGCAGGAAGTACAAATCGTTTTTTGTTGCTTGCGTGTGATACGCTGAAGCGATTCGTGCTCGTCAACTACGTCAATCTGGATAGCACGGTTTTCTTTCGGCGCACGATGCTGGCAGGGCACCATTTCCTGCCAGTGTACGACGAGAAGTACGGCTGCGTGTTCGATGGCAGCATACCAGGATTGCTCGCATTCGTTCGCGCGGGAAAAATCTACATCCTGACACATGAGCAACCTGAGTTCATGAGGCTGGTTGTTTTTTCCCTTGAGGCGAAGCGCCATGCTCGTGCATAAGGGTGTTGTCATCGGAGGTGCTTTCCTTCTTTTCCTCCTCGGTGTGTCGAACTTTCTGCTTTGGTCGAAAGTAAGGAGCGTTCGTGAGTATCCAGTACTCGAGCGGGAGACTACCAAATCCAGTCCTCGCTCGTATTTGCGTTTGAGGCAGATATTTGAAGGACGACGCATCGTTGATTTTGATCCGAGCCTCCGCTATTATAGGTCGGGCTTATCCTCAGCCGCGAACACAATCATTTTCAGTGTAGATTCATTCGGGTGTGCGCCTTGTTTTGAGTACCATGTCGATCAAATTCGACGACTGTACGTTGATGACAAAATCTCTTTGGCGCTCTATGGAGTAGGTCGATATACGATGCTCGTGAAAAATGCCTTGCCATTTGGAACTCTTCTTGGCCAAAGGAGTCTCATCCGCCAAGCGATGGAAGCCCAAGCGCTGGATGCCGCTGGCGAGTTCATTGTCTTGCTTGTGAATGGGGCTGGACAGATTCTCTATGTTGATGCCGCGGACAATTCGGATTACTCAAAAAGCGAGGCATTTTATACGATCGTTCAGTCGTATCTTGAATCGGCAAGGCAACGCCGAAAGGCTACGGGTGACTAGCGCCCCGAAGAAAACCTTCGAGGTAGCGGAGTAGTCCAATTACCGGACGATGCGAAGCAGCGGGAAAATTCACAAATGAGACATAGCCGAATAGCCTACCATTTTAGCCGAGCAGGATAGTAAGTATTGTGAACCGGCTTTTATGAGTTATCTCCTCCATCGAATGCTGAACCGACCCGTTGGCGTCTCCATGTTCTTCGGTGCACTTTTGCTTGCCGGATTCTTTGCCTTTACACGTCTTCCGATTGAACTGGCTCCTTCGATGGAGTTTCCGAGCCTTACGGTGACTGCGACATGGAGTGGCACTTCCCCCGAAACAGTCGAGATGTTTCTAACGGCACCTATTGAAGAGGTCATCAATACTGTTGCAGGTGTCAAGCGCGTCCGCAGTCGATCGGCGGAAGGCTCTTCATCCGTCGATGTCGAGTTCGAGCAAGCCACCGACATGAATTTTGCGCGGCTGGAGCTGTACGAAAAGCTCGCAGCACTTGCCGAAACGTTTCCTGCCGGGGTGGCTCAGCCGTTGATCTCTCGGTATGTGCCCGAGGATTTCGAGCAGCTCCAGGGGTTTCTGACGTTCGCACTGGGCGGAAAGGAGACTGCTGCTGAAGTTCGTCGTTTCGCCCGCGAACAGTTTGTGCCCGCGCTGCTTTCGGTGAAGGGCGTCGCGAATGTGGAAGTTGTCGGAGGCGAAGAGCGTGAACTGCATGTCATTCTGGAGCCTGAGCGGATTGCTGCGCTCGGGCTTTCGGTTCAGGCAGTGGTCAGAGAGCTACAGGATGTGGAGTTTATCGCAGCGCTTGGGGTGTTGAAGGGCGCCGACAGAAGAACAATTGTTGTTGTGCGGAACACGCACCGCGATGCCTCACAGATGCTCGACATCCCTCTGATGCATTCACCGAACGGACGTGTGGTTCGTCTCGGCGACGTGGCAACGATCGAGGATGGCACCACGACGCCGCAGAGCATCTATCGCATCAACGGCAAGCCTGCGGTCACTGTGGTGGTGAACAAAGAGCCGCACACCAACATCATCGCTGTGGCCGACAGAGTCTTCGATCGTATCACCGAGCTGAGGCGACGCTTTGGCAACGACATTGAATGTGTAACGGTGATCGACAAGAGCAAACAGATGCGTGAAGAGTTGGAGAATGTGCAGCGGGAGATCGGCGTTTCGATTGTTGCCATTGTTCTCGTCCTGGTGGCGACGCTCGGCAATGTTCGCGCACCGCTCGTTCTCTTTGTGTCCCTTCTCCTCTCCCTTGCGGGGACGTTTGTGGTGTTCTGGCTACTCGGGCTTAGTCTTCACCTCCTCACGCTCGCCGGCTTAGTGCTCGGGATGGGGCGCGTTGTGGATGATGCGATCGTTGTGATAGACAATATCCAGCGGCGTACACGCGGTGAAACTTCCGATGCCAAGCTCGTCGCTGCTGTTGACCAAGTACGTTTGCCGGTGATTGCTTCCACTATCACAACGGTGGGTGCGCTTGTTCCGATGTTTTTCCTCCCGAGAGATCTGAAGCCCTATTTTGCGGAGTTCGCTTTCGCGGTGGGGATTGCACTGCTGATTTCCTTGCTGGTGTCGTTCACCATCATTCCAACGATCGTACGAAACGCCCCTGGCGTTCTGGTTACTCCTCCCGTCATCGTTTCGATCGGTGAAAAGATACTCGACCTGTATCGATCCCTCCTGCGGATCTGTTTGCGGTATCGCAAAACGGTTGTTGTTCTGGTTGCGCTTGCATTCGGGTTGCCTGTATGGCTCGTGCCGCAGCGCATCGAATCCGAGCATCGGCTGGCAACGCTGTACAATGCTGTGATGGATAGTGAGTGGGGCGCTCGTGTGCGACCGTACGTTGTAGCTGCGCTCGGTGGTGTTGCTCATGTCTTCTTCACGAAGGTGACGAAAGGAGAGGTGTGGTCGTGGGGGAGTGAAACATATCTCATCGTCCGTGTCGGTTTCCCTCAAGGAACGGAGATGCAGCGGTACGACGACGTGGCGCGTGCGGTCGAACGCGAAATTGCGTTTGCGCCTGTTGGTGTCAGCAGAGTCACCACACGTATTGCGGACGACTACGCAATGGTTCGGGTGGATTTCGATGAGCGTTCGGCATTGACGGCAGCACCGTACCTCATGAAGAACCGTCTGACAGTGCTTGCGGCACAGACCGGCGGTGCCTCGATTGCGGTGTATGGTTTCGGTCCCGGCTTCTACTCGGGTGGCGAGTCCGCGCCGACGTTCTATGTCAAGGTGCTTGGATACAACTACGCGAAGGTCAGACAGATTGCCGAACACTTCAAGGAACGCATCGAGCGCAATCCGCGCATTGCCGAGGTGGATATCGATCGTACCTTCGGTCGATGGCCCCGCTCGACGGAGGTGGTCATGCAATTCGACCGCGACCGTCTTGCGATACACCATCTCCGTGTTGCCGATCTGATTCCATGGGTTGGAAGCTTGACACGAACGACACTCGATCATCGGTCGCTGACACTCGCCGGTGAGCGGGTGCCGTATCAGGTGAAGCTCCGTGGGTTCGATTCGATCTCTGTAGAAGATGTACGCCAAGCGCCTGTGGTCAACGTACGGGGCGAGGTCATTCAACTCGGCCGTGTGGTTGCAATGCAGGAGCGTCGCGTCATGTCCGAGATTCGTCGAGAGAACCAGCAGTATGTCCGGTGGATCTCGTTCGAATACCGAGGACCGTATCGGTATGGCGACGAGTTCATAGAAGAGACGATCCGTGCAATGCCGTTGCCACATGGCTACAAGCTCGAACGTGAATCCGGCTGGTTTTTCATGACGGAGAAGGAGACGCGGTCACTCCTCTGGACGGCCGTGCTTGCACTGGGTATCGTATTCATGGTTACGGCCTCCTTGTACGAATCGTTGACGAAACCATTGATCGTAATTGTCACAGTGCCACTCTCGCTCATGGGATTGTTTGCCGCGTTCGCATTGGCGGATGCATCGTTCGGGAGGGGTGGATACGGTGCAGTCATTCTGCTGATCGGCATCGTCGTTTCTCACGCCATCGTGTTGGTCGATTACATCACCACGAACATGAAACCGCAGGAGTGTTCGATACACCGACTTGCGGAGTTGGCGTCGGAACGAGTACGTGCCATCGCGATGACATCGTTGACGACTATTGCCGCGCTCCTGCCGCTGCTGCTCTTCAGTGCACCATCGAGCATCTGGTTTGGGCTTTCGTTGGGAGCGATCGGCGGGATGGTTTCCTCTACTTTTCTTTCCCTCTTTCTTATCCCCCTGCTCTTGAGTATGTATTATAAAATGAAATGACGCGCTGGGTGTTTGCTCTTGCATTTTGCAAATCGGACTAATATATTGGAGCCCAAAGAGTTATCCGAGCTTGGATTCGCATCGAGCTTTCCCATCATGCATTCTGCAAGGTTGCTGCCGAAGTCGATCTCGTAACTGTTTAAAAACACGGAAGGGCGTCAACAGGTCGTGGCATCCTGCTTGCTTAGAAAGAGTGAGTGAGACGGGGCAACGACAGTTTCGCCATCTTCGGCACCAACCATCAGGCCGAATCTCCAGCGCCCCGTAGGCATTGTGGAACGCATACCCCGGTGGGTATGTGTTCGTTCCTCTGGAGAGTTTGGCTGTGAATCTCGGTGTTTCTCCACGTGAAGTACTTTCAATTCACAAATCGTCTCGCTCAGATCTTCGGAGATACTATGTCCATCAAAACATCCACACTGCAAAGCGGTAAGATCGGGGTCATCGAAGTGAAGGGCTCGCTTGTGGGCGGGGAGGAGACCGACGAATTGCGCAGCGCGATCGCGGATTTTGTCGAGCAAGGGAACAAAAAGTTAGTGATTGATTTGAGTAAAGTGACGTACCTGAACAGCACAGCCATCGGCGTGCTCGTCCAAGCACATACCACATACACTCGCAACAAGGGGAAGGTGAAACTCTGCGGCATCAACAACAACATCAACAACATTTTCGTGATAACGAAGTTGACGATGGTGTTCGATGTAGCGGAGACCAAAGAGGAGGCAATCAAAGCTCTTTCAGAAGAATAAGCGATCCATTTACTTTTCAATCATCATTACCATCAACAAAAGGAGGAATCCTTCGATGAAACAATCTGTGTTTCTCAGCATCGTCGTCGTCGTCACTTTCGCCGTGGCGTTGTCGATTTATTTGTTCGTGCTCGGTAATCCGGCGAACTTCAAGGATGGCGAGACTCGCCAACAGCCGCTGAATCTCCTGGGAACGGTCTATACGGGTGGTCCCGTCGTCCCTATATTGATAACGCTGACACTGATGAACATTACGATCGTGTTCGAGCGTACGTTCTCGTTGCGGAAGGCACAGGGCAAAGGCTCGCTCCCGGCGTTCTTGAAGCGCGTGCAAGCGGCATTGATGGGGGGCAAGGTGGACGATGCCATTAAGGAATGTGATGCGCAGCGCGGTTCAGCGGCGAACATCATCCGTTCGGGGTTGATGCGCTACAAGGAAGTGTTGAACGATAATTCGATGGATGGTGAGAAGAAGATGGCTGAGACGAAGCGTGCTATCGAAGAGGCGACGGCATTGGAAACGCCATTGCTCGAACGCAATCTGATCGCACTCTCGACGATCGCCTCGACCGCTACGATGTTCGGCTTGCTCGGCACAACCATCGGTATGATTCGCGCCTTCCAAGCGCTTGCCCATGCCGGTGCACCCGATGCCATCCAGCTCTCGATCGGTATCTCCGAGGCGCTCATCAACACCGCTCTCGGTTTGTTTGCCGCTATCGTGGGTATCATCTTCTACAACTTCTTCGTCACCCGTGTGGACAACTTCACGTACATGATTGACGAAGCGAGCTATAACGTCGCGGAGATTCTCGGCGCGAAGACGAAGTAAACTCTCAACCGAACGAAGGAGAGAGTATGCCAAAAATAAAACCAAAACGACACGGCATCCTGATCGACATGACACCGCTGGTGGACGTTGCATTCCTGCTGCTGACGTTTTTCATGTTGACAACGCAATTCAAGCCGGCGGAGGAGGTGCAGATCGATTTGCCGTCGTCCCACTCCGAATTCAAATTGCCGGAGTCGGACGTGATGACCTTGAGCATTTCGAAAGACGGGCGGATTTTCCTCGGGTTGGACTCGCAGCGTTTGCGCGCCCGACTCTTCGGTCCCGAAAATCAACTCAAGGCTGGAATCGAAGTGCAGAAAAATCAACTCGCTGAGATGTTGATTCAAGCACGCACGATGAATCCGAAATTGCGTACCGTCATCAAAGGAGACAGAGACGCAGAGTACGGACTCGCACAAGACGTGATGGACATTCTACAGAAAACGAAGATCACAAGGTTCAACCTTGTGACCAACTTGGAACGATAAACAGTTTTCACAGGAGACTGAACTATGGCTGGTGTCGGAGGCGAAGCCCCACAACCAAGAAGTCATGGCAAGAAGAAACGGCGGAAAAGTAAGCGGCTCGGGATCCGCATCGACATGACGCCGCTGGTGGACGTCGCGTTCCTCTTGTTGACCTTCTTCATGCTGACCACCTCGATGGCACGTCCGCAGACAATGGAAATCAATTTGCCCCCGGACGAAAACGTCAAGGTCGAGATCGCTGAGTCGAATCTTTTGACCTTGCGTGTCAACGAGAAAGGGAACGTATTCTGGAACTTTGGGTTGGATGAACCGAAGCCGATCGCGTTCGATAAGCTGCGAGGCTTCATTCGTGAACGCGTCCAGGAACGGCCCAAAATGGTTACGCTGGTCAAGATCGATCCGAAGGCAAAGTACGAAGTGATGGTCAATGTCATGGACGAGTTGAATCTTGCCGACATGCAGCGCTTCAGTATCGCGCGCATGACCGAGCAAGACCAAAAGCTCCTGGCCAATATCAAATCGTAATGTACGTTCACGTCCACGAAAAAGGAGGGAGATGACTATGGCAAACCTTTCCATGGCGGGTGGAGGCACACTAGCTGCCGCAGGCACCGAAAAGTACGGTGCAGTCGAATTGAAGGCGGTGTACCAGCGCAATTGGTTCCGCGGTTTCATGATCGCCGTTGCGATCCACGCTCTCGGGTTCGGTTCGTACTACCTCGCGCAAGTGCTGGCAGAGGATGAACCGCCGCCCCTTACCGTCCGCATCCTCAAGTACAGCGATCTGGGCCCGCCTCCGTCGATCACCAACACGAACGTTCCGCCGCCGGTGGCGGTGAGCGCACCTGTTGCCAAGCCGACGGTCGGCGCCCCGGTTCCTGTTCCCGACGCTGAGGCAAGTCCCGAACAAACCATCGCAACGCAAACGGAGATGAGCCAAATAGCGGCTCCGATCGGAGAAGGAACCGGTGAGGTTGGAGGCGTGCAGATCCAGCAGGACATCAAGATCGAGGATGAGGGTCCTCCTGCCGATTTCGTTCCTGTGGAGAAGGAACCCGTTGTTGTGAGGAAGGTGGAGCCAAAGTATCCTGAGCTTGCGATGCGTGCCGGACTGGAAGGCAAAGTGTGGGTGAAGATTTGGGTCGATAAGGAGGGCAAGCCCAAGCAGGTGGTCGTGATCAAGAGCGACGCGGAAATTTTCAATGAAGCCGCTGTCGAAGCCGCAAAGCAGTTTCTCTTCACGCCGGCCTACATGAACAACGGTCCCGTGGCGGTGTGGGTATCGGTGCCGTTCAGGTTCAAGCTTGCCGACAGGAAATAACCGTCGCACCGCTGCGGATGGTGTCTATGGACATTCCATCGGTCCTCAGGGTGAGTGTGCTCGCGGTTTCGGTCGCGGCGATGGTGGTTGGGGTCTCGGTGATGATCGGTTGGCTTGTGCCGAGATACTTTCCTGAAGACTATCGCATCATCATGGGTGTGGTAGTCTTCCTCTATGGTGCATACCGATTCGTTGTTACCTATTTTCGTTGGAAGGGAGGGTTGCCGCATGAGAAAGAGTGAAAGGCTGGTATGCTGTGCTGCCGTGCTTTTCACTCTTTCGGTACTTGGATGTGAAGAGCGCAAACCCATCTCGACGACCAGCGGCACGCTGCGTATCGAGGTGGACGAATCGGTCAGCGAAGTGTTCAAGACCATCGCCGATAGTTTTCAGCGTACCTACACGCAAGCGCAGATCACGATCGTGTCGGTCGAAGCCAGAGTGGCTATCGCCGACTTCATCAACGACAGCGTGCGGGTGATTGCAAGCGCACGAGAGTTCAATGATGAGGAACGCGCGGTTCTCAAGAAGTATCCTGAGATTGAATGGAAAGGATTCAAGTGCGCACTCGACGCCGTTGCGGTCATCGGCCATATATCCAACCCGCGCACGGAACTTCGCATGAGTGAGCTGGACAGTATATTTTCTGGAACGTTGACGCGTTGGTCCGGCAAAGGGAAACTGATCGATCTCGCCATTGGAGATATCAACTCCAGCGTCAACGAAGTGTTCAAGACCAACATCCTGAAGGAGAAACCGTTCGCACTCACCGCTGAAAAATTTCCGTCGAGCGACAGTCTCATCCGTTACGTCGAGCGTAACCCCAACGCCATTGGTATCGTGGGGGTGAGCCGGTTGCGCGGGGCTGAAGATCGCGTGAAGGTTTTCTCGCTCGGTCAGCCCGGGACACGTCCTGATTCGACCGAACCCTTCGGTCGGTACTATCCTCCATTGCAAGCCCATGTGTACAGAAATTATTATCCTCTCACCCGTCCGGTGTACATGTACAGCCGTGAGCACGGATATTCGCTTGCGGCAGGATTTATCACCTACGTCACGTCTCGGTTCGGTCAGCAGATTTTTCTCAATGCAGGGTTGGTACCCGTTACCATGCCTGTGCGTTTAGTTGAAACAACATCCAAGCAGGTACAATAGCATGAAACTCGCGAAGCTGTTCGTATTTCTCCTGTGTATTGTGCATGTGAGCGAAGCGCAGGATATCTTCAACAAGGCAAAAGGATTCCTTGCAGCGAAGGATACCGCCGGCGCCGTGGCGACGTTTCAGGATGCATTGAAGGCGGGGCAGAAGACTGCCGACTGCAACTACTATCTTGGTGCGATCGCGTTCAACCAGGGAAAACTCGACGATGCCATTCGGTATCTCTCCTCCGCAGTCTCGATCAACGACGAGCACGTCGATGCATTGATTGCTTTAGGTGACGCCTGGCTTGCCAAGGGCGACGCTACCAACGCCGTTGCGCAATACAAGCGTGCTGCAAAGATTGCCCCGAAAGATTGTCGCGTGCCCCTCGCTTTCGGTGGAGCACTCGTGGAGTTGAATCAGCTCGACGGACCGGAAGGAGCGATTGTGCAGTTGACGAAGGCGAAAGAATGCGATCCGAACAATGCACAGGTGTACGTAGCACTGGGTGATGCGTATTACAAGCAAGGTGTCATCCCTCTTGCCAACGCCAACTATGAGAAAGCGTTGGAGCTTTCACCGAAGGATCTCAGGACGCAGCTCAAAGTGGCGCGTGCCTACGCGAAGAATCGTCAATACACGGAAGCGTTCAAAGCCTTCGAGTCGGCAGTCAAGATCGACTCCATGAATTTCGACGGCTACTTCGAAGCGGGCAAGATTCTCTTTCGAGCGAAGCAGTACCGTCGTGCCGCGTCGTTTCTGTATCGTGCGGTGAATCTGAAGCCGAAGCATGTCGAGGCAGCTTCTCTCTATCTTCAATCGCTTGTCGGTGGCGAGCTGTGGGGCGAGGCGGCGAAGGCTGGCGCAGTTGCCGTGAAACTGGATTCGAACAGCGTCGAGAACTGGCGCGCCTATGCGTACGCTCTCACGGAAAATCGCGAGTTCAAAGACGCGCTCGTGGCATTTGCCGCACTCGAGCGCCGCAAGGCGATGAAACCGGAAGACTATTCGTACTTCGGGCGTGCACTTTACAGCACAGGTGACAAGAAACGCGCAATGGAAATTCTGCTCAAAGCCGTCCAAGCGGACTCGACCAACTGCGATCCATACTACAGTCTCGGCAGCTTATACATGGAGCAGAAAGATTACGTCACCGCGGCACGCATGTTCGAGAAGCGAATTGAATGCGATCCGAAGTCGCTCACGGCCTATGTCAACGCCGGTATTTGCTATATGCAGCCGCCGAAGAACTTGCCGCGCGCACGGGAGTTGTTCGTGAAGGCGGTCGAGTTGAAGCCGGACTTCTTCTCCGCGTTATTGTGGCTGGCTCGCTATTACGTGGAGGTTGACTCCGTGTCGGCTATGCGGCAGACGTACGATGAAGTGATTCGCCTTGGTAGCCAAGACCCGGCGAAAAACAAGAGCGCCTTGAACGAGGCGTACATCCAGCTCGGTTCGTACTATTTCGCTCAGAAGAATTTCGCAGCGGCGCTGGAGAATTTTCGCAAGGCATTGAATTACGGGGAGAACAGCGGGTTGCATCTGGCGATCGGTCAATGCTTGATTCTCACCCGCGGCGACGATCCCGATGAAAACCGTAAACGAACCGATGAGGCTATTGCGAAGTTTCGGCGGGCAATCCAGCTCGATCAGAACAATGCGCAAGCACACTTCTGGCTTGGCAGTAGTTTGCTCTACCAGCGCATTGAAGGGGATACGCAACGCAATCGTGCACTCACCGAAGAGGCATGCGCGGAGTTCAAAAAGGCGTTGAAGCTGGATCCCAAACTCGAGGATGCGAAGAAAGCGATGGAGCGTGTCGGCTGTAAATAGCCGGTGCTCCGGATCGCTCATTACTTTGGCAGCCGTTCCGTTGTGTTGCGGTGGAACGGCTTTTTCTTTGTGATGTGATAGGAGAAATATCATGAAGCGCATGTGGATGCTTGTTCTTGTTTCGTGTGCTGCTCTCCGTGCCGAAGCCGACGCGCTGTTCGGTACGGAGCGCATGGTTCGACCCAGCAGGAACTACGATGTCGTCCACTACACATTGGAGCTGCGATTCGATCAGCAGGCAAAGAAGGTGTTCGGCAAGGCAACGATTCGTTTCACACCTCTGAAAAGTTCTCTCGACTCGATCGATCTCCATGCTATGGCACTCGATGTGCAGTCCGTTTCCCTCGCGAACAAGGAGGTGTTACGGTTCGCCAATCGAGAGTCTCTGCTGACGGTGTACTTTCACAAAAGCTTTTCGCTGGACGATACGATTGCGCTCGTGGTCGAATACACGGCATCGCCACGCGCTGGTCTCTACTTCATGCAACCGGACAGTACAAATCCCCGACGGCGAGCCCAGATTTGGACCCAAGGCGAAGACATCAACAATCGCCATTGGTTTCCCTGCTGGGATTTCCCGAACGACAAAGCGACATCCGAGGTCATTGCCACGGTGAAGGATTCCTGGACGCTCCTTTCGAACGGGAAACTCGTCGGCGTTCGTCACGACAAGCATCGTGGAACGAAAACGTTTCATTGGTATCAGTCCAAGCCCCATGCCTCGTACCTGATCATGCTCGCGGCGGGCGAATACACCGTCGTACGAGAACGCTACCGCACGAAACCGCTCGAGTATTATCTCTACAGCGATCGCATCGAGGACGGTAAGCGCAGCTTGAGCGCAACTCCGGCGGCGATGAAGTTCTTTGAAGAGGTGACTGGGTTTCCATACCCGTGGGAAAAATTCGCGCAAATTTTTATCACCGATTTTATGTGGGGAGGAATGGAAAACACCTCGGCGGTAACGCTGAATGAATCGTATCTCATCGACCACCGAGGGCTCATCGATTTCACAGCAGACGACGTTGTCGCACACGAACTTGCCCATCAGTGGTTTGGCGACGTCGTCACGTGTAGGGACTGGACTGAGCTGTGGCTGAATGAAGGCTTTGCCAACTACTTTGAGGCACTCTTCAAGCGCCATGCGAAAGGCAAAGACGAATACCAGCTTGACCTGATGCAGCAAGCCTCCGCCGTGTTGCGTGCCGAGCAATCACAAGGACGCAAACCGATCGTGACCGATCACAGTCTCACTACCAACCTCTACTCGAAGGGGGCTTGGGTACTGTATATGCTCCACACACTTCTCGGCGAGCGCGAGTTTCAGCGTGCAATCACTCACTATCTCCAGCGGAATGCCTTTACGAGTGTATCCACGTACGACTTTCGTAAAGCTGTCGAGGAGGCAACAGGACAGAATCTTGATTGGTTCTTCGAACAATGGCTTTACAAAGCCGGCTATCCCGACCTCCACGTCACTCGTCGATGGGACGATTCAGCGAAGACGCTGATCCTCACATTTCGACAAATGCAAAAGCTGGATAGCTTGACGGGGATTTTTGTCGCACCCATCGATGTCGAATGCACGACGGCGCAAGGGAGGACGTTGACAAGGGTGCTCTTGAAAGAACAAGAGCTGGAAGTGAGAATTGCGTTGGCGGAAGCACCTGCCATGGTCATTGTCGATAAGGGAATGAAGTTACTCAAGAGCCTGACGTTCGAAAAGTCGAAGGACGAATGGGTATATCAACTCCTGCATGCCGAGGATATCGTTGATCGTATGACGGCTGCGAAAGCGTTACGCGCTTTTCCCGAGGACACCGTTGTGTACGAAGCGCTGAAGCGAGCGGCGATGGACGACGGGTTCTGGGCAGTACGCCGCGAAGCAACGATCTATCTGGGAACCATGAAGCACGACGGCGTAAAGGACGCAATGTTACGAATAGCGCGCGATGCAAAATCGTCCGTGCGTACTGCGGCCGTTGTCGCTCTCGAGCGATTCCCTTCGCCTGAGGTTGGTACATTTTTGCAGAGTATCCTTACGACCGATTCGAGTTATCTTGTGCGGGCATCGTGCTTGGAAGCGTTGAAGAAAGTGGATTCAGTCGCTGCTGTGAGGCTGGCGTTGCAGTACGCTGATAGTGCTTCTCATCGTGATGTTCTGCAACGCGCGGCTTTGCAGGTACTGCGACACGTGAAGCGACCCGAGGCGTTGCCGATTGCTTTGCGCTATGTACAACCAGGAGTCCCCACCGACATTCGCGCTCTTGCGCTGGGTATTCTCAGTGAAGTAGGTGAGAGCGATTCCCTTTCGCGGTCTATGATACTTAAACTTACCGGTGACTTCAGTCCTTCGATCCGCAAGAGTGCTGTTCGCGCTCTCGCAGTTATGGGAGGCGAAGATGCACATACAGTCCTATTGCAACGTAAAGAAGCTGAAAGCGACCCTGATGTGAAAGAGGAAATCGAGTCCGCTCTCCGCGACTTTGGGGAGTAAGCAAAGAGGAAGTTGGTCGCAAGATCGAACGATGTTTCCCCTTCTCGGCTGGCGGCTTGCTTCTTCACTGCACAATACTTATAATCGTACAAATCGTTCATTGTAAAGAAATCGAAATAGTGAGTTTGGAGGGCTCCGTGAAAAAGGAAAAGACGAAGCACAGTTTCTTCGAGCAAGTTATGCTCCCATACTCTGATGTACTTTATAGCTATGCGTATTACCTCACCGGGAGCAGAGAAGATGCAAACGATTTGCTCCAAGAAACTTTCCTCAAGGCTTTTCGCTTCCTCGACAAATTCGAAGAAGGTACGAATGCTAAGGCGTGGCTCTACCGGATCATGCGAAACACCTACATCAACGAATACCGGCGGATGAAACGGCAACCGGAAGTCTTGGAATACGACGAGCAACTCACTCCATATCAGATGCTGCCCTCCACCGAAGGGCATTCATTCAACCTGCAACGGCAACTCGAGCACACACTACCCGATGAAGTTGCCGATGCAATTTCGAGGCTGCCTGAACGATTCAAGAGCGTCGTGGTTCTTAGGGACATCGAGGATTTACCCTATGAGGAGATCGCTGAGGCCTTGGAGATACCTATCGGGACGGTGAGATCGCGCTTGCACCGTGCACGCGCCTTGCTTTTCGAAAGGCTGAAGAATTTCGCGAGAGATCATGGCTATGCAGTGGGTAAGCGTTTCGCTCTCGCGGGCGAAGATGCCTACTGCACAAGCTGAAGTTTTTTCAGCAGCATCCGAACGATCGTTGCGGTAGCGCCCCAGATGAGATGGTTTCCATGCTCATAAAACCACATCTCGTAGTGAATTCCTCTCACTTCGCGCGCCTCGGTTCGGCCCGACGTTTGGTCGGCGAAGAATGCTAACGGCACCTCGAACACTTCCGACACTTCATCGGTATTTGTTGTGAGTGGGGGGACCTTTCCGATGATGCCGACGACAGGCCTAATGACAAATCCGGTAGGCGTTGCCAAATCATCCAACACCCCCACAACCTCCACGCTGGAAGGCGGCAGACCGATCTCCTCCTGTGCCTCGCGAAGCGCTGTTTGCATGTCGTCAGTGTCGCTTGCGTCAACGACTCCTCCCGGGAAGGAGACTTGTCCTTTGTGTGTTTCGACAGAGTCGGTTCTCTTGGTGAACAGGAACGCGAACTGATCTCCTCGCCAAATCAACGGTACCAACACTGCTGAGCGTTGGTAGTGTGGGAGAGAAAGGGTGCGGTGTTGAGGTGCATCCGTAAAGACGGCTCTGATGTATTCGGGATTCACATCGTGCATGGGTTGAATATAGGAAACTACTGTCGAACGTGCAAAAGCCCGATGGTTGCATGTTCGGCTCAGGAGGCGTATATTGAATTCGTTTTCGTTCACTTCGAAAGAATTTCATGCGGCTTCTTGTTGGTGTTGTCATCTGTGCAGCGTTGCTCGTCGTCGTTCACGTTACTGCCTCAGGATGGGGAAGCAACGCTCATCAATTTATCAATCGATCGGTTGTTCGCCATCTTCCCAACCAGATGATCTTGTTCATACAGGATAGCCTCTTCTTCGCTCAACACGCGTCGGACGCCGACAATCGCCGCAACAGCAGCGACACAAGCCTGTACGCGGAAGGTCCGCGCCACTTCTTGGATATCGACGACTATCCGAACTTTCAGCATTTGCCCCGCAGTCTCGACACATTGATCATGCTGTACGGGTGGGAACGCGTTAAGCAAAATGGAACGAACCCGTGGGCGACGATCTGGAATTACGACTCGTTGGTGGCTCAACTCCGTCGGGGCGATTGGACCCGAGCGAAACTGACTGCCGCCGACCTGGGCCACTATGTCGGCGATGCGCATCAGCCGCTTCATAACACCAAGAACTACGACGGACAGTTGACGAACCAACGAGGGATCCACGCGCGCTACGAGTCAACGATGCTCAGTCCGACCTATTTCCTTTCGGCGCTCACTGTTGTTCCCGAAAGCGTTTTCTACGTTCAGGAAAAACTTGCATTGGTGTTCGACTACATCCTTTTCAGTAACAGTCTCGTCGATTCCATCCTCCAGGCCGATCTGTACGCGAAATCTGTCTCCGGGTGGAACGGGACGGGTACGAATGCGCCCGCTTCGTACTATAACGCACTTTGGGAAAGGACGCGCGCCATCACCTTGCTGCAGATGCAACGGGGGACCAAGCATCTCGCCGCTCTCTGGTTCAGTGCGTGGGTGGATGCCGGACTGATCTCATCGACCGGCGTGTTGCCTCCGGCACCGACAACTCCGTCCGACTTCGCATTACGCCAAAACTATCCGAATCCCTTTAATCCTTCCACAACGATCACCTACATGCTACCCGTCGGTGGGACGGTGGAATTGAAAATCTTTTCGCTCGACGGCAAGGAATTGATCACGCTCGTTCAGGAGAACCAATCTGCAGGCGAGCACATGGTGCAGTTTACAGCTTCGCCCTTGATGGCGTCGGGTGTGTACTTTTACCGGTTGCGGCTCGGAGGTTTTTCGCAAACGAAAAAACTCATGTTGGTTCAATGACGCGGACATCAAGGACGTCATCCTTTCCAACTCCGTTCGTGCCGTCGGGAGAGCTAGCGGCCGGCGCGAGGCTGCACATCAAGAATATGGTATGCAACCGGTGCATCAAGGTTGTGCGCGAAGAGTTGGGAAACCTTGGCCACGACATTCGCAGCATCGTCTTGGGCGAAGTGGTTATCGGCGATCGTCCTGATGAAGCGGCGCTGGAACGAATACGCTCAATGTTGCAGGCGAACGGCTTCGAACTGATCGAAGACCAACGAGCAAAGACGATCGAGCGAGTGAAACATGCTGTGCTGCGCCTCGTACAGCGCGACGCTGAACAAGAGCCGCTGCGGCTGAAACTCTCTGCCTACATCGAACGTGAAGTCAGAAAAGACTATCAGAGCCTCAGCACGTTGTTCTCGTCCATCGAAAACATCACTCTTGAGCAGTACGTCATTCTGCAACGTATCGAACGAGCAAAGGAGTTGTGAAAGTACGGTGACCTGACACTGAGCGAGATTTCCTACAAGCTCGGCTACAGCAGTGTTCAGCATCTTTCGTCGCAATTCACGAAGGTGACAGGGATTACCCCGACCGCGTTCAAGAAGCTCGTCGGGGCTGCGCGTCTGCCGCTTGATGCAGTGGGAAAGATGTAGCATACCTTCCCGCCCACTCGTTGGGCATCGCCACTGGTGGGATTCGTTCATGTCTCCCCCTGATATTCTTCATGATTCACGAAGGATCAGAGAAGCAGGTCTGTTCCATCATCCTCCCGCCGAAGCCCGACCATCTTTATACGCTACAACCCCTCAAGCCATTCTCCGCTGTGTCCTCAAAAAGGGTATAAACATTCGAGAACATTGTATAACGCGGGAAAATCTCCGAAGAGTTATATTATATCTGTGAATAAGGAAGGACACTCAACACACTTGAGGGGAAAAAATCATGACGTATCAGGAATTTCGCATCGAAGGCATGACGTGCGGGCATTGCGTAATGAATGTGCGCAAGGAACTGAGCAACCTTCAGGGCGTGATCATCGATGATGTGCAAATCGGCAGCGCACGCCTCCACTACGATGAAGCCAAGGTAAGCCAGCACGAAATCGCGCGTGCGATCGAGAATGCTGGGTATCGACTTGTAAACTGACCCTCGAAGACCGCTCGTCGTCCGATGAAAAGACAATATGGGAATGATAAAGAAGAATGAAAACACACAGCAGCCGGACGACCGTCCGGTGATTGAGGCGCTAACGCTGCCGGTCGAGGGGATGACATGTGCGAGTTGCGTTGCGCGCGTTGAGAAAGCATTGAAGAAGCTCGAGGGCGTGCGCGATGCATCGGTCAACCTTGCCACAGAAAAGGCACACATCGAATTCGAGCCTCGACGGGTGAAACTCGAACATCTTCAGCGTGCGGTGAGCGAGGCGGGATACACACTCGTACTTCCCCAGTCCAAAGAGGCGGCAGGAACCACGCCGCGCGATGATCCGCAAGAGGTTCTGAAGAACGAATTCCTCTTCAGCCTTGTGCTCACGGTGCCGATCATGGGGTTGAGTATGCTGAGCATGTTCGAACGCAGCGCAGCGTGGCTTCCGTTTTCGATGGACACACTTAACCGGATCTTGCTTGTGTTCACGACCCCGATTGTGTTCATTTCCGGCAGGAGATTCTTCAAAGGCTTCTGGGTGGCCCTGAAACACCTTACGGCCGATATGAACACGTTAGTGGCGGTCGGTACCGGCTCGGCGTATGCATACAGCACCATTGCGGTCCTTTTTCCGGAACTGCTGGGCGGCGGTGCCGCGTACCATGTGTACTTCGATACAACAGCGACGATCATCACGCTGATTCTCTTAGGGAAGATGTTGGAGAGCAGAGCGAAGCGAAGGGCATCCGAAGCGATACGCCGCCTGATGGGTATGCAGCCCAAGACGGTACGCGTGGTGCGCAACGGTATCGAACAGGAGACGCCAATCGAGAGCGTCGTTGTTGGTGACATCGTCATTGTTCGTCCGGGCGAAAGGATTCCGGTGGATGGAGTGATTCTCGATGGCGTCGTGTCGCTCGACGAATCGCTCGTGACCGGCGAAAGTATGCCGGTGGAAAAACGCGCAGGCGATACGGTGATCGGAGGAACGATCAATCGTAGCGGTAGCGTGACGATTCGAGCATCCGCAGTAGGCAAAGACACCGTGTTGGCACAGATCGCAAGGCTTGTGGAAGACGCGCAAGCATCGAAGGCACCGATACAAAGCCTTGCTGATACGATCGCGGCGGTCTTCGTTCCGATTGTTATCGCCATTGCGATTCTTTCGTTCGTCGGGTGGTATGGTATCGGAGGGAGAGGGTTCACACCATCGCTCGTGAACTTCATCGCGGTGCTCATCATTGCCTGTCCGTGTGCATTGGGGCTTGCGACACCAACGGCCATTATGGTCGGCACGGGGCGAGGAGCGTCGCTGGGCATTCTCATCAAGAACGCCGAGAGCTTCGAGCGATTGCATCGCGTTCGTACCGTTATTCTCGACAAGACCGGCACAATCACCGCAGGCTCACCGGCAGTAACGGATGTGGTGCCGTTTGATGGATATGATGATGTAACTGTTCTGCGTTTTGCCGCCGCTCTCGAACGCAAGTCTGAGCATCCCCTCGGTCGGGCAATCGTGGAGTACGCGGCGCAGCGTGGCATTGAAGGTGGAGAGGCAACCTCATTTCAGTCGCTGGCAGGATTTGGAGTGACGGGCGTGATAGCGGGGGCGAACGTGGCTGTCGGCAGTCCGACGATGGTGAAGGAGTATGCCCTTCCGCTGAACGGTAAACACGACGTGCTCCTGAAATTGTCGGAAGAAGGGAAAACGCCTGTCGTCGTGAGCGTCGATGGAAAGACTGCAGGCGTTATTGCGATTGCCGACACAATCAAACCCACATCACGCCAAGCCATCGAGCATCTCAAGCGTATGGGACTTCAGGTGATCATGATGACGGGGGATAACGAGCGAACTGCCGCTGGGATAGCCGCGAGTGTGGGCATCGAAAGGTTTATCGCAGGTGTGTTGCCGGATCAGAAAGCAGCGCATGTGCGAGCCATCCAAGCCGAAGGGACCATTACGGCGATGGTTGGCGACGGTGTGAATGACACACCCGCTCTTGCCCAAGCCGATGTCGGCATCGCGATGGGAACGGGCACTGACATTGCCATGGAGGCTGCCGACATGACGCTCATGCGGGGAGACCTCATGAGCCTCGTTCACGCCGTGCGTCTTTCCGCCGCCACGCTACGAACGATCAAACAGAATCTGTTTTGGGCGTTCATTTACAACGTCGTCGGCATACCGCTCGCGGCGCTCGGCATGCTCAATCCCATGGTTGCAGCCGCTGCGATGGCGTTCAGTTCGGTGAGTGTCGTGAGCAATTCGCTGCGGTTGAAAAACTTCCGCCCGGAATAGCACGTGGTGTTGCCGTGCGGCGTGCGGTATTACGCGGTTTGTTTCCGCTCTTTGAATGTGTAGAGCGGCTCCTTCTTCTTGAGGATCACGTCCTTCGTGATCGTGCAGGTGGCGACGTGTTCACGATCGGGAAGGTGGTACATGATTTCGAGCATGACTTCTTCGATGATCGAACGTAAGGCACGCGCGCCGGTGCCGCGTTCGATTGCTTGCCGGACGACAGCGTCGATGGCGGCATCCTCGAAGTGCAACTCGACTCCCTCCATGCGAAAGAGTTTCTTGTATTGTTTGATGAGAGCGTTCTTCGGTTCGGTGAGGATATTCCGTAGCGCTTCGTCATTCAGCGGATGCAAAGCAGCGATGAGCGGCAAGCGCCCGACGAATTCGGGAATCATGCCGAACTTCATCAAATCTTCGGGCTGAACCAACTGCAAGAGGTCGGCTCCTTCCACATCATGCTTGCTCTTGATATCCGCCCCGAAGCCCATCGGGTTCTTGTTGATGCGCCGTGCGACGATTTTTTCCAACCCTTCGAACGCGCCGCCGCAAACGAAGAGAATGTTGCGAGTGTTAATGTTGATCAGGCTTTGTTCGGGGTGCTTACGTCCGCCCTTGGGCGGCACACCCGCGATCGTCCCTTCCAAAATCTTCAGCAGTGCTTGCTGAACGCCCTCGCCGGAAACATCCCGCGTGATCGACGCGCTGTCGCTCTTGCGTGCGATCTTATCGATCTCGTCGATGTACACGATACCGCGTTCGGCTTTCTCGACGTTGTACTCCGCATTCTGCAACAGATGAACAAGAATCGTTTCCACGTCGTCGCCGACGTACCCTGCCTCGGTGAGTGTTGTGGCGTCGGCAATGGCGAAGGGAAGATCCAGAATGCGCGCAAGGGTTTTGGCGAGAAGCGTCTTGCCCGTTCCCGTAGGACCGATGAGAAGGATGTTGGTTTTTTCGATCTCGACGTCGTCGATATCGAATAAGCGTTCGCGCTCGTCGATGCGCTTGTAATGGTTGTACACCGCCACGGCGAGACTTTTCTTCGCATGCTCTTGGCCTATGACATATTCATCCAACGCCTTCTTGATCTGCACGGGCGTGAGTGTTGGGCGCGTGCCTTTGCGCGCGCTGAATGCCGCAATGTTGCTGCGGATGATGTCAACGGAACTGGAGACACAGATGTCGCAGATATACACATCCGGTCCGGCAATGATGCTCTGAACTTCTTCAGGGCTTCGCCCGCAGAAGGAACAGTGGATCTTTTCTCCACCACGCGTACGTTGTGTCACTTCTTTGGCTCTTTCTCTTTTTTGAAAAATACGACGTCGATCAGTCCGTAGGATTTGGCTTCTTCCGGCGCGAGGTAGCGATCGCGGTCGGTATCTTTTTCGATCGTCTCGATCGATTGCCCTGTGTGATAGGCAAGGATTTGGTTGAGCCGTTTTTTTGTTTTCAAAATCTCTTCTGCTTGGATGCTGATATCCGATGCTGTGCCTTGCACGCCGCCCCACGGCTGGTGAATCATGATGCGGGAGTTCGGCAGCGCGGCACGTTTGCCTTTTGCTCCGCCTGCCAGCAATACCGCCGCCATGCTTGCCGCCATGCCGATGCAAATCGTGGCAACATCGGGGCGAATGTATTGCATCGTGTCGTAGATTGCGAGTCCTGACGAAACGCTTCCGCCCGGACTGTTGATGTAAAGGCTGATATCCTTGTCGGGGTCTTCCGATTCGAGAAACAGTAATTGGGCGATGGTGAGACTCGCCACCGTATCGTCAATCGGCGTTCCGATGAAGATGATTCTTTCTTTGAGCAGCCTCGAAAAGATATCGTAGGCACGCTCGCCGCGCCCCGTTTGCTCTACCACCATCGGCACCAATTGCGCGTAGGTTGATGATCTCATCCGTTGTCTTCTCCTGTCAAGAGGTTTGGTGTTGTCAATAAACTATTCTTCGATCTCTTCTACAACCCTCTCCGTCACACGTGCGTATTCCTTCAAACGGCGAAGGAGTTTTGACGAAAGCACCCGCTCGTGTGCCGAACCGGTCTTCTTGTAATACTCCAGCAAACGATCTTTCTCGATCCCGTGAAGGGCAGCCTCTTTTTCTGCTAGCTGCTGCAGGTCCTCATCGTTCACGTCGATCTGCTCCGCTTCGAGCAACCGTTCTCGAATGAGTGCCCATTTAGCTTGGAACGTCGCATAGGCTCGCGTTTCCTTGCGGAATCGCTGTTCGTCGAAATTTCGGGGGAGTTGTCGGTCACGCGACGTACTCTTGATGTCTTCAACAGACGCATCGAGGTAGTAGTTCACCATCGATTCTGGGACAGTGAACTCATGCCTCCGCACCAATTCATTGATGATGGCTTCTTCGAGCTTGCGTTCCGATCGCTCGCGCCAGTAGGCTTCGATATCCGTGCGCAACCGTTGAAGGAACTCTTCTTTTGTTGTGACGCTTTCGCCGGTGATTTTCTTGACAAAATCATCGTCGAATGGGGGCAGCTCGATTTTCTCGATACGTTTCACCGTCAGCGCTATGTAATGCTGGTGAGTGTGGTCGCCATGCTGTGTACTGAACCGGACACGATATACTCCTCCTGCTTCGGCATGAGCGAGCGCATCGCGAATTTCGGGCACGAGGGTTTGGTCGGCAAGTTCGAACTTCACATCGGGAGTTTTCTTGCCGATGAGCGGCATGCCGTCCTCGGCGAGTTCCTGTACGTCGGCGGTGATCACGTGATTGTCGTTGTCCCGCACCAGCGTCACGCTGAGCATGGTGGCATTCGCGCGGCGCAGGCGTTCGAGTTCGGCTTGTAGCTCTTCCTCTGTGACGGGATGGACGGGCTTTTCGACCGCAAGGTCGTTATATGGTTTTAGTTCGAACGTTGGTTTGACTTCGTACTGAATCTTGAATCGGAAATGCTCTCCCCGCTTGAAATCCATATCAACCATAGCGGGCTGGCATATCGGCTCGATATGCTTTTCCTGCAACACGGCACGGAAGGAATCGTTGGCGATGTCGTCCAACGCATCGTTCTCGATCGCCTCGCCGTAGAGTTTCTTGATCATCTCCAGCGGTACTTTTCCCTTGCGGAAGCCGCGTACTTCGATTTGCGGGGCTGCCTTTCGATAGGCTCGCTCGAAATGCGGCTGAAGTTCTTCCGCCGTCAGAGAGATTTCCGCCTCTCGTTGTACATGCGAAATCGTGTTGATGGTTACTTCCAACGCTGCTTCCTTCTCGTCGTGTGGGTTGATGAACGCTGGCTTGTGGGCAGGGGGGGACTCGAACCCCCATGGGTTGCCCCACTAGCTCCTAAGGCTAGCGCGTATACCAATTTCGCCACCTGCCCATCGAGCAGACTTTCGGAATGAAGTCCGAGAGCAAGTGTGCCGCGTCTGCGTCGTGCCCGAACGGCAGCGGCTTCGCCCATGGGGTGATCAGCACTGCTGCTCGTTTTTGCGGAATCAAGATAACGATTTTCGCATGGAACAACAAGAAACGTCCGGCGAGGTATGCGCTAAAGGGGTAGTTTGATTTGCACGGTCGTGCCTCTGCCAGGCTCCGATTCGATGGCGATCATCCCTTTGTGCTCGTCAATGATTTTCTTGACGATGGCGAGTCCGAGTCCGGTGCCGTGCTTCTTGCCGCTAGTGAAGAACGGATCGAAGGCGCGGACCCGCACGTCTTCCGGCATGCCGATTCCCGTGTCGGCAACTTCGATCACCAGCGAGTCGTCGCATTTGCGCGTGCGAATCGTGAGCGTGCCCCCCGAGGGCATTGCGTCCACGGCATTTCCTGCAAGGTTCTGAAACACGCGCATCATCTTCTCGGCGTCCATGCGAGCAGGGCCGTCGTACAAGAACTCTTTGTTCAGCGTGATGTCACGTTTGGAAAGATCCTGCTCGATAAAGTACAGCATCGTGGGAAGAATATCGGCAAGCACCACCTCTTCGATCCGCAGTTCGCTGACTCCGCGTGAATAATCCAAAACCTCTTGGGTCATCTTGACGAACCGATCCACTTGCTTCATCATTGCATCGGCGATCTCAGCGGCGTCTTTGTTGTCGGTTTTGGATTTGATGAGTTGTGCGTAAAGGCGCAGCGTCGCCATCGGGTTCTTGATGTCGTGAATGATGGAGCTTGCCATGCGCCCGATGGTGCTCAGGCGTTCGCTTTGCAGAAGTTCCTTGACGAGACGCGCATTCTCCAATGCCAATGCTGCATGAACCGAAAAAGCGTGGATGAACTCTTCATCGTCCTTGGTGAACGGACCACCGCGTTTATTCAACAGTTGAAACACACCGATGATGGCGCCTGCTTTATTCCTCAGGGGCATGCACAAGACGTTTTGTGTCTTGAAGCCGCTACGTTTGTCGATCTCCGGGTTGAATCGCGGGTCTTTGTACGCGTCGGCGATATTGATGGTTTCTCCCGTCTTTGCCACGTATCCCGCGAGACCTTTTCCCATCGGCAATCGGATTTCGATCAAGTCGTGCCCGTCGGTCACCTTCGACCACAACTCATTCGTTGCAGCATCGATGAGGTAGAGGGTGCCGCGATCGGCGCGCACACTCGTCATTGCGGTACTCAAGATCAGTTGGAGAAGTTCGTCGCTATCGATCGTGGAGTTGACGGTCTTTGTAGCTTCGATCAGCAGGCGGAGTTTGTCCACCTGCGCTTCGAACTCGCCGGTCTTTCGCTCCAACTCCTGCACGAACACGTGATCCAGCGTTCGCAGCCGCAGCGCAAGGCGTTGCAGCAGATTGTGCGCAAAAGCCCGACTGTGCTGCAACAAGGTTTCATAATGCTTGTAGGCGAGACTGATAATGGTCGAGTCCGTTTCGGCTACGGCGCGCGCCGAACGAGGAGCATCGCCGATGAGCGACAGTTCGCCGAAGAAGTCCCCCTCGTGCAGAACAGCCAGCAGCGACTCTGTGCCTGTTTTTGTATATTTGACCACGTGCACCTTACCTGTGATGATGAGGTACAGATCGCGTTCCTTTGCGTCCTCGTCGAAAATTGTCTCACCAGCCCTGTAGTGATGCTGAACGAGGTGAGGCGCAATCCGTTCGAGCACACTTCTCCCGACGCCGGTGAAGAGCGAATTCTTGGAGACAAGATCGAGAAGCAAACTTCCGCGAGCTTGCGTGGGAGTGCCCCTGCGGCGAGTGATGGTCTTTTGCCTTCGTGTGTTCATTGCGGGGTGAAAAGATATCGCAGTCTGCACGCACCGACTGCCTTCTGGTGCTGATAGTATAGAGAATTCGACAGGGAGAATCAAGAATCACAGCAGCAGCCGTTTATGTCGGATGAGAGAGTTTTACAAACGATCAATCTCGGTAAACGCTACGGCAAACGTTGGGCGGTGAGCGATCTTCATCTCGAAGTACGCCGCGGCGAAGTGTTCGGCTTTCTCGGTCCGAACGGCGCCGGCAAGAGTACCACCATCCGCATGGTGCTCTCGCTGGTGAAGCCGACCTCAGGCGAGGTGATGTTGTTCGGCAAGCCGCTGCGAACACATCGCGATGAAGTGCTTGCTCGCGTCGGAGGGTTGGTGGAGAGCGCGGATTTCTACACCTATCTTTCTGCTCGCAGGAACTTGGAGATCGTCGGCGTCTTGCGCGGCGGTTGGACGAAACAGCAGATCGACGACGTGCTTGAGCTGGTCGGCTTGACACATCGGGCTGATGATCGGGTGAAAACGTACTCACACGGCATGAAGCAACGGCTGGGCATCGCTCAAGCACTGCTCGGCTCGCCCGAATTCATCGTGCTCGACGAACCGACAACAGGCCTGGACCCGCAGGGCATCAAAGAAGTTCGCCAGCTTATCAAACAGCTTTCTGCGGAAAAGTCCATCACCATCTTTTTATCCTCTCACTTGCTCAGCGAGATCGAGCAGACCGCGACGAGCATGGCAATTATCAACCGGGGACGATTGGTGGTGCAAGGTAAAGTGCACGACTTGTTGGATGGCGGTTCGAGCCTAGTCAAGATCGAAGCCGTACCCAGTGAGAAGGCGCTTGCACTTATCTGCGAGTTCCCCGGTATCGAGCGCGTCGACTTCAACGGACACACGATCGACGTGCGCATGCCGGCGAGTGCGGTTGCCGCACTCAATGAGAAATTGGTGCTTGCCGGCATTCATGTCCAGGCACTTGTTCCCAAGCGCTCGCTCGAGGAGTATTTCCTCTCCATCACGGAAGGTGCTTCGGAAATTGACTAAGGAAGGTACGAGCAATCGATTTCTCCCACAAACGGAAGTGCACGTGTGATCCTTCGCTATGAACTTCTCAAAACGTACCGCAAGTGGCGAACGTACATCGGCTTTCTCGCCATCCTCGTGGTTGTGCCCATCGTCGAAATCGCGCTCAAGCTCGAAGGCGGTGGCGTGTTGCGCCGCATGACGCGGGCGATCGCGCAGGATTTTCTTCTCGTCGGCAATCTGTTCAACGCGTACTTCGTCACGCACTTTATCATGAACAGCCTTTGGGTGCATGTGCCGTTTCTCATTACGCTCGTTGCAGGCGATCAGCTTGCCGGCGAGGCAACGGCGGGTACGCTCCGGCTCCTGCTTACCCGACCGATCTCGCGGTCACGCATTTTATTTATTAAATACATCACCACGCTGTTCTATGTCTGCTCGCTCGTCGGGTTTCTTGCTGCACTTGCTCTCGGTGTCGGAACGTTCCTGTTCGGGACGGGCGATCTGTTGGTGCCGGGGAGGGAGTTCACCGTCCTGCCGCAAGCAGAGATGCCGTCGCGCATGGCGTTGGCGTTCAGCCTTGCGACACTCAGCATGTGGTGTGTCGCTTCACTCGCTTTTCTCTTCTCCTCGCTCGTAGAAAATGCGATCGGTCCGATCATCGGGACGATGGCGGTGATCATCGTGTTCCTGATCGTTTCCAACATCCCGGTTGAACTGTTCGAATCCCTCAAGCCGTACCTCTTCACAACGTACTTCACGGTCTGGCAGAAAGCCTTCGAACAACCGATTCCGTGGGAGACGATCATCGAACACGCTGGTATCCTCGCTGCGTTCTGCGTTGGCTTTTACGCGGTTACTTGGTATATTTTTGTCCGCAAAGACATCTTGAGTTGACGAACCGAACCGAACGGAACGGGGCGTAATACAGCGATCGCACCAGCTTGGGCAAGAGGTGGGCGATCGACCGAACATCACCTCACATCACTCACCCAGCAATCACAGAAAGGTATACCATGAATCTTCCCGCAATTCAACAAGCGCTGCGCGAACGCAAGCTCGACGGCTGGCTGCTGTGCGACTTCCACAATCGTGATCATCTTGCATGTCGTGTGTTGGGGTTGGATATGGCGAAGATGACGACACGCCGTTGGTTCTACTTCATTCCCGCCAAAGGACAACCGCGCAAGCTCGTCCATAGTGTCGAGCCGAAAAAGTTGGATGCGCTTCCCGGCAAAAAGGAAATCTATCTGCCATGGACGCAACTGCACGCGTCCTTGAAAAAAATGCTCGGCTCTCCGAAGAAGATCGCTATGCAGTACTCGCCGAAGAACAACATTCCGGCGGTGTCGTTGGTGGATGCCGGCACGGTCGAATTGGTGAAGGGTTTTGGCCACAAGATCGTTTCGTCAGCCGACCTTGTTCAGTTGTTCGAAGCGACGATTGGCGAAGAAGGCTATCGCATGCACAAAGAAGCGGGCGCGATCGTCGATCGCATCCGCGCAGAAGCGTTCGATCAAATCCGCAACGTCGTTGCGACGAACAACGGCATGACCGAATACGACCTCCAGCAATTTATCGTGCGGCGATTCAAGGAGGAAGGACTCGTGGCAGTCGATCCGCCGATCGTCGGCACGAACGATCATCCGGCTGATCCGCACTTCGAGTGCACGCCGGAAAATGCTCGTCCTTTCACCTCGGGCGACACCGTGCTGATCGATCTCTGGGCGAAGCTGAACAAACCCGGAGCGATTTACTACGACATCACGTGGGTCGGGTACATCGGCGACGAGCCTCCTGCGAAGTATCAAGAAATCTTCTCCGTGGTGAAAGCGGCTCGCGACGCCGCCATCGCTCTCGTGCACGATCGTTTCGCGAAAGGCAAAACGTGTTATGGGTGGGAAGTGGACGATGCCTGCCGCAATGTTGTGAAGAAAGCCGGCTACGGCAAATACTTCGTGCATCGCACCGGGCACTCCATCGGCGAGGAAGTGCACGGCAATGGCGTGAACATCGACAATCTCGAAACAAAGGACGAACGCCAACTCATGCCCGGGTGTTGCTTCTCGATCGAACCCGGCATCTATCTCGAGGGCGAGATGGCCGTACGGACGGAAGTCAACATGTTCATCCGCCACGACGGTGTGCCCGAAGTGACGGGTGAGATCCAGCAAGAACTCATTCGTGTGTGATGCTACGGCTTCGGTTTGTGCGCGAGTTGAATCAGGACGATGCCGACAATAATCGCGCACAAGCCGATGCCCGATCGCCAATCCAAGGATTGCGTTCGCGTCAACAACCCGACGATCGTCCCGGTAACGGGAGAGAGTGCGAACGCGACTGCGAGCGCGACGCCGAGGTTCTCCGCAGTGCTCAGCGACGCGTAGAAGCTCCACATGCCGAGCGTTCCCGCAATCACCCCTCCTCCGAGGATGATCATTACCCATCCGATGATATTGTTCGACGGCGTGTACGTTTTCCACACCGGCACCGAAAGAGCACCCAAGAGTATGAACGCGATCGTTGTTCGCAGCATGATGCCTGCGAGCGGGGGCAATCCCAACGTTCGCAAACCCGCCTTTTCAAAATAGCCGCCGAGCCCCCACGCAATGCCTGCTGCAATCGCATAAAGGATGTATGGCTTCATCGTGTCTCCCCATCGTGGATAAGTTGGATAGAATGATCGGAACACACGGTCGTGCGCCTTTTTGCGGTACACGAAACGCCGCAAGGAGCCTGTGTGTTCGCGGTGTTCAGAAGAATTGTCGTAGTTGCGAGTAGCCCGACCTACTCACGGGCAATCTTGTGCCGTCGGCAAGAATCGCGACGCGGCTGTCCTTCGCATACGGTTCGATCTTTGCCACCCGTTCGATATTGACCAAGTACGAGCGATGAATGCGCATGAAGCGGGCTGGGTCCAACTGCTGTTCGAGTGCCGAGAGCGTGATGTGCTTGAGGTACCTCTGTCCTTTGGACACGATTGCGACATAATCGTCTTGTGCCTGGATGAAATCGATGGAGTGTGTGGAAAGAATGTGCACGCAAACACCGTCGCGGAAGAGAATGCGTTCGAGCGGAATGGCTGCCCGCCGCAAGGATGCGATGAGAACATTGCGGAGATCCTGCTGCGGCACACCGATGGATTGCTGTGCGCGTTGCACCGCACGGTCGAAGCGCTCGCGGCTAAAGGGCTTGAGCAAGGAATCCACGGCGTGAACCTCGAACGCGTTGACGGCGAACTCGTCGTACGCTGTGGTGAACACCACCGCGCAGACGTGGTCGATCCATTTCAACACTTCGAAGCCGTTCAGCTTCGGCATTTGAATGTCGAGGAAGAGTATGTCGGGCTTGAGTTCGGTAATGGCTTTGATTGCCTCGAAGCCGTTTGCACACTCGGCAACGATCGCAAGTTCCGGATGGTCAGTCACGTAGTCGCGTACGATCTCGCGAGCAAGCGGTTCGTCATCGACAATCACGGCTCGGTAGCGCTGGGGCGGTGGTGTACTCATGCTGTTTCGGTCTTCGCTTTCGAAGGTTCTGCGTCCAGTGGATCGGCGCCGGGTATGAAGAGTTCAACCGCGAACTCCCGGTCGTTTGCGAGCATGGAACAGCCCGCTTCGGTGCCGTACAACGCTTCAAGCCGACGCCGGATGTTGGCGATGCCCACGCCTGTTCCGTTGCGGTGCGGGCTTTCAGCATCCAACGGATTGGTGACGCGAAGCAGGAGATGGCGATCGCGCATCGTCGCTTGGATTGTAACCGTGCCTCCTGCGATGCAGTGAGCGATGCCGTGACTGACGGCGTTCTCCACGAGCGGTTGAAGGATGAGTGGAGGGACCGGAACATCTTCACATCGAGGCTCGACGGAACACGTGTAGGAAAGTCGTTTTCCAAATCGTCGCTGTTCGATTGCAAGGAACGTTTCGGCGTGCTGGAGTTCTTCTTTCAGGGGAATCATCTGCACGTGACTGAACCGCACCGTCGTTCGAAAGAAGTCTGCAAGTTGCAGCGTCATTGCTCGTGCCGCGGTCGGATCGGATGAGGTGAGCGCGCTGATGGAATTGAGACTATTGAACAGAAAATGGGGTTGAATCTGCGATCGCAACGCTCGCAACTCGGCGTCGCGTGCAAGCAATTGCAACTCCAGCGCACGGCGCTCGGCTGCACGCGCCTCATCGAACGCAAGCAGCAAGTAATGGACGACAAGGCTGAGCAGGAAGAGCAGCGAGCCGATGACGAGCAATGCAGGGAGCACTGCACGAAACCGAACGTCGCGGGCCGGGAAAACCTCGAGGCGGGTCAGCATGCCGGCAAGCCCGATCCCCATCCCCACCCACATCGCCGCAGTAACAACCGCAGCGAACAGCAACGCGGGCAAGAGAACGACGATGCGCGAACGGTGAAGCGGGAATGCCTTGCACACATACAGTGCAGCCAAACACATGAAAGCATAGACGAAATTCATCGGCGCCACCACGGAGACTGCTTCGCTCCATGCGAGAACGTCCATCGTGACGAATAACCAACAGAGCAGCATGCAGGCAACTGTCCATGCCGTCAGGTACAGGAGAAAGCGCTCTCGGTGTCTGAGAATTGGATGCACAGCTTAGACTTTTATGCACAAGTAACCAAGTTCTTCACCAATGTCAACTGGACGGCGGCACGTTCGTGCATCGAAAGCAGAAGTGCCGCTCAGTGCCGTACCTCTACGCCTCCCATAATAATTGTTCCACGGATGATGAGCTTTTGGTTTTCATCGGCTGATTGCTTGATGGTCTTGTCGGCGAATCCTCCCATCACCGGTGTCCCCTCGAAGATCACAGTCCAGGAGGGGGGCACCTTGATCTCGATCCCTCCCCAGAGGGTGAACACATCGAGTACTGCCGGACTGTGCACGATCGCTGCGTTGTGGAGGTCGATCTCGCAGCCTCCCATCACGGCAGTCAATTCGCCCCCGCGAAAATCTTTCGAGTGCATATTCCGCACCGTGCCCCCGAAGAACGCGGCAGCGTTGACGACCGAACTGTTGTCGGTCTCGATGGGTACGGTCGGCCGCTGGCTCGGCACTTTCGTGCGCAATGCACCCGAACGAAAGAGCAGCAGTACGCCAAGCGCCACTAAGAGCAGAGGCCAGAAGTCCCATAACCGGAAGCTGAACATATCCAACCGATCCACCAGTAATGCTGCGCCGATGAACGCAAGGACGACTCCCAAAAATCTGCTTGCGTGCGTCTCTGGCGAAAGGATCTTGACGATGCCGTACACCATCAGAAGTGCAGGCCAGTAACGCAAGTAATCGCGGGCGTAGAGAATCTCCAAGTTGTCCAACGTCAACAGCACGCCGATGACGACGATGATCAAGCCCAAGACGACTTGCGGGCGTATCCGTAACGGAGATTTCGATTCCATAGTTACCTCGTTGTTGTGTTGATGGATGGAGAAGAAGGTTCACCGGGGCGTTCGGCGGATTGCCAGATCAAGTAGAGACCGAAGCCGATGAGCATGAGGGGCCAGGTGTCGCCAAAGTGGAGTCCCCAAAGCCGGAGAAACGACACTTGCAACCATAGTCCCAGGACGACGAGCCAAAATCCGGTTGCGCGCTGATGCGGCGTGAAGAGTCGAACAACGCCCGCGGCAATGAGGACGAGTGGCCAGAATCTCCAGACGGGGAATCGTTCGATGATGCCGATGTTCATGAGCAGCAGGAGAAGTCCGAACGTCACGAGAAATCCGCCGATCCACCAGCGGCGTGAATGCCAACGTGTTGCAGCTATGTCCATATAACCTCCCTAAGGTGAGGTCCCATGCAATATACGACAGCGATCGAATATTGTTCCCGAGTTTTCGGCAAACGGAGGTGATGCATCGGTGAACGGTGGATGGCACCCGACCATGATCGACTCTTGTGTTATGCGCTGCTCTTGTCTGTTCGAGAGTCCGAACATTCTGCTCTGATCTCGCCAACGCTTCATCCTAGCCGTTGCTGCTGCATCGCCCGTTCTGACTGCGTTGCCCCGAGTGCGAGATCGGTAAGTTGTATGAGCGCTGGAATCTGTTGCTCGACGTATGCGGCGTGTGTGGGTTGTTCCTCATCCTCCTGACGCTACCTCGTTGCAAGCCGAGCGCGCTCGGGATTGATGACTTCATCGAACAGCGTCCGTGCTGAGCATTTCATCCCACCCATTACATCAAATCGACCGGGTCGATATCGACCGACACTCGAACCGTCTTTTGCGACGTGAGCGCCTTCGTCATCACGGATCGTATCGCATTGCGCATCTCGGCACCCGTGGGGTCGTGTGCCTTTGCACTTTTGAGGATGACGTGCCACCGATAGTTGTTCTTGATCTTACTGATGACGGCAGGTGAAGGACCGAGCACAGAAAACGTTTTCGCGCTTGCGTGCAGTGCCTCCGCGAAACGCTCGGCTTCCTCCTGCACAGGCCGTTCGTTCCTGCCTTTGAATTCGATGAGAGCCAGCCGTGCATACGGCGGGTAACTCAGCTCCCTTCGTTCTTCCAACTCTTCCCTCATAAACTGATGGTCATTGTGATCGACGACGTGCCTGAGGGAATAGTGTTTCGGTTGATGTGTTTGGATGATGACCTCACCTTTCAAGGTACTCCGGCCGGCGCGCCCCGCCACTTGTGTCAGCAATTGGAAGGTGCGTTCAGAGGCGCGGAAGTCCGGCAACAGCATTTGTGTATCCGCGGAGATCACCCCGACGAGCGTCACGCGTGGAAAGTCCAATCCCTTGGCAACCATTTGTGTTCCGAGCAGGATGTCAGCCTCACCGTCGCCGAAGCGTTGCAACAAGCGTTCGTGCGCGCCCTTGTGAGAGGTGGTATCGAGATCCATGCGTAACACTCTGGCATCGGGGAAGAGCGCCTCCAATTCGTGTTCGACACGTTGCGTACCCGCCCCTCGTTGCTGCAATGCAGGTGCTTGGCAGGAAGGGCACACCAGCGGCGGCTTCTGCGTTCGCCCGCAATAGTGGCAACGCAGATGTTTGTGTGTGAGATGGTAGGTGAGAGTCACGTTGCAATTGGGGCACATCAACGTTGCACCACAATCCATACACTCGATGAACGGAGCGAACCCGCGACGATTCTGAAGCAAGATGATGCCCTCATTGCGATCGAGACGCTCGCGAATCTTCTCACGCAGTAAACGGGAGAAGGATGACTGTTGAAACTCGCGCAGCTTCATTCTTGTCTCTTCCGTTGCGGCTGCTTTCATGGCACGATACTCGTGCTTGCGTTCCTCCGTCATGTCCACGATGGTGATCGCGGGCATCGGCACGTGCTGCACGCGTTCGGGCATTTCCAAAAGACGATACTTACCGATCTGCACGTTGAAGAACGACTCCGCCGACGGCGTTGCGGAACCGAGCACCACAACCGCGGCGTTGAGGTTCGCGCGTACGACCGCTACATCGCGCGCATGATAGCGCGGCGTTGTGTCGAACTGTTTGTAGGATGGTTCGTGCTCTTCATCGACGACAAGCAAACCGAGCCGTTGCAGCGGCGCAAAGACCGCCGAACGTGGTCCAATGACGATACGGTAGTCTCCTCGTCGCGCCCGCTCCCACACTTCATGCCTTTCGGTAGGCGACATGTTGCTGTGCACGACGGCGACCTGCTCGCGAAAGTGACTCTTGAATCGACGAGCAATCTGTGGTGTCAACGAGATTTCGGGTACCAACACCAGTGCACTCTTGCCGAGTTGGAGACACGCACGAATGGCCTCGATGTACACTTGCGTTTTGCCGCTTCCCGTCACCCCGTGAAGCAAGAACACAGCGGCAGTTTCGGCGTTTAGCGCTTCCGTCACTGTGCGTAGCACCGTGCGCTGCGTGTCGTTGAGTAAAAGTGTTAGAGTTTGCTCTTCCGTGCCGTACTGTTGTTGGGTCGGCACTTCGCGTTTCGTTATAGGGATAATGCCCGCCTTGCTATAGGCTTTCAGCATCGTACTCGACGTTCCCGCCTTCTTCAGGAATTCCCTGACGGGCATTTCTGCGATGCCCTCCTCGTGCATCGAGAGGATCGTGTCGAGGAATCTGCGCGCTTTTTTCTTTCGAGGGGTCAGCTGTTGCACTTCCTCTTTCGCCTTCTCGACATCAAGCCGTGCAAGAAGCAGGTACTCCTGCGTGGGAAGCTTCACAGTCCGGCGAGGGAGTACCTCTTCCGTTGCAACGAGTCCGGCTTTTTCCAACTCATGCAACACCTGATTGATGCTCTTCAGGCCCGTGCGTTGCTGGAGTTCAGCGGAACTGAGCGTTGTGTGCTCGCGCAGCAGGTTGAACAGCTTTTGACGCTGTTTGGAACGCTGAGCCGCTGCTGCAATCGCCATGTCGGTAGCTGCGGGAGTCAACCGCACCATACGTTTCGTCGAAAGGGCAAAAGCGTGCGGGAGAGCATTCTTGATTACTTCACCGAGAGGAGCGAGGTAATAGTTTGCGATCCACCGACACAACTGCAGCAACTCGTCCGGCAGTACCGGCGAGGGATCGAGAATGTCGAGGATGGGTTTCAGCGACGTGAGCGTTGTCGAGTCGGGATGTTCGACGATGAGACCCGTTGCATACTTTTTTCCGAACGGGACCAACACACGAACGCCGACTCCAGCGGAGTCCTCAAGCCCAGGAGGGATCTGATATGTGAACGTCGCATCGGCCGCAATGGGGAGTGCAACGTTAGCGAGCTTCGGCATGGAACCAATTTCGACAAAACGCGATAGAAGGGCAACGCTTATCGTGGTTCCAACGGAACGCGAACACGAGTCATGATGACCGCGGCGGCTCGAACCCTCTGTAGGTATCGAACCGAGAATCGTAGAAGACGATGTTGAAGTTGCTGTCGCGCAACGTCCCACCCGACGGATAGAGATAGAATTCGGCGATCGTGTCGGTAACCTTGTTGACGGGCTTGCCGTTCTCTGTGTAGAACTTCAACGTGTAGTAGCCGAACGTGTAGGAAGCGGTCTTGAGTTGTTCGAAGATGTTCTCGTCGTTGAAGAGGTAGAGGTCGCGCATGCGTTACGTCCCTCGCCGATACACCATCGTGACACTGGCTTGGTCGGTTGGGGTCATCTGTAGTTCGCTGATGTTCACATGAGGAGGTCGCGTAGCGCAGAACACGACGGCTTCGGCAACGTCTTTCGGTGTCAACGGGGTCATGCCTTCGTACGTCTTTGCTGCACGTGTAGCGTCTCCACGATATCGTACCATGCTGAACTCCGTTTGCACCAGACCGGGGTCCACGCTGCTGACGCGGATCGGCGTACCCAACATGTCCATGCGCAAGCTGCGCGTCAGCCCGACAACGGCGAACTTGGTAGCGGAATACACATTTCCCATGGGGTAGGTTTGATGTCCCGCGATCGAGCCGATAGTGATGAGGTGCCCCTCGTTTCGCTCGATCATGCCGGGCAGCACAGCACGAGTGACGTAGAGAACTCCTTTGATATTCGTATCGATGATCTCCTCCCAATCCTCCACGTTGCCTTCGTGCAATTTCGCGAGTCCACGCGCCAGCCCCGCGTTGTTCACAAGGATGCCGATGTTTTTCCAATCTTGACTGAGTGAAGCGAACGCTGCTTCCACCTCGTATCGGCGCCGGACGTCGAGAGGCAGCGAATGCGTTTCGATGGAGAACGTGTCCCGAAGTCTTCGAGCAAGTTCGTCGAGTCGTTCCTTCCTTCGTGCAATCAGCAATAAGCGGCAGCCGAGTCGGGCAAATTCTTCTGCGCAAGCAGCCCCGATGCCGCTCGATGCGCCGGTGATACACACGATCGTGTCTTTCAACGTTGTCATACGTGGTGATAGTGATAGGCCGATCAAAACAATGTGCTTATCTCATCTCTCAGACCCAGATATTCCCATCGGAGCAGAGCGATCGGAACGTTCCCGTTGCGCCATACGTAGTTATGCAGCGCACGGAGATCGAACCGCTCGCCCAGCGTGGTTTGTGCATCAGCAATGAGCTTGATGATCTGCATCTTGCCGATCTGGTACGTAATTGCTTGTCCGGGTCCGGCGGCAAACCATGCTGCTTCTTCCTGCGCTGTGGCTTCATCCATGGGCACGCGCTGAGCAAGATAACGTGCGGCATCTGAGATGGTGAACTCACCGCGCGCGAGCTTGACATCTACCTCCACGCGCAATGCCCGCAAGCGCATGAAGCGATAGATGATCTCGCGCGTGCGCGGCCGATCGTCGAAAAGCCCGTGTTGCAGCATCATCTCTTCTGCATAGAAGCCAATCCCTTCGATCGGACCGGAATCGATATAGTACCGTCGTGTGATACGTGGATTGGACCCGGAGAGGACGAGTTGAAAGAAGTGGCCCGGAATGCCTTCGTGGACGATGATCGGCCGCGGGTCGATCGCCATTGAGAGGGCGAAAAAGGGAAGCGTGGGAGACGGATCGAGAATGTACTTGCTCGCATCGTGTCCGATGCGTCCTATGGATGTGAGATCGTCGGCAACGCCGAGCCACCGCAGCGGCGCGAGAAAGGCAGGCATGCGAACGTTGCGGTATCGTCCCATCCATTTCGGCACATCGAGTATTTCTTTTTCGACGAGGAACATCCGAATGCGCTCTTCGTTGCGTGTCTGTTGCGCGATCTGCTCGTCCACGGTGGCGAACAGCGGAGGCTGTGCCAACCCCTTGTTGCGGAGCGCTTCGAATTGTTCGAACGCCACTGCTCGCTCCCATTCCCACCGACCCATCTGCAAAATCTCATCGCTCGTGTAGGGCATCAAGGCAACGCGCTTCAGGTAGCGGTCGTACGCTTGCTTGCCGATGGCGAACGTGGTGGTCGTGCGTGGCAATGAGGCGCGCAACCACTCTCGATACTTGACAAGTTCGTCGCTCGCTTTTTGCACTGCATCCACAAACCGTGGGCGGATTGCTTCCGGGAGGAGCAAGCGAAGTTCCTGTGAAAACGTTGCGAGCTGTGATTCGATCTGCGCCAACGTTGCGATGGTGTTGGAGGCGAACGGCGCAACGCACTCGATCAAATTCGATCGAGCATGTTGAAGGGTTGCTGGGATGGATTCCAACCGTATCACGAGGTTGCGGGCGCGCTCCTCCAAGAAAGGGGGTGGTTCGAGGATCAGCTCGTACACCGACCCGAGCGTCTGCTGAACGTAGAAATCAGGATCGCGTTGCGGTGATCGCACGACATTCCGCTCGTGGTCCACGCGGAGGATTGCCGAACGCAGCAACAGGAAATCCACACTATCCGCGACCGTCCATCCCGTACGATCCAGCTTCGATAAGCGGTCGAGAAATTCTCTCCATCGTGCGTCATAGTGCTGGAGCGCCTGCGGTGACCAGTCCGGTGTCCAGCCGTCGGGGCGCTGGACGCGGTTCACATCGTCGTGCGTTGAAGGTTGTTGCGATGCACGCCAAGAGAAGAACTCGTATGCAAGAAGTTGGAGCTCCGACGCACTGAACTCCGCGTGCGCCGAGCACGCAACGAAGAGGGTTGCAACAAGAATCCAAAGTGCCATGATGTACTGAGAGAGCGTGTGGAAGATTTGTCGTCGCACCATCATCGGAAAAGTTCAGCCACAGGAAAACGAGGAGCGATATCTACGGGGACATCCTTGAGCTTGTCCAGCACTGTTTGCATCTCGGGCCGAACCACCACGTAGGAGTCGAGCATGACCTGTGCTTTGTCGTAATTGCCTTCGGCTTGGAGGGTGAGAATGTCGCCGGTAAGTTTCGCGACGGCGGACTTCACCTTCTCTTGCACGACGCTGAATGTGCCCGACGCCCGATCGAAGACGAAAGCACCCGCATCCATCAAGTAGTTGAATTGCAGAGCGATGCCCTTGCCGTGCGCTTCGTTCAGGCCGAACCGAACCGACCGAAACGCGCTCGCCAGAAACGTCACGTACATCTGACGCTCGAAGGATTTGTCCAAGACGCCCTTGTCCACCAAATATTGGAGTGCCCACAACCCGCTGATGTCGGCTTTTGCCTCTTCGATTGCCGAGTACAACTCCTTCAACTCCTGGCGGACCGTCGTCTTGCGTCGATTGCGCGTGATTGCTTGAGGACCAAGGCCATGCATCAACTCGTGAGCGAGGATGTGTTTGAAGAAGGGATCGAACGCGACGAGCGGTTGTTCCTCCGGAGTGATCGCCCGTTGTGCAATCGGCCGAAGCACAGCATCGAACTTTGCCTGCTGTACGTTCCGAAGCATGACCCGCTTGCTTCCCTTTTCGGTGACGACACGCTCGTCATTGGGTAAGTTGAATGCGGCGGTTTGGACGCCCTTGTTCGCCTCACCGCCGACGAGAATTTCGTCCACAACGCGGATGGGGGCGAGCGCTCCGAGTTTTCTTCCGCGGTGTTGGGGCGCGACGGGCAGGTGGTTTTCCAACTCCTGCAGGTAGGTAGAAAACTTCGCGAGCTTTTCCGTCTCCGCGTCGTTCCGCAGTGTGAGGAACGCCTCGAAGGCAGCCTTGTAGCCGAACAACTCATCCATGTACGTTTCGTAGGATCCGATCGTCGGTTCGATGGGGCTGTCCAAATCCATCCAGGCGACATCACTCGCATAGTAGTCGTTGCTTAGGAATGCGTCGGCGCGTTTGGAGAGAAAAGCCTTGAGCGAAGCATTGTCGGTCAGTGCAGCAGCCTCGCGTAACAATGCCGCTGCCGGCTCCAGCCATTGACGATACTCTTCGCTGTACGGAACGAGTTTCAACGCGCCGTTCGCGTCGCGGCGGACGGTGGTGAAAAATCCCCGCGCCTTCTCTTGTTCATTCGGCGGCAACGTTGCGACCCACGTTTCAAATTCCTGCTTCGTCATGTCTTCGGGATAGTAATTTGCGCCGAGCGGTTTGCGTGGCGGTACCCCCTCGATGAAGGCCGAGTCGTGGTCGAGCGCAGACCAAGGACTCTTGTTGAGCACAAATAGTCGGTACCGGAGTTTTCCCTCCGCCGTCGTGTCGGTGGCGAGTTTGTCGCGAAGCGCCGCGTTCCCGCTCCATACCTGACGCAGATAGATTTCATCCATCAAGCGCGAAGCGTGGATGAGTTTCTCGAGTGCCTTACGGTCTCCGGCAGAGAGAGTCGAAATGTCGGCGCTGATCTCGACGGGTGCAAACCGATTGAGCTTCGCTTGCAGCAGGGATTCCATTGTTGATTCCTTTTTGGGTGAACTGCATCCTGTTGCGAGTGCCAGTGCACACGCAAAAGTTGAAAGAAGGGGAGAACGTTTCATGGTTTGCCTTTCAGGCTGATCGTCAGGGAGTGTCATGTGTTTGATCTATCTAAAGGTACGTTGTGGTGAGGAGAGAAGCAACGAGTGCGGGTCTCGTGGATTCCGAGAGACAATCTCACGCGAAGGTGCGAAGAAGAACCACAAACTTTCAATGGATCGACGTTGTCCTCCTTTCTCATCATCACTGCATGCTCACTGGAGCGGTGAAGTGGTTCGAGATGGAAATCGAAACACATCCATTCCCTTCACAGCTTTGTGTCTTTGCGTGAACCTCCAACGCGGGATTGGGAAATCTGGATGGCTCTTGAATTGCACCTGATTGTTCATTAGCTTCACGAGCGAGGAGCGGATATCGGTGTAACGCTCTTCGCCTGCACTTCGCTACTCTGGGGGGGATTCTCTAGACCCACTCACCAGAAAGGAGGCAGTCATGAAATTTACGCTCAACAACATCCTCACCTTGTTGCTCATTACGATCGCCGGCATGCTGGGCAGTCTCATCGTCGGTTTGATAGTGTACGGTGGCTCCATCTTCTTGCCGGTGCATCCGGGCTTCTCGTTTGTAGCGTACGGCTTGAGCGGCGGGTTCATCTTCGCGTTCTATCATGTGCGCGGATTATCCGAAACGATCACCACAGCAGTTGTGGTGAGCGCCGTGCAGTTTGCAATCTCCACAACGTGGATTACGGTGCTGAACGCAGCGATCTGGTCGTTCGGTGTCAATCTGCTCGTTGTGCTGCTGGCTTTTATTTTTGAACGAAAGCTCGCACCGCTCAAGCAGGCAAAATTTGTTGTGGTCGGTTTGGCGTACGGCGCCATGTTTGTACTGCTCACGCTGATCGTCGCCGAACTGACGGGGGTGAGCGAAATGCCTGCGATCGTTTTTCGTCAGAACTTTGTCGATGGCTTGCTGATCGGCATCGGGTTGGGCATCGGCGTCGAAGGCGGCGAGGCGTTCGTTCATTCGGTCGAGCATCATCGTCAGACAAAGGCGCAGCAAGCGAAGGCAGGCTGACGTTTTCCCACACGTGGGAACCGTGGAGCCGAACTTCTTACGATTGCAAATCGTGGAGCCGGCTTTCCCATCCGAATGCCCAAAGTACGCCTCAAACACCCAAGTGCCACGAGCTGCGTGTGGCATTGGCTTTGCGTTTTTCTCGTGCAGCATGGTACGGAAGGAGTCAGCTCTCGATGCAATCTTTGTTCTCTCATGTCGATATTGCATTACTAAAGAAGTACGACACACCGGGTCCGCGGTACACCAGCTACCCGACCGCGCCGCTGTTTTCTCCCTCTTTCACGGCGGAGGACTTTCGGCAAGAGATCATTGCGACGAATCAGCCGGAGGCGACGACGGACATGTCGCTGTACTTTCACTTTCCCTTCTGCGATACGCTGTGTTACTTCTGCGGCTGCACCATGATGGTGACGCGCGATCGCAATCGCATTGGCGAGTATCTTCGTTACCTGAAAAAAGAAATCGATATGGTTGCGCCGCTCCTTGCTCCGCAGCGTCGCGTGGTGCAACTGCATTGGGGCGGCGGCACGCCGACTCATCTCTCCCCCGAACAACTCCTCGATATCGGCGAGTATATCAAGCAACGGTTTGCTCTTCATCCTGAGGTGGAGATGAGTGTCGAGATCGACCCGCGAGAACTGACGCAGCGTCACTTAGGGACGCTCCGTCATATCGGGTTCAATCGTATGAGCATGGGCGTGCAGGATTTTGACGAGCGCGTGCAGAAGGCGGTCAACCGTGTGCAACCGGAAGAGCTGACGATGCAGGTTTTCAAGTGGGCGGAGGCGCTCGAATTCGAGAGCATCAACATCGATCTGATCTATGGGTTGCCGTTCCAAACCGTAGCCTCGTTCGAGCGCACCGTGCGCCGCGTGCTGCAATTCTCTCCCGATCGGATCGCGGTGTTCAACTATGCGCACGTCCCATGGCTCAAGCCGCATCAGAAGCTCATTCGTGCAGAGGACTTGCCGAGCCCTGAACAGAAATTGGAAATCTTGAAGCTGACGATCGAACAGCTGTCGGCGCACGGGTATCAGTACATCGGAATGGATCATTTTGCGAAACCGACCGATGAACTGGCGCTCGCACAAAGGGAGAAGACGCTCTACCGCAACTTCCAAGGGTACTCAACAAAGTCGCACGCCGATTTGTACGGCTTCGGTATGTCGTCCATCAGTCATTTCCAATCTATCTACGCTCAAAACGAAAAAAATCTGCAGCAATACTATAAGGCGTTGGACGAAGGAAGATTGGCGACACACGTGGGTTATCGCATGACGTACGACGACCATATTCGGAAGTATGTCATCATGCGTTTGATGTGCGATCTCGCACTCGACAAACATGCCGTGGAGCGGCGGTTCGAAATCGAATTCGATGCGTACTTTGCCGATGCGCTCGTCCGCTTGCAGCAATGTATCGACGACGGGTTGGTCGAAGTCGATGCACGCGCGATTCGCATCGTGGGTGCGGGGCGTTTGCTGCTGCGGAACATTGCGATGTGTTTCGATGCGTACATCGGAACATTGAACAAGACCAAGCCCGTGTTCTCTCGCACCGTGTGAACGCAGAAAGAAAACGAACGAAGGGAACACACCGCAACTGCTCAGGACCCCACCGTTGGAGCGGTTGCTTTTTTAGCGTGAAGTTAATATCATGAAAACGAAATCTTGAGAACGACCAGAGGGAGTATTACCATGGCGGAGAACAACGGCACGACGAGAGGATTCATCCTTGGCTTGCTTGCAGGCGGCGCAATTGTCGCTTTGTTATATGCCTCCAAGAGCGGGCGTGAACTGCGGGCCGACATCAAGTCCCGCGCCGATGAACTTTTGGAAAACGCAGAAGGAGTCATCGAAAGTGCTCAAAGGAAACTTCCCGAGATCAGCAGCGAGGCGAAGAAACGTTCGGCAAAAGTGGTTTCTGAAGTCCAATCGCAAGCGAGTGAGGTGCTTCAAGATGCCGAGCGAGTTCTCAGCGGCGTCAAGCAGCGAGCAAGCAGCGTGGTAGAGGAAGGAGCGAAACTCAAGGAGGCGGTGAAAGCCGGCGTCGAGACATTCAAGCAAGAACGCGAACGTTCATAATTCAGAGGGCTACCGTTGGAAACCATCCTGCTTGTCGCGCAGATCGCTGCGCTGGTTGCCGTGACCGCTGTCTGCGTTTACCTCATGGTGGTGCTGGTTCGTGTGAAGGAAATGCTATCGAGCGTCGAACGCGACATCAAAACCGTGACCGAACGAACGATGCCGGTGCTGGAAAACATCGACTACATCTCTGCCCGTTTGAAGAGCATTACCGACAACATCGACGACCAAGTGCTGATGGTGCGAGAGTCAGTCGGTTCGATTCGGGAGATCGCCGACAACGTCGTCGCTCTCGAACGCAAAGTCCAAGCGCAGATCGAGGGACCGATTCTGGATACGGTCGCGTTTATTGCCGCAGTCATTAAAGGTCTCAGAACATTTGCACAGCGTCTGCGTGCATGACCTCTGTTCCTACGAGCAGAGGTTTTTTCTTCTTGAAGTGTGAGGAAGCAACACACTCCAGTCAACCATGGCAAGAGGGGACGGAACATGAAACGCGTATCAACGTTCGTTCTGCTTCTCGTTATCGCCGCAGCGGCGTCGAGCCAAACACGCCAAGCAGGTTTGAGCGTTGGTGTGTACGGCGGGGTGCAAACATCACTCGAGCCGTACGACGGCGGTGGCTCGATCGGCGCAGTGATGCTGTATGATCTTTCCGAGCACATTCAACTCACACTCAGTTCCGCATACATGTCGTGGAGCGACCGATTCGCAGGAAGCTTTCGCGCGATCCCGATTCTATTCGGCGCGCGTGTGTTGGCTGGCCGCGGTGATGTCGTACCGTATGGGATGCTCGACGTCGGGTTGTACTCGATGCGCCGGCGCGGGGATGCTCTTTTCCCTCTCACGATCGTTCCTTAGACGATGCAGAGTGGTGAGCTGGCGATCGAACCGGATTGGCGGTATCGTTCGATGCAGCACATGTTCGACGATGCATCCAACACCTCCTTCGGGCACGGTATCGGTCTTGGCGTGGTGCTGAGCGTTTCGGAGCAGTGTGCACTCGATGCGGGCGTCAAGATTCATTCGCTCGAGGATACACGCATGCACTCGGATCGTGCCGGCGCTCTCGTAGCGTCTATTCCGGCGCCATCTCGTCAGTACTTTACCGCCATGACGATCGGCATGTTGATGCGACTCTGAGGTTTTTTCCATTCATGATCACGATGACAGTATGAAAGAATTCACACCTGATCGCATTCGCAACGTGGCTCTCATCGGCCATGGAGGTGCGGGGAAGACGTCATTGACCGAGGCGATGCTCTTCTCCGCAGGCATGACCACACGCCTCGGCAAAGTGGAAGAAGGTAACACGCTCTCCGACTATCACCCCGACGAAATCGAACGACAAATCTCCATTAACACCTCGCTCCTCTTCTGTGAATGGAAGGGAACAAAGATCAACATTCTCGACACACCCGGCTATACGGACTTCACGGGAGAAGTCAAGAGCGCCTTGCGTGTTGCCGACACCGCGCTGGTGCTCGTGAAAGCCGTCGAGGGAATCGAAGTCGGTACCGAAATTGTCGGGAAGTACACGAACGAGTACCGTAACGGCGTGGTCTTCGTCGTGAACAAGCTCGATCATGAGAATGCCGACTTCGACCGCGTCGTTCAACAGTGTCACGACTATGTCAGCCACGAAGTGGAAGTGATCCAATTTCCGCTCAATCAGGGGCTTGCCTTCGACACGATCGTGGACGTCATCAAGATGAAGGCGCTGAAATATCAACGCGGCACGAGCGGTAAGTACACCGAGATGGACATTCCACCCGAAGCACGCGAGAAAGCCGAGCAATATCGAAGGCAACTCCTCGAAGCAGTGGCGGAGTTGGACGAAACGTTGATGAACAAGTATTTTGAAGCTGGAACACTTTCGGATGAAGACCTTCGTGCCGGATTGCATCGCGGTATTCACGAGCGCAGTCTGTTCCCCATTTTGTGTTGCTCGGCGACGCACAACGTCGGGGTGACGGATATCCTCGACTTCCTTGTCGAAGATTGCCCGTCGCCGATCGAGATCGGGAGCACACATGCACGACCCGTGAACGTTGCCAACGGAGGCGATGAAATTGTTGTGCCTCCCGATCCGAACGCCGAGCCGTCGTTGTTCGTCTTCAAGACGGTTTCGGAAGCGCACGTGGGAGAGTTGTCGTTCTTTCGGGTGTACTCCGGCACGATCACACCGGGGATGGATTTGATCAACGAAGCGAACGGGAAGCCCGAACGCCTTGCCCAGATTTTCGTCATGAACGGCAAAGAGCGAAAGGAAGTGAGTAAGGTGATGGCGGGCGATCTCGGAGCAGTCGTGAAGCTGCGCGATACGCACACCAACGATACGCTTAGCAGTAGGTCCTTCCCCGTGATTTATCCGCCGATTCAATTTCCTGAGCCGGTGTACTTTCTTGCCATCGTTCCGAAATCGAAGGGCGATGAAGACCGCATTGCCAACGGCTTGCACTCGCTGCATCAGGAAGATCCGACGTTCGTGTTTCGAGTCGATCCGGAGCTGCATCAAACCGTCATCGGCGGACAAGGTGAGCTTCACTTGCATGTGGTGGTCAAACGTTTGAAACAAAAATTCAACGTTGAGGTTGACTTAACCGAACCGAAAGTGCCGTACCGCGAGACGATCAAAGCCGTGGTCAAAGATGCGGAGTACAAGCACAAGAAACAGACAGGTGGGCACGGTCAGTATGGTCATGTGCATCTGCGTCTCGAGCCGCTAAAGCGTGGACAAGGTTTTGAATTCGTGGACGAAATCGTTGGCGGTGTCGTGCCCGGCAAGTTCATTCCTGCAGTCGAAAAGGGTATTATCGAGACGATGAAAGAAGGTGTGCTCGCAGGCTATCCGGTGGTTGACGTGCGCGTTGCGCTACATTATGGCTCGTTCCACGACGTGGACTCTTCGGAAATGGCATTCAAGATTGCCGCCTCACAGGCGTTCAAGAAAGGATTCATGGAAGCCAAGCCCGTCTTGCTCGAACCCATCTACAATGTCGAGGTGAGGGTGCCGGAAGATGCGATGGGTGAAGTGATGGGAGATATCTCCAGTCGGCGAGGCAAAATTCTCGGCATGGAGAGTGCCGGACACTATCAGATTATTCGCGCGCAGGTACCGCAAGCCGAGTTGCACAAATACGCGACCGTGTTACGCTCGAAGACAGGAGGACGAGGAGTCTTCACCGCCACCATGTCGCACTACGAGGAAGTGCCGAAGGAGCAGGCGGAGAAGATCATTGCGACATCGGAAAAGAACAAGAATAAAAAGGAGCAAGAAGCATAGCGTAGCCGTCCGCATGGATGGAAAAGGTTGGAGTTACGCCCTCCAACCTTTTTCTTTGCGGTGAAATTCGTACTTTCATCCCGCCTTCAGCGCGGTGGTTGCCCGCGCGTGGCGGACTTCAACAGGAGATGGTATGAAACGCATGTGGTCGCCTTGGCGATCAACATACATCGAAACGTTCAAGAACCCTCCGAAAAAGAAATCGAAGAAGAGTATCTTTCTTCAAGCGCTCGAAGCGAACGACGACGACAAACACTTTATCGTGTGGCGAGGCAAACATTGTTTCGTCATCATGAATCTCTATCCGTACAACAGCGGCCATGTCATGATCGTCCCGTACCGCCAAGTGGCGCGCTACGATGAATTGACCGACGCCGAACTGCTGGACATCATGCAGACGATTCGCCGAACACTCCAAGTACTCGATGAAGAAATGCGCCCGGAAGGGTTCAACATCGGCGCAAATTTGGGACGTGCCAGCGGTGCCGGTGTGAACGACCACATCCATTTTCACGTTGTGCCGCGGTGGAATGGTGACACGAACTTCATGCCGGTACTCACCGATACCAAGGTCATCTCCGAGGATATGCGGGTCACACGGGAAAAGCTGCGCCGCGCCTTCACCACCGCCGGCAGAAAGCGGCGCTCCTCACGACGATGAAACTGATTCCTGTGCACATTAAACATTCGCACAACCTCCCTGTCTAAGCTATAGACGAATGCGAACTCGATGGAACCACTGACCGACCTCGAACTCGTTCAGCAGGTTCGAAATGGAAAACGGGAGGCATTCACTGAACTCATGCGACGATACCAGCAGCGTGTGTATTGGGTGGCAAGACGCATCGTGGGTTCCCATGATGATGCCGACGACGTCGCACAAGAGACGTTCGTGAAAGCCTATCTCGCGCTTGGCGACTTTCGCGGCGATTCGAGTTTCTTCACGTGGCTCTATCGCATCGCGGTCAATCTTTCGCTGAACGTCGTCCGCAAGCAGCAGGTGATGAACTATTTACGCGACAGCCCGATCATCTCCTCCTTGTTGCCGGCTCGCGAAAACCCGCACAAGGATGCTGAACTGAAGGACTTGGCGTCGCGCTTGCAGCAGGCAGTGGCGAAGCTTCCCGAGAAGCAACGTGCTGTGTTCGTGATGCGATACTTCGACGAGATGAGCTACGAGGAAATTTCGAAAGTGCTGAAGACGTCGGTGGGTGGATTGAAAGCGAATTATTTTCATGCGCTAAGAAAAGTGCAGGAGTTTTTGAAGGATGAAATTGCGCCGAACCATAACTGAGATAACCGACGCTGAGGAGCGTGAAGCCCAAGAGGCCGTCGGGCGACTTGCGGGCACATCGCCCACGCACCACCACGAGGGCCCATCCGAAACGTACTTTGCGAACCTCATCGTCCGAACGAACGAACGAATCGACCGCGCATCGAGCGGATTGGCAATTTCGCTGAGCTGGCTCGCGCGTGTGGCGGTGCCCGGTGTGGTTGCCATTATCTTTTTCTTCATCGGCTTACACTACTACGGGCCGGAGCGAAGTACGCCATCGGTTGTGGAAATGATCGGTACGTTGACGCCGCCCGCGCTCGACTCGTTGTTGTTGGCCTCTCAGGCAGACCCTGCCGTCGCAGCAACTCTGCAACGCTCGCTCTTCGACGTCAGTGCCGACCAACTGGTGGAGTTCTACATTGCTACGGAAAACCCTACCACGGTGTTGGAAACATTACCCGAACAGCAAGTGAAGGATATTGCGGCGATTCTCGAAGCGCGCGCGGTCAATCTGTAATGTTCCGTTATCCGATCAACAAGGAGTCCTCGTTATGCGACGTGTTCTCATTGCTCTCCTGACGCTCTGCAGCATCGGCGTCGCACAAGCTCAACCGCAGGAAGGTGCGCCACTGCAGCGTATCGAGCGGTTCAAGAAGATGCGCATGATCGAGACGCTCGAATTGAACGAAGAACAGTCCGTGCGCTTCTTTGCACGCTACAACGAGCACGAAAAAATGCGGCGCGACCTCCTGCGGCAGAAAGACGAAGTTCTCGACAAGATCGAACGCCTGCTCCGCAACAACGGCGAACCAAAAGAATACGAAAAGCTCTTCGCCGATGTCATCGCCATCAACCGCCGGCTTGGCGAAGAGCGGCTGGACTTTTTCAACGGGTTGAGCGACTTGCTTACCATCGAGCAACGAGCAAAACTCCTGCTGTTCGAGCGGCGCTTCGAGAATGAATTGCGCGAAGCGATGCGTGAAGCGCGGCAGCGACGCCGCGGACCGTTCGAAAACGACTACTAAGGCAGACGACATCCTCGTGCGAAAGGAATGTCGATCTGCCTTGACATTCCTTCCCCCTTTCTCTAACTTTTCGCACACATTTCACCGTCGTTCATCAGCAGTTCGTATCGTCATGATCATCCGCAGCCGGCGCGTCGTAACACCTCGAGGCGTCAGTGATTGCGCGGTCCATGTCGAAGGAGGCAAAATCCTTGCAATCATCCCTTCGACACAACCACGCAACGCCGACGTCATCGATGTCGGCGATCTGGTGCTCTCGCCGGGCATCGTCGATCCGCATGTGCACGGTAATGAACCGGGCCGAACGGAGTGGGAGGGATTCGAAACCCTCACACGAGCTGCGGCAGCAGGCGGCATTACCACAATCGTTGATATGCCGCTGAACAGCTCTCCTGTGACCACGACACCGCACGCGCTTCATCTCAAGCTTGCGGCGGCATCGGGCAAGCTCCATGTCGATTGCGCATTCCACGCAGGGATCATTCCGGAAAATGCTTGGAGCCTCTTGCCGCTGTTGTCCTCCGGCGTGGTGGGCGTAAAAGCCTTTCTTATGCACTCTGGTATCGATGAGTTTCCGAACGTCGATGAGTCCGATCTGCGCGTCGCGATGCCGGTGATTGCATCGAGCGGGCTACCGCTGTTGGTACACGCGGAACTGCAAACGCCCGTTGCGCAGAACATTTCGGGAAGTGCTCGAGACTATCGGACGTACCTCGCCTCGCGTCCCCGGCAGTGGGAGAACGAAGCAATTGCACTCATGATACAGCTTTGCCGTGAGTTTCGCTGTCGCGTGCACATCGTGCATATGTCGTCGTCCGAAGCGCTCCCGATGTTGCGTGCAGCCAAGGCGGAAGGCTTGCCGATGACGGCCGAGACGTGTCCGCATTACCTTTTCTTCGCCGCAGAAGAAATCCCCGACGGGGCGACGGCCTTCAAGTGCGCGCCGCCAATTCGCGAGCGCGAGAACAACGAGTTGCTGTGGAGCGCGTTGCGTGAGGGAGTATTGGATTGCATCGCTTCCGACCACTCGCCGTGTCCGCCGGAGATGAAGCACGTAGCGTCGGGCGACTTCCTTGGCGCGTGGGGCGGCATCGCATCCCTTCAGTGGAGTCTGTCGATCGCTTGGACGTACGCACGCGATCATGGCGGAACGCTGGAAGACCTCGCACGCTGGATGTCGCACAATACCGCCGCGCTGATCGGATTGGAGAAGCAAAAAGGAACAATCGCCGCGGGATGCGACGCTGATTTTGTTGTGTGGGATCCGGAAGTGCCGTTCACCGTCGAACGTTCGCAGATTCTCCATCGCCACAAGCTCACACCGTACGAGGGGCGGACACTCTACGGCAAGGTGCACGCTACGTATCTGCGCGGCGAAAAAGTCTTCGATGACGGCACGCTGACGCAGCCCATCGGTCAAGTTCTGCTACGAACGTAAGAGGAACCAGACATTCATGTTACCATCGAGCCAACTCCCTGCCGCTTTTCCCGGATTGACAGATCTTGCCTCCGAGCGTCTTGGAGGTGTAGCGCTTGCCGCGAGCGATGAGTTTTTTGCGGAGAAAGAAAATCTGCTCAAACCGTCTGCTCCGATCTTCATCCCGGAGAAATACACCGATCGCGGAAAATGGATGGACGGGTGGGAATCGCGTCGCAAACGCTTTGCCCCAACGGATGCCGCCACCGTGCACGATTGGTGTATCGTGAAGCTTGGACTTGCCGGTATCGTCAAAGGTGTCGATATCGATACGAGCTGGTTCATCGGCAACAGTCCCTCGTACGCGTCGTTGGATGCTTGCGCGTTCGACGATGCAACGACACTCGAAGCATTGAGGGCTACCGATTGGAAGGAGCTTCTTCCGAAATCGCCGTTGAAGCCCGGAACGCAAAATCTCTTCAGCATCGTCAGTAACGAACGATGGACGTACGTCCTACTGAAGATTTATCCCGATGGCGGCGTTGCCCGCTTGCGTGTGTACGGCATGGTCGTGCCTGATCGGCGCGCGCTCGCCAGTGCATCGCGCATCGACTTAGCGGCGTTGGCGAACGGAGGCATGGTCATAGCGGCGAGCGATATGTTCTTCGGGAACAAAGAACACCTCATTCTGCCGGGGAATGCAAGAAATATGGGGGAAGGGTGGGAGACGCGCCGCCGACGCGGTCCCGGACACGATTGGGCGATCGTTCGATTGGCAGTGCCGGGCGTCGTCACGTCGGTCGAAGTGGATACACAACACTTCAAAGGGAACGCCCCCGATCGCTGCTCGCTCGATTGCTGCTTCGCGCCCAATGCCGATGTCGATGCTCTCGTGTGGTCACAGGTGCAGTGGACGACGCTCCTTCCCCCCATGCCGTTGAATGCGGATGCCAAGAACATCTTCGAACAAGAGGTGAGATCCGTTGGGCAATGCAGCCATGTTCGTCTCAACATCTTTCCCGACGGCGGCGTGAGTCGTTTGCGTATCTGGGGAAAGCCTGTCCTCTCATAGGTTCGTCCGATGACGCTCGATGAGTTGAACAGGATGGATGCCCCCGCTGCTGCGACAGAACTTTATTGCTGCTGCGGATCGTTGCGATGGGTGGAAGGCTTGCTCGATCGGCGTCCGTTTCGCTCGGTCGATGCACTACTGCAGTGTGCCGATGAGGTGTGGTGGAGTCTTGCCGAGCACGACTGGATGGAGGCGTTCACGCATCATCCTCGGATCGGCGACATCGAGAGCCTGAAGAAGAAGTTCGCGGATACTGCTCGTTGGGCGGCAAGTGAACAAGCAAGTGTGCAAGAGGCATCCGAAGCAATCTTGCGCGCACTCGCCGACGGCAACCGAGAGTACGAACAGCGCTTCGGCTTCATCTTCATTGTCTGTGCCACAGGGAAAACTGCAGAAGACCTGCTTGCACACTTGCAGTCACGTCTGAACAATCCGCATGCGACGGAGCTTGGCGTTGCCGCAGGCGAGCAGGCGAAGATTACGCGGTTGCGATTATTGAAGCTGCTCGAAACATCATCTCACTGAAACAAAAAACCATCCTCATGACAGAACTCGAAAACCTCTTGGCTGACCTCAGCGACATCGCCTGGGGTCCGCCACTGCTCATCCTTCTGCTCGGTACGCATGTGTTCCTGACACTGCGCCTTCGCTTCATTCAACGCTACATCGGCAAGGCAATCAAACTCTCCTTCGGTACGAACAAGGAAGGTGAGGGGGATGTGAGTCAATTCGGTGCGCTGACCACAGCACTCGCGGCGACAATCGGTACGGGAAACATCGTCGGTGTGGCGACCGCCATCGCTGCGGGTGGACCCGGCGCGGTATTCTGGATGTGGCTGACAGGCGTCTTCGGAATTGCCACGAAATATGCCGAAGCGCTTCTTGCGGTCAAGTACCGCATCAAGATGCCGACAGGTGCCATGGCTGGCGGACCGATGTACGTGTTGGAGCGCGGCATGCATGCGAAATGGCTCGGTGTTGCGTTCGCAGCGCTCACGGCAATTTCCGCGTTCGGCATCGGCAACATGGTGCAGGCAAATTCCATCTCGCACATGACAGAAGAGACCTTCGGCATCGCACCATGGATAACGGGTGCTGTTATCACGGTGTTGGTTGCCGATAAACTATTCGCACATTCCCGATACGCTCTCGCTCATTCTCAGCAGCGCCTTCACGGGCCATGCGATGGTGGGCGGATTCGTTGGAGCAGGAATGAAGGAAGCGATACGCTATGGTGTCGCACGCGGATTGTTTTGCAACGAATCGGGACTCGGCAGCGCGCCCATCGTTGCTGCAGCCGCGCAGACACGCAATCCGATCCGCCAAGCATTGGTGGCGTCGCCCGGCAAGTTCTGGGACGCGGTGGTCGTCTGTGCCGTCACCGGCATCGTCTTGGTCAATTCGGGCGAGTGGTTGAAAGGGTTGAAAGGTGCGGCACTCACCAACGCGGCCTTCGCCGACATTCCTGCGGTCGGGCCGATCGTGCTTACCGTCGGATTGCTCACGTTCGTGTTCTCGACGATTATCGGTTGGTCGTATTATGGTGAGAAGGCGGCGGAGTATCTCTTCGGTGTAGGTGCTATCCTGCCGTATCGTGTGCTCTGGGTGGCGGTGGCGATGATCGGTTCTACTCTCTCACTGTCGATCGTTTGGTCGCTTGCCGATATCACCAACGGCTTGATGGCAATTCCGAATTTGGTATCGTTGCTTTGGCTGAACCGGGTCATCGTCGAAGAGACCAAGCATTATTTGTGGGAAGAGCGATTCGATGAACCTTTCCGAAACAAATGATAGCGAGGAACGTTATGGTGAAACACTTGACGTCCGAGACCGTTGCCGATGTCTTTGCTCGATTGCGAGAAGCGAACTCCGCGTTCGCCGCAAAGTATCCGGGAGACGACGGCGCCCGACAACCTGTGCACACCGTGTACGGTGGCGCGCAGATTTTCAAAGCAGATACCGCACGGCGCTTAGGTGACGTAGCGCTGCGTGCATTGCGCGAGTACACTCCCGACTTTCTCACCTTTGCCGAGGCTGTGCAGATCTTCGGCGCAGAACGATTCCCGCGTTCGGCATCCCAACGTTTGGCGTTGCGCAAACAGGTCGAACGAAATCCCCACGCAGCAAAGGCAAACAGTCCGCACGCATGGCTTGCCTACACCATCTATCAGCGTGTCGTCGAAAAGCTAACGAAGGAGCCGGTGGAGGACTTCCGCATCGACTTCGAGGACGGCTACGGCAATCGCCCCGACGACGAAGAAGATGGGCATGCAACCTTCACCGCACAGGAAGTTGCGAGAGGAATGCAGGAAGGGACTCTTCCTCCCTTTATCGGGATCCGCATCAAGCCGCTCACGGAGGAGATGAAGGTACGCAGTGCACGCACGTTAGACATCTTCGTGAGCACCTTGGTGGAGTCGTCCAACGGCGTCGTGCCTCCAAACTTCGTCGTCACTATTCCGAAGGTTACGATTCCCGATCACGTCAGTGCTGTGAGCGATTGGTGCAAAGTGCTGGAGGCGAAGTTAGGACTTCCCTTCGGTACGCTGAAATTGGAGTTGATGGTCGAGACGCCCCAAGCCATGTTCAATCAACGCGGAGAGTCGCATCTGCCGCGGTTGATCGAAGCCGGAGAGGGGAGAGTGCGCGGAGCGCACTTCGGAGTGTACGACTATACCGCGTTGTGTGAAATCACCGCAGCGCACCAGACGATGCGACATCCCGCATGCGACTTTGCGCGGCACATGATGAAGGTGGCATTGGCTCAAACGGGCGTGATGCTTTCCGATGGTGCAACGAACATCCTGCCGGTTGGACCGCATCGATCGACCAACGGCACGCTCACGCGACGACAGCGTGCCGAGAACACGGCAGCGGTGCACCGTGCATGGAAGATTGCATTCGACGATACGATGCATTCGCTGCGACACGGGTTCTATCAGGGTTGGGATTTGCATCCCGCGCAGTTGCCCGTACGCTATGCGGCGGTCTACGCGTTCTTCCTCGAAGGACTAGACCTCGCCTCGCTTCGACTGAAGACGTTTGTCGAGAAAGCTGCCCAAGCGACGCTCATCGGCGATGTGTTCGACGACGCTGCGACGGGACAGGGATTGCTTAACTACTTCTTGCGCGGCTTGAACTGTGGTGCAATCACCGAAGAAGAGGCGCTGACGACCGGACTGTCGCTCGAGGAGTTGCGCTCGCGTTCGTTCGTCAAGATTTTGCAGGGAAGAAGACACAGCACCGCTACGGATCGTTAGACATCGGATGACTCTGTCCTCGAAACGTTCCGGACCTCGGATGGCGGAGTTCTTTTTGCGGAAGAAACTTACACGAAGAGACCTCTCTCGATTCGTCTCGCACGCACTCATGCTCTCGCTTTCGAACGGCTGCGGAGGTGTCCGACAAGGTACGCGTGCAGTTGATGCTGTGGTACGCGACTCAGTGTGGGTTCGAGAAGAACTGTACTTCGGTGCCGATATCCCCGCGAACGGAATGGTCACCGATTCGTTATGGGAAGCCTTCCTCGAAGAAAAAGTGATCCCCCAGTTTCCGGATGGCTCGACCACCGTTTCGGCTGTTGGTTATTATCGCTATACGAGCGGCAGAACCGTGAAAGAGCAAACGAGAATGCTAACGATCTATTACCCAATCACGCTCGACGATGGAGACGATCGCATCGAGGCGATCATGGCAGCATACAAGAAGAAGTTCTTGCAGGAGTCGATCCTTCGTGCCACGAGCAAGAGTGCTGTGCACTTTCGTTGAGGCGGAATGGTTGTGCTTCGGTTCAGCTATGGTTGCCTGAGTGCAAGGAGCAGTGTTTGTGGAACCAGATTCAACATCTGTATGCAGTGCTCGTCGGGCAGATCGCATGATGATTGTCGCCTGTGGCATTGTTCTTCTTTCTCTCATGATGAACGAACCACATCACAGTACCGTGCAACACAAGGAGACGCTTCGCATTCTCGCTCTCGGCGATTCGTACACCATCGGGGAGAGCGTGGAGCCGCACGAGCGTTTTCCTGATCAACTTGCCGCTGCACTGCGCAGCCGCGGTCTGGCTGTGGCAGAATTGGTGGTTCTTGCTCGGACAGGTTGGACCACCGACGAACTGAATGCCGCTATCGACGAACATCATCCAACGGGCACGTTCGATCTGGTGACGCTCTTGATTGGAGTGAACAATCAGTATCGCGGCAGGAGTGTCGATGAGTACCGTCTGGAATTTGTCGCATTACTCCAACGAGCCATTGCCTTCGCCGGGATGAATCCTCGGCGCGTTCTGGTCCTTTCCATTCCCGACTGGGGCGTCATGCCGTTCGCCGACGGACGTGATCGGGCGAAGATCAGTCTGGAGATCGACGCGTTCAATGCGGTCAATTGGGAAGAGTCTGTGCGAGCGGGGGCACAGTACATTGACATCACCCCCATCTCGCGCGAAGCACAACGCCTTCCCGATCTGATCGCGCCCGACGGTTTACATCCCTCTGCAGTGCAGTATGCAGCATGGGTGGCGTTGATAGTACCGAAAGCATTGAAGGCGCTTTCACACAGCCTACGCGACGAGTAGATGATCCATCGATCCACAATAATCATCAGAACTTCTTTATGAAGAGTTCCATCACGACACACATCTTGGATACGAGCAAAGGGAGACCGGCAGTCGGGGTGAGCGTCCGCTTGCAACGCAAGCAACTGGACGGGACGTGGCAAGAGCTCTCCCGAGGCACAACGAACGAAGACGGCCGCATAACGGATCTTCTTCCACTAGAAAGCACTCTGCAAGGCAGTGACTTCCGGCTCGTATTTGAAACGGGGGAGTACTTTCGTCGTGCAGGCGTCGAGGCGTTCTATCCATTCGTAACGGTGGAGTTCTCGACGAAAGACGAGAACCACTACCACGTTCCCTTGCTCCTAAGCCCTTACGGCTACACGACCTACCGAGGAAGCTGAGCAGTTCGTCGATAACGGCTGAGAACTTCCTTCATCACATTCTCATGTGGTTGCGGTCGAGAGGGGGAAAGGGTGTATTGAGCCGCAGATGCAACCCACTGTTGATTCACAAGCTCGAGGTCCCCTCCATGAAACCCCTTGACGAATCGCTCCACCGCCGCGCGTTCCTCGGTACGATGGCAGCCGCTGCCGGCATGGCTGCACTCTCATCGCCGATCGAACTTCTCGCCGAGCAACAAGCAAAGCCCAATCGCTCGCTCGTCGAAGGATTGGAAAAATGGCTGAGCCGCATTAAGGGACGGCACCGTCAAGTGTTCGATGCGCCCAGCACGAATGGCGGTTTGCCACTGGCGTGGGCGCGCGTGTTCTTGATGTCGAACATGCAGATGGGCGTGCCCGCCAAAAAAATTACCTCGGTTCTCGTGCTGCGCCACGATGCCATTCCCTTTGCCATGAACGATGATCTCTGGCAGAAATACGACTTCGGCGAAGCGTTCAACATTACCTACGCCATGACGAAGCAACGCATCAAGTCCAACATGTTCTGGAAGCCGAAAGAGGAATTGCCGATCCCAAGGATGTCGTTGGACAACCTTTTGGAAGACGGCGTGCTCGTCGGTCTATGCGATCTCGCGCTCACCGTCAACAGCATGCACTTCGCAGAGAAGACGAAGACGAGTGCCGAGGCTATCAAGAAGGAATGGGTGGCAGGAATCTTTCCGGGCGTGCAGATCGTCCCATCGGGCGTCTTGGCAATCAATCGCGCCCAAGAGAGGAAGTGCACCTACTGCTACGCGGGCGAGGGGTAGAATCGAGCAAGACGATGCTGCATCAGAGCGAGGGCGTGCACCCTCGCTCTTTTATTTACTGCGGCGCTCGTAATAGACCGCGTCAGGAGGAAGCGGTTCCACGCGATAATCGGTGTCTTTCCACGGATAGACAGGTCGTGGTTTTGCGTTAATGTATGCTGCAAGGTGTTGTGCCTCTTCGTCGGTGAGTGAGCCGGGATCGAGATACGGCATCGCGTAGCGAATCATTCCCGCAAGTGTGTAGATGCGTGCGGCTCCCGCGCCGTCGTTCCACGAATTCGGTCCCCACAGTGGTCATGCCTTCTTATCTCCAATTTCTACTCCTTGCCCATCATGTCCATGACAGTTCGAGCACTTCTCGACGAACAGCGCTTCGCCGCGTTGCGGATCGAGTTGCGCGAGCGGAATGAGGTTAGACGGCGCAATCACGTTCTGTCTCCGCCACGCAGGACTTTTTCCGAACGGCGTGCCGCGAGAAAGCCACGACAGATATGCGCTGAGTGCCAGGACCTATTTGGATTCTAGAGTTGGGAGGGGTACATCGAGGGCTTCGTTTTCCGCTATGCGAGGACCAATGGCGCCCATGCTTCGCCGGAAACATCCTACGATGCGATCCTCGAGGCTGAATAATCGCCCCTCACGTTTATTGTACTCGGGATAGATTGCCGCAATGCCTACGAGCGGCATTGCCTTCAGTTTCTGTCCCGCATTCAAATGACAATTGTTGCACGAAAGTGCGTTCGGTGCGAAGCGCGCTGCTTCCCGTAACGTGTTGGTGAACAGCTTGAAGCCCCATCGAATCTGTTCCGTCAGTGGTGAGGAGTGTAATGAGGTATCGGTCAGGGGATTCATCGGCACATCCCACGCGGTCGTCATTGTTGCGCTTGCGGGGATGAGCTGGTGTAGTGTCTCCGCGGTTCGCTGCGTGCGTTTCTTCTCGCCGCAGATTCCAGAAACCGTCGGAATGAAGATCAGGAGGCTGTAAAGAACAAATCGAGTGAACATAGGCAAGAAGTGGTTCTTCATGAGGATGAAGGTATATGCGCAGCCTGCGTGCTTGACGCGGGTAGCGTGATGTGCTTCTGCATCCGCCGCAACTTGTTGGCGGAAAGTACGATCACTTCGTTGGTTGCAGGCAAGGAAAACTCCGGCTCGATCTCATGGTCGGCCGCTGCGGAGACGGCGTCTTTGATCGCCAGCCACGTCGAAAGCGCGAGCATCAAGGGTGGTTCAGCGACGGCTTTGCTTTTACGGATAGTGTTCGGGTTCGGGACGTTTTCCAAAAGCTGGACACGGAAGTCCCGCGGAATATCCTGCACGCTGGGAATCTTGTATGTATCCGGCGAGTGCGTCATCAACCGTCCCTTCTCGTCCCATTTGATCTCTTCGGTTGTCACCCAGCCGTTGCCCTGAATATAGCCGCCCTCAACCTGTCCGATATCGATTTGAGGATTGAGTGAATCGCCGACATCGTGAAGGATGTCCGTCCTCAGAATGGTATGACGGCCGGTGAGGAGATCGACGAGCACTTCCGTGCACGCCATCCCGAAAGCGTAATAGTGAAAGGGCTTGCCCCATCCTTTCTGCTTGTCCCACCCGATGTTCGGCGTGCGGTAGAACCCCGTTGCGCTCAAACTCACCTGTCGCAGATGCATCAAGGGCATCGCTTCCGCGAAGCCAATGGTGCGACCGGGATGCTCACTGTCGAAGATCGTATCGTTCTGAAAGACGATCGCTTCTGCACGCGTCGGATCGTGTGGATGCTGCTCGCTGAAGTGTGCAGCAAGCTCTGCGGCGATGCGTGACTTCAGCGTGTCTACGGCGTTCTTCACTGCCATCCCATTGAGGTCGGCGCCGGCAGATGCTGCCGTTGCAGACGTGTTCGGGACTTTTGAAGTGTTGGTCGCGTTGACTTTGACCCGATCGAGACTCACGCCAAACTCTGCCGCAGCAACCTGTTGCATCTTGGTGTGCAGCCCTTGTCCCATCTCCGTGCCACCGTGGTTGACGAGAATCGTCCCGTCCTTGTACACGTTCACGAGTGCACCCGCCTGATTGAGAAACGATGTGGTGAAAGAGATGCCAAACTTCACTGGCGTGAGGGCAATGCCTTTCTTGACGAATTCATGCGTCGCGTTGAACTCTGTAGCAGCGGTTCTTCTGCGATGATAATCCGAAGAGGCGACCAGTTGCTCGTAGATACCATGAAGCCGGTTGTTTTCCACGGTCTGGCCATAGTGCGTGACGTTCCGATCCGCAATGCCGTAGAAATTCTTGCGCCGAATCTCGAGAGGGTCTTTGTGGAGGAAGCGAGCGATGCGATCGATGACGTTTTCGATGACTGCCATGCCTTGCGGTCCTCCGAAGCCACGGAAGGCGGTGTTCGAGGGGAGATTCGTTTTGCACACAGTTCCCACGACGTGCATGTGAGGAATGTAGTACGCGTTATCCACATGCAGCATTGCGCGCTCCATGATGGCGAACGAGAGGTCGGTGGCGCAGCCTCCGTCGCTGAACAGTTCGAACGTCGCGGCCATCAATATTCCCTCATCATCGAATCCAACATCGTAGCGGGAGAGGAAGCGGTGCCGCTTACCGGTCATGATCATGTCGTCGTCTCGGAACAGGCGAATCTTGAGGGGTCTGCGCGTGGCATGGCAGAGCAAGGCCGTCCAGCAGGCGGTATGATTGGCTTGTGTCTCTTTTCCGCCGAACGCTCCGCCCATTCGGCGGACCTCGACCACAACATCGTGCTTCTTGATGCCGAGGAGCTCTGCGATCAGTGCTTGAGTTTCGGAAGGATGTTGCGTCGAGGAGAAGACGTTGATCTCGTTCCCTTCTCCCGGTATGCACAAACACACTTGCGATTCGAGATACCAATGTTCTTGCGCCCCGGTGCGAAGCTTACCTTGCAACCGGTGCGGCGCCGAGCGTAACGCATCATCGGGGTTGCCGCGCTGCATTGTGCGGGGAGGACCCAGAAAACTTCCTTTGGCTATGGCATCGTCGATGGTGAGGATGGGTTCGAGGGGTTCGAACTCGACGAGAATCTTGCGTTCCGCTTCACGGGCTTGCTCCTCCGTCTCCGCCGCAATCAAGAACATCGCCTGCCCAACGCAAACAACTTCGTGCTCGGCAAGACATGGTTCGTCCTTGACCACCGGACCCATTTGGTTGACGCCGGGAATATCTCGAAACGAGAGTACGGCATGAACACCCGGCAAGCGGCGCGCAGTCGAAAGGTCGAACGAACGAATACGGGCATGAGCATGAGGTGAATACACCACGCGGCCGACAAGCAGTTGGTCGTTGACAGGGATGTCGTCAACGTACACCGCTTCGCCGGTAACATGCTTCTCAGCAGATTCGTGGGGGATCATAGGTTTCTCGAAACGTTGCTCGTGAACAAATCCTCATTACCATCCAAGTGACGCTCCACTCCCCACGTGGCGCTTGCCCGACTCGAAGGCGTGCACGGCGTCCTTCTGTACCGTGAACCGATCGTACAGCACAACGCCGTGAAGCGGCACTTCTTCGGGAAGTTGAAGCGGAACGGGGGCGAACGTAAAGCCTGTCTTCTTCGTCTTCAATACTTGAATAGCACCAATCGACAAAACCATCAGCGACAAACCAAGAATGATCAGCGCATGTTCGATCGGCAACGATTGGTTGTAGTATCGGAACGTGGCGAGCGAAAGCACTTCTGCCACAAGTCCCACGCGCAGCAATGCGCGATCTCGTTGCATCAAGCCAGCAAGAACGTACGCAAGAGGAACAGCGAACGTCGAGAGTGAACTTAGCGGCAGCAATTCGATGGGGGCTGAAGCAATCTCAAGCGCTCCCGGCTCCAAGAGGAAGTGAATGACGAATGTATTGCCGGCACCGTAGAACGTTACTAAGGCTGCCAAGCGGATCGTCTCGATGCACCGCCGCCATACTCGAAGCTGCTTTGCCATGTGTGTGCGACCCTGCAGCGCATACACCGCGGCTGAAAACAGCCCGAGCGTGAAGGGGAAAGAATATGGGTGCGTGTCGGCGAGGGAGGTGTAGAGCAACGTAAGCACACTCGTCCACGCGGCGAGCGCACACAGCCGATCAACATAGCGTATGGCTGTGATGGCGAAGAGCGGGACGGCGATGACTGAAGCAGCGAGCAGCACCGTGCTGTGGAAAGCAGGTGCGACAGCATGTGCTCCACCGTAAATGATCGCTGAAACTCCGGCGTAGAGCGCAGCTTCTTCGATGCCGGCACGAAAGAGTTTCTTATATCGGATCAGCAATTCAAGCCCAACGATACACAATATTCCCGTTGCGAGGAAATGTTCCGGTGCCGGTTCTCCATCGACAGTGGGGGAAACCTGCACGAGGACAAAGAACAGCGCGGCGATAGCGATGCATCCAAAGAGGAACAACGTTACCCGTTCGACCGTCCTCAGCACATGCAAGGGATTCGTGAACGCTGCTCGAATCGTTCGGAACTGTTCCACCGAAATCAGCCGAAGCCGGGTGAATTGCTCCGCTTCCTGCGTGATGGAGTATGCCTCCAGCCAGTACGGATGATACGCCAGCATTACGCCTCCTTGAAGGATTTGCGGAACGAGAACAGTGCAACCATCACCGCGGCGCACGTGAGGATAATGTAGATCGTCTGCAATGTCGGTTCGGTGATGACACTGCTGACGACGAACGCGATCCCCAGATAACAGTACACGAGCGTCGTGAGCAAGACGGAGAACGCGCGCGTCTTACGAGCGTACCAGACGCCCGCAGAGGTCAACAAGGCAAGGATAAGGAAGAAAAGCACTTTCTCTTCTTCCGTCATCAAACCAGCAAGTGCCGCAATGTACATGAAGTGCGCCGCTGTGTGCATATACGTTGTCGTGAAGTGTCGATAGATGTTGAAGTACTGAAGACCTGCACCCACCACAACAAGCAACCCGCCATACGCGATGCCGACCGAAATAAGGTCGCCGCGCGGAATAAATCCCTGCATAATCCACGTCAGCGGAGCAACAGCGACGGCAATCGCAATCCCCATCCCCACCAATCCTACTGCCAGTGCACCCGTGAGGTTGTACCAATAAGCGATAGGCACGCAGACGAGCGCTACAACAACACCAATCATTTCCCAAGCAGAGCCGAACGGCGCATAAGCATACTGCCAGTATCCGAGTGCGAAACCGAGCACGAAGCCGCCGAGTGTCACGACGGCGTTTGCGATCTGCGCCGAGGGAAGATGTGTCAGCTGAGCGTTGGAAGATGGCTTTGCGGAGACGAACGCCGCTCCAGCAAGGATGAAGAGCAATGCGATCAGGACACGCTGGCCCGTTGTGTTGATCGTGTGACCACCGTACGCAACGATGCCGCCAATGAGCAGCATGATGCCTGCCCACAGCGTCCATTTGAGTTCGTCCCGCAGCGAAAAAACTTCGTTCGAACAGAGGCGTGCGATGCGCTCTCGCTGCACAGGAGTGATGAAATGGTGACTGGCAAGATATTCCGCGATGTCGTTGGTTGTGCTGTCCATGACTTTGTAAGACTGCTCCTTGTTGTTCATCCATTCTGTCCGTCGGAGCCGGGCTGCGTTTCGCTCCAGAACTTCAGCAGCAAATTCTCCGCGGCGATCGTGCGGAACGCGGCGCTGCCCCGTACGTCCGTGAGCGGGGTGAACTCGCTGCCAACAACCTCCATCGCTTGTTCGACGGTCTCGCGCGACCATAGCTTGCCTTTGAGAAAGCGTTCGGCGTTCGATGAACGTTTCACTCGTTCCGCCATGCCTCCGTACGCAAGCACAACATCGTGAACTCTTCCGGCTTTGTCGAGGTTCAGACGAAATCCCGCGCTGACAGTCGAAATGTCGAGGTCTTTTCGCTTCGACACTTTGTACCACTTGATAATCGTATGCGCTTCGGGCTTCGGTAGAACAATTGCCGTAATCAGCTCGTCCGGTTGACGAACCGTTTTGCGATAACCGATGATGAATTCATCGAGGGGGATGGTGCGAGTGCGTTCGTGATTGTGCAAAACGACACTTGCGCGGTGGGGGATGAGCGCAGAGATCATGTCGCCGATGGGGGATGCCGAACCGAGATTCCCTCCGAGCGTTGCAAGGTTTCGGATTTGCAGCGATCCGAACACATTCATCGTCGCAACAAGCGCCGGGAACATCGATGCAAGCGACGCGCGCAGTTCGCTAAGCGTCACGCCTGCACCGATGCGAATCCGATCACCCTCATCAATCACGTGCTGCATCTCCACGACACGAGAGAGGTCGAGAACGACATGCAGCAGTTCATGTGCCTTCGTGACGCGTAAGGCAACATCGGTCGCTCCGCACAACACCACGGCATCGGGATGACTACGCTTGAACTCCAAGGCCTCACCCAGCGTCGTCGGTTGGAAATACGTTTGCTGTGCTGTCTGAAACGTTCCCGACGAGTGCGGTATCGAGCGAAGCAGCGAAACAATGGAGGCTTCGTGCTCGGTGAATGTATCCGCGTTGTCGTCAGCGCAGGCTTTCGCCGCGGCTTCGACGATGGGCCTGTAACCTGTACAGCGGCAGAGATTCCCGGTCAACGCGTCGTCGATCTCTTGTCGCTCCGGGTGACGATGGTTTTTGTACAGGGCGAAGAGCGACATCACGATGCCTGGCGTGCAGAACCCGCATTGACTTCCTGCACAATCGATCATTGCTTGTTGCACAGGATGGAGACGGTTGGCGCGCAAGTTCTCGACCGTAACGACGTGTCTGCCATGGATCATGGGCAGGAAGACCAGACAGGAATCTACTGTTGTGTACCTGATCGTGTCGTTCGGTTGGCATTCACCCAGAACGATCGTGCACGCTCCGCAATCTCCTTCGGCGCAGCCTTCCTTCACGCCTTTGTGCGTCGGTAAATTACGCAAGTAATGCAGCAGTGTTGTGGTGGGCGTTACAGCTTTCGTACTGAAGCTCTCGGTGACCACTCTACCGTCAAGAACAAAACTGACTGACGAACGCATCGTCGCTCCTTTAGGAAGGATGTTCGCGCTTCATTCGCGGTGGGGGAATCTCTTTGCGATTGGAAACTAAACAAAAACCTCGTTACTATCAATTAGCACCGAACCAAGATCGGTAACGGGTTTCGATACGCACATCGTTCTGATGAAGAAAGAGTTCTGGGAATTTCTCGCTCATCACCTTGCCGACGGAACGCCGGCGGCGTTGCTCGCCGTCGTGGAAAGTCATGGCGCCTCGCCCGGGAAAGCGGGCTTTGCCATGGCGATCACTGCACGAGGCGATCGCATCGGCACCATCGGTGGCGGCATCATGGAGGTGCAATGGGTCGAACGAGCAATTGCCGTCGCACGTGACCGGCACGCTCGCCCTCTCGTCAAGAGGGTGTTCCATTCACCCGACACGCAATTCGAGCCGTCGGGATTGATCTGCTCGGGCTGGCAGACGATTCTTCTGAAACGCCTGGAGCCTGATGCCGCGTCTGCAGCAAAAGCCATATGCACGGCATACGACGAACATCGCTCTGGGTTGCTGCGCGTGTCGCCATCCGAATTCTCCTTCGATCCGCAACGCCGTGGTAAACATGACGTGTCTTTCGTCTGGGGCGGCGAGCAAACGTGGACGCTCGAGCAGAATGTGGGTGTGCTGGATACCGTGTACGTGGTCGGCAGCGGGCATGTGGGCTTGGCGCTGACGCGTATCCTCTCGACGCTCGATATGCGCGTTGTTACCTTCGATGACCGAGAAGGTGTTGATACGTTCGTGAGGAACAGCTTCGCCGATCAAAAAATCTGTTGCGCGTTCGGTGACATCGGCACCTGGATTGCCGGTAACGAGCGTGAGTATGTTGCCGTTGTGACGGCAGGGTACAAGAGCGACGAGGCTGCATTGCGCGCACTCGTCAACAAACATGTTCGGTATATCGGATTGATGGGCAGCGCAGCAAAAACGCGGCAGATCTTCGACGATTTGAGAAGCGAGGGGATAGAGGAAGAATTTCTACGCCGCATCCATACCCCCATTGGGTTGCCAATAGCGAGTCATACTCCTGCGGAGATCGCTGTGAGCATCACGGCAGAAATAATCAAGATCAAGAACAGCTAAACGATGATCGACTTCAGAGAGGATGTGCCATTAGCTCCATACACCACCATCGGCTTGGGAGGGAGGGCGAAGTATTTTGTGGAATGCCGTTCGGTCGATGAAGTATGTGCGACGATCCGCGTGGCGGCAGAACAGGGCTCGCCGCTGCATGTTCTCGGCGGGGGGAGTAACACAATTTTTCGCGATGAAGGATTCGATGGCGTCGTGTTGAAAACGGCAATGAAGGGATTGCATGTTCAGCGTGACGGTCGTGAAGTGACGGTGTCGATCGCTGCGGGTGAGGAATGGGACGCGTTCGTTCGTTTTTGTGTAAGCAACGGACTCGCCGGTGTCGAGTGTCTTTCGGGCATCCCCGGCCTTGTCGGCGCTGCGCCGATGCAGAATATCGGTGCATACGGCCAAGAGGTTGCCGAGACGATCGTCGACGTCATAGCACTCGATCGAAAGAAGTTGGAAGAAATGCGTTTTTCCAATGAGGAGTGCCGTTTCGATTATCGGCGCAGTCGTTTCAATATGGAGGATGCGAACGCGTTTGTTATCACGGAAGTCACCTTCCGCCTTCGCCCCGATGGCGAGGCAGCAGTCCGCTATCCCGAGCTTCAGCGGTACTTGCAGGCGCATGCGGGCATTGCATCCCTCAAGCCGGGCAGCGAGCAACTTTCGGCGGTACGTGAGGCGGTGCTCGCGCTACGCCGGAAGAAATCGATGGTGATCGACCCGGCCGATCCTCACTCGCGTTCCGTCGGGTCGTTCTTTAAAAATCCTCTTCTTTCGCACAGCGACTTGGAAGCTCTCAGAGCGCGGTGCCGTTCGCTGGGCATTGCGTCGCCACCCACATTTCCTTCCGAGGAACACATCAAAGTTCCGGCGGCGTGGTTGTTGGAGCAGGCAGGTTTCGTTAAAGGCTATCGAAAAGGTGGAGTCGGAGTTTCCGCACATCATGCACTTGCGTTGGTGAACTACGGCGGTAACACGCGCGAGCTTCTCGTCCTCGCCCAAGAAATTCAATCCACAGTCTTCGAGAAGTTCGGCATTCACCTCGAGCGCGAGCCTGTCATCGTTTCATGACGAGTATCCATCCCCAAAACATTGTGAAAGGCAATCTATGATTATGCTTCGCTCAATCACGGTTTTCCTCACAGCGATCTTACTCTCTTGCAGCGGAAGTTATCGCACGTCGCCGGACATGCTCGGTGGTACGGCAAGCCCGGACAACGATGTCGTTGACGTGACGTTGTTGCACCTCAACGACGTGTACGAGATCGCCCCGGTCGAGAACGGGCAGTTCGGCGGCATGGCACGCGTTGCGACGATCAGAAAAGAATTGAAGCGGGAGAACCCGAACACCTTCACATTTCTTGCCGGAGACTTCATCAGTCCGTCCGCCATTGGTACGAGCACCTACCAAGGCAAGAGGATCAACGGCGCGCAGATGATCGCTGCGATGAACAGTGTGGGCGTTGACTACGTCACCTTTGGCAATCATGAATTCGATCTTGGGTATGAAGCACTGCAGCAACGCCTCAACGAATCTGCCTTCACGTGGATCTCTTCCAACGTTCACTACACGCCGTCGCAGGAAGGTGAAGTGAAGCCCTTCTGGAAGACGGTGCAGGGAGGAGAGCGGCCGCTGCCCGAATACGTTATCCTTCGAGCGAAGAATGCTGCCGGCGTTGAGGTGCGTATCGGCGTGTTCGCGCTGACGATCGGCTCGAACACTCCGCCGTATGTTGTGTGGAGCAACCCGTTCGAGACTGCTCGCCGGATGTACGATCTTCTCCAGCCGCAAACCGATATGGTCATCGCGCTGACCCATCTCTCTCTGGAGGAGGATCGGACACTTGCCGCCATGCTGCCCGGTGTGAGGATGATTCTCGGAGGTCATGAACACACGAACATGATGTTCAAAGTCGGCGAAACGTTGATCGCGAAGGCAGATGCGAACGCACGTACCGTGTACATTCATCGCTTGCAATGGTCCGCATCGAAACGCTCACTTGTGGTTCGTTCCGAGGTGAAGACTGTGGATGGCTCGGTGCCTGA
>PSMW01000001.1:71567-74726 GCA_040290295.1 Ignavibacteria bacterium
TCGGCGACCGCAGCGGTGGTGAAGATCTGGCGACAGCGCGCCTATGACGGATTTCGGGCGAAGGGATTCGAGCCGGATGAAGTCGTGACGACGCTTCGGCAACCGCTTGATGGACGCGAAAGTTCAATCCGCACGCGGCAAACAAATTTGGGTGCAACGATCGCACGAGCGATGGTCTCCGCTGCTCGGAAGGCAGAGATCGCGGTCTTCAATAGCGGCTCGATCAGGCTCGACGATGAGCTTTCCGGTACCGTCACGCAGTACGATGTCATCCGGACGCTTCCCTTCGGCGGCAAGATTCTCGAAGTGGAGATGCGAGGACGTTTACTCCAGCGTGTGCTGAATGCCGGCATGCGCAATGTTGGGCGAGGAGGGTATCTTCAATATCACGGCGTCGAGGTGCAGTCCGCCGCCGATCCGTGCAAGCAGAGCGAGCCGATATGGCTTTCGAGTGGGAAGCCCATCGATCCTGGAGGAAGCTACTGGGTGATCGTTTCCGACTATCTGTTCTCTGGGCAGGAGCAAGGGATTGAGTTCTTTAAGAACGACAATCCCGACGTGTTATCGGTGGATGCTCCAAGCGTGCAGGACGAAAGCGATCCACGGCGAGATATTCGTCTTGCCGTCATACGATACTTGAAGCGTTAATGGTGCACCCGACGTTCGTTGAGACTCGAGGATGATAACGATATATTGATCCGGCAGATAGATTCAATCGTCATCGCCATCCGATGTCAATCACGCTTTCTAGCATCACTATCTACCCAATAAAATCCTGCGGTGGAATCGAACTGACGACAGCCGAAATCGATGAGCGCGGGTTGCGTTATGACCGCCGCTGGATGGTGGTGAACAAGGACGGTGTGTTCATGACGCAGCGAGACTTCCCGCTCATGACGTTGATCGCTGTCGAGCTTCTCTCCGATGCGTTACGTATCCACGCGCCGAACATGCCGCCGCTGCTCGTACCGCTGATGCTCTCGAACGCCGAGCACACTGCGGTGCACATTCGGAGCGACACCGTGAACGCAGTCACGGTGGGGATAGAGGCAGAGGTGTGGTTCAGTGAGTTTCTGGGCACTCCGTCCAAGCTTGTTGCGATGACCGACGCGTCGCTTCGTCGTGTCGATACTCGCTATGCACGTCGGGGTGAAAGTGTCAGCTTTGCCGATGGTTTTCCCCTGTTGCTCATCTCGCAAGCGTCGTTGGATGATCTCAATGTTCGTCTGGAAACGCCGGTTCCGATGCGGCGATTTCGCCCGAACCTTGTCGTCGATGGTTGTGCCCCGTTTGCAGAGGACAAGTGGAAAGTGATAGCGATCGGCGACGTGAGGTTCCGTGTCGTGAAGCCGTGCGCTCGATGTGTCATCACGACGGTGGATACGCAAACCGGAGAGGCAGGAGTCGAGCCGCTGCGCACGCTTGCAACATTCCGCACCATCGGCAACAAGGTGATGTTCGGACAATACCTTCTTCATCAGGGCAATGGTACAGTGCGCGTCGGCGATGAGGTAACCATTCTTCAACAATGAGCACGACACGCGTACGCTACGGCATTCTCGGCTTCGGCCGCTTCGCAGCCAAAGCCATCGCTCCTGCGATACGGCAGTCGGTGAACTCGGAGCTGATCGCGTTGCAGAACCGCACACTTGCCAAGGCACAGCAAGCCGCTGCCGGGCTTGGGATGGCGCTCGCCTTCGATTCGCCCGCAGCACTCATCGCTCATCCCGACATCGATGCAGTGTTCATCGCTTCACCCCATGCACAGCATTGTGAGGAGACTCTTCTTGCCGCTGCTGCCCGCAAGCATGTTCTATGCGAGAAGCCGATGGCGTTGAGCGTTGTCGAGTGTGAACGGATGATCGATGCATGCGCTCGCAGCGGTGTGAAGCTCATGGTCGGACACATGGTGCGTCTTTCGCCTCTTGTGCAGCGGATGCGTGAGCTTGTTCTGGGTGGTGCTGTGGGCGATGTTGTTCGTGCCGCTGCGGACTTTGTGTACGACGGCAGGTTGAGCACACGAACGTGGCTCCTCGATCGCCGCATGGCTGGCGGCGGACCGACGTTCGACGTCGGCATTCACTGCCTGGACACACTGCGCTTTGTGTTGGATGATGAAGTGACCGCACTGAAAGGCGAAATGGAACCGAAGCCCACGGACGAGCATACAGAAACGTCGTCTCAATTGCTCATGCGGTTTTCTCGTGGAGCAATAGGCGTGATCTTCTCGTCGTACGTCGCTCCCCTTCGCGAGAGCAGAATCGAAATTATCGGTACCGAGGCGCGGCTGTCTGCACTCGACTTTACGGTTGGGGAGCGCCGTACAGGGTTGCTCATCGAACGCCGCACGGCGAGCGGCACGATCGAGCGCGTTGTGGAAACGTTCGATATTCCCAATCTCTACGTGGAAGAAATCAATCATTTCTCTTCGTGCCTGCTACAGGACACCGAACCGGTCCTCAATGCACACAATGCACTGGCGAACCAGCGCGTCCTCGACGAAGCAATGCGCCTCTGAACACATCCTCACACACAATCTCGAAGAAACTCGGTATTGACTCTCCAACGTATCGGACTCCTGCTTGGCATTCTCCTCTTCGTATGTGCCGCGATCATGCAGCCCCTCGAAGCGTTTCGTGAAGCCGCCGATCGCTATGTGCAGGAACAGCAAGCAGCCGGTGCCGATGCCATGGAGCTCGCTCGTTCAATGCAGATTGTCGCAGGGTTGATGCTTTGGATGGTAGTGTGGTGGCTAACCGAAGCGATTCCGCTTCCATGGACGGCTCTGCTACCGCTTTGCGTGTTGCCAGCCCTCAGCGTCGTGGGCATCAGTAAGGTAGAGGTTTTTACCTTCAGCATACCTACCGTGGCGCGGCAATACGTCAACCCCGTCGTGCTGCTCTTCTTCGGTGGTTTCCTGCTTGCCGGTGCGATGCGGCGCTGGCATCTCGATCGTCGCATCACGTTGTGGTTCCTCACCCGCGGGAACCTTGCCAAGAGTGCACGCACGACGCTCTTCGGCTTGATGGCCGTGACGGCATTTCTTTCGATGTGGATTGCCAACACCGCAACGTGTGCGATGATGCTACCGCTGAGTTTGGGCATCCTCGAGTACATCGGTGCGAAGCCGGGAAAATCTCCTTTCGGCACATCGCTGAT
>PSMW01000001.1:74738-146363 GCA_040290295.1 Ignavibacteria bacterium
GGCATCGCATGGTCTGCTTCCATCGGCGGTGTGGGATCGTTGATCGGAACGCCGTTCAACGGCATTGCCGTGGGCGTGCTCAACGATTATTTCGCTCACGACCCGAGCTATCAGCGCATCACGTTTCTCGATTGGCTGAAATTCGGCCTGCCGCTCGTGGCGGCATTTTTACCCGTTGCATGGTTTGTTCTGGTGCGAACATTTCCGTCGGAAGTCGCTGCCTTCGAAGGCGGCAAAGAACGCCTGATGGAAGAGTTCCATCGCTTGGGCAAGATGACGCGCGGTGAACGAGGATCGATCGTCGTCTTTCTAACAGCAGTGGTGTTATGGTTGACGCTTCCATTCCGAGAGGAATTTCTCCCGGCGTCGCTGATACAGCTCATCCGTTGGTTGGATGAGTATGTCGTCGGATTGATGGCGGGACTCAGCCTCTTTCTCATCCCGGTCGATCGTAAGCGGCGCACGTTCCTCCTTCATTGGAAAGATTTCCGATACGTCGAATGGGGTGCACTCGCAATCGTGGGGGGGAGGTATTGCGCTTTCGGATGCCATGTTCAAGACCGGCTTCGCCTCATGGATTGCTAAAACATTCATCACGCTGATCGGTTCTCCATCGACAGTGATCATGATGTTTGCGGTCGTGTTCTTCATCGATTTCTTGACGGAGATCGCGACGAACTCTGCGGTAATCTCCATGATGGCGCCTGTCGTGATCTCGATCGCTCACACAACCGGCGAAAATCCCGTTGCTCTTGCAGTCGCGGCGGCTGTAGCCTCGTCCATGGCATTTATGCTCCCGGTCGCAACCCCGCCCAACGCAATCGTGTACGGAACAGGTTACGTTCGCATGCGCGATATGATCAAGGCAGGCATCATCTTGGATGTCGTAGGATGGTTGATCGCTGTCGGGTCGCTCATCCTCTTCGGCTCGCTGCTTTTCGGTGTGTTCGACTTGTAGAGCGTAAGGTGCACACGAACGTCACTGGGTGAGTGCGGACGAAGAAACCCACTGGAGGGTCGGAGGGAAGAGGAAACACTTTTTTCACTTTTCATGGAACTGAAGATTGTGTAGATTGTGTTGGGCAAGATGAACGAGTGGTATTTCAACCCATGAGCGAAGTGGACGTGCGTTTGAAACTTGTTGTCGTGATCGTGACGAGCGTGCTTGCGGTGATGAGCGCGTTCGCACAGAAGGAAACAGGCGCGGTTGCCGGCATGGTGGTGCTACAGTCGGGCGAGCCTGCCGCAAACGCAACGGTGGTCCTGGGTGACACAAAGTTGGGGGCGATTGCCCATGAGGATGGATCCTTTCTGATTGTGGATGTTCCCGTCGGCACCTATCCGGTTCGTGTACGCCTGATCGGGTACGAGCAGGCCATGCCGCAGAACGTTCAAGTCCGTGCGAGCGATACTGCCCGCGTTCGGGTCACCATGCGGGAGAATGAGATCGAGTTGAGCCAAATTCTGGTGACCGGATCGCGACGACAAGCGGCGGAGGATACACGACCGAGCCTTACGACCATGACCCCGCGGGAATCGAAGTATTTACCGGGTGCCGCTGAGGACGTCTTGCGGGGTTTGCAGGCACTGCCCGGCGTTACCAGCGTCAACGACTTTTCCTCGCAACTTGTGGTTCGCGGCTCGGGTCCCGATCAAAATCTCATCATGATCGACGGATTCGAAGTTCTCAATCCCTATCGCCTCTACGGCGTCATCTCGATGTTCAATCCCGAAACGGTCAGCGACATCAGTCTTCAGACCGGAGGTTTCGCAGCGCAGTACGGCGATCGTCTCTCAGCGGTGATCGACGTGAAAAATAGGGATGGCCGCAGCGACGCGTCACTCGCAGCGAAGCTCAACTTCAGTCTTACGAACATGAATATGATCTTCGAGGGCGCTCTCCCCTGGGAGGGTTCGTCCTATCTTCTCTCCCTGCGACGTACGTACTACGATCTCATCCTCGGTCCCATCCTCAAGCGGGCAAAGTTGGTGCAAGGCGATGTGGCGTTGCCGAATTTCCGCGACGTGCAGTTGCGCGCGGGCGTTCCTCTGGATAACGCCAATCGCATCGTAGTCAATTTTCTTACCTCCCGTGACGGAGCTTCGGTCATCTCGGGAACCGAGCGCGATCGGGCTGACAGTGTGAGTCTGTTCGATGAGTCGTATAACACCATGTTCGGTGCCACGTGGCAACACGTGCCGTCGAAAGACATGTTTACGAGTACACACGTTTCGTGGTACCGCAATTCCGGTGCAGGAGCGTTCGACGGGACATTCGTCGATCCATCACAGAATAGCGGTAGTATCGCGCGAGGGGATACGCTGGGACTCCGATTCATCCGTTTTGCCGTTGACTATGATTTCATGTATCAGAAAGTCTCGCTCCAACAACGATTCTTCTGGACGTTGGGCAATCACACTGCAGAAGCCGGGGGAGGTGTCGATTTCCTCCGTACCGATTTCACTCGTTACTTCGAAATCGATCAGGCACTCAGAGAGTTTATTGCGCAACGCGGGTTCGTCGTTCCTACGAACCAGACTGAACGAGTGCTTTACCATCGGTTCAACGCCTACATGCAGGATCGGATCGCTCTGGGCGATCGGTGGTTCATCCAGCCCGGTGTGCGAATGGATGTGTATCCGTTCCTTGCCCGGACGTTCTTTTTCTCCCCTCGATTCAATCTCTCGTACAAAGCCGACGAACTGACAACGCTGCGAGCAGCATACGGCATCTACTATCAATCTCCCGGCATGGAGAAGCTCAATCCTCAACAATCCCGCCTCACGTTCGACGACGTGAGTTTTGCGACACTTGTACCGGAGAAGGCGCAGCACGTTATTCTCGGTTTCGATCGCATGTTGACTGCATCGTGGCAATTTAAGATCGAAACGTACTACAAAAAGTTTACGGACATCATCGTACCGCAAAAGCTTCAGGGCGGCAGGTGGTTCTCGCAACGTATCGGCCGGAATATTTTTGATGTGAATAGTTGGACTCCCCCCGTGCGCATTCCATCCGATTCACTCACGTCATTTCCGGTGAACGATGCGACCGGAAGATCGTACGGGTTCGAGGTGCTGCTGCAGAAGATTGCTTCACAGTCGAGTGACCGATTCAACGGCTGGATCAGTTACGCGCTGTCGTACGCCGAGCGTGATCGCGACGGCGTGGTGACGCCGTTCTTTTTCGATCAACGACATGTCATGAATATCGTTGCCGACTACAAATTCTCGGAGAAGTGGAATATCGGGATCCGCTTCACACTCCGCTCCGGGCGACCGTACGCGAAGGCGTTAGGAGTCCGGCCGCGTGTGCTCGTCGCTCGCGTCGGCACGCTCGATACGGCGGTGATTCAAGTCGATCGCCAGTACAACGTCATTCTCGACGTGGACTATGAACGCGACGCGCTTTCGGGAAGACTTGCGTTGTATCATTCTCTCGATGTCAGGCTCACGACCTATCCCTCATGGTGGGGATGGAATTGGGCGATCTACCTTGATGTCCAGAATGTGTACAACCACAAGAATCAGCAGGGGCTTTCGTACTTCATCAACGAAAAAGGGGAGCTCCGCGAACGCGTCATCAATGGCATCCCCATTTTCCCCTCACTCGGTCTCAGCGTTTCCTTCTAACGCAGTCGGCACATCGGTGTACGCATGTTGACTCCGCTCGCCCAAACCTGTACCTTGTTCAGGGCCTGACGCGTTGCCGTCTGCCGTTACGATGCCACTCCGTCCACAACTGCGAGATGAGAAGTGTTCTACAAAATCATCGGCTTCCTTTCGTGCGCGCTGATCGCGTTCCTGTGTGCAAACCCGATGAGGGTTGCCAAGCGGTCTGTCGATCCGGAACACAAGGAGCGCGCTGAACAGCTTGCACAAGAGATCCTCATCGTCGATACGCATATCGATGTTCCGTATCGCCTGCAAGAGAAGATGGAAGATATTTCCGCCAGAACGGCCGGCGGCGATTTCGATTATCCGCGCGCCAAAGCAGGAGGGTTGAATGCGGCTTTCATGTCGATTTATGTTCCTGCATCGTACAATTCGACCGGTGGGGGAAAGGACCTCGCAGAGCGGCTGATCCAGATGGTGGAAAAGTTCACTGTCGATTGGCCCGATAAATTTGCTCTTGCGTATTCGACCGCGGAGATTCGGCGCAATGCACAGCGCGGAGTGATCAGCTTGCCGATGGGTATGGAAAACGGTACGCCGTTAGAAGGCAGGCTGGAAAACCTCCCATACTTCTATAAACGCGGCATCCGCTATATCACGCTTGCTCACGCGAAGAGCAACGACATCTGCGATTCGTCGTACGATCCTGATCGGAGGTGGGACGGACTCGGTCCTTTTGGTGTGGAGGTGGTGAAAGAGATGAATCGCCTCGGCATGATGATCGACGTGTCGCATGTGTCGGATAGCGCCTTCTATCAGATTCTCCGCATCACGAAGGCGCCGGTGATCGCCTCGCACTCGTCGTGTCGGCACTTTACGCCGGGCTGGGAGCGGAATATGAGCGACGATATGATTCGGGCACTGGCGAAGAACGGTGGCGTCATTCATATCAATTTCGGATCGAGTTTCCTCACCGATACCGCTCGTCGCAAAAGCGAAGCGATCGATGCCGCCCTCACTCGGTATTTCGAAGAGCACAACCTTCACCCCTCCGATTCGCTTGCGGTGGCGTACGAGCAACAGTATCGCGCCGAGCATCCACGAACATACGCCGACGTGAAAGATGTTGTGGCTCATATCGATCACGTCGTGCAGTTGGTGGGGATCGACTACGTCGGGCTTGGCTCCGACTTCGACGGCGTCGGCGATTCGCTGCCGACAGGCCTGAAGGATGTATCGATGTATCCCAATCTCATCTATGAACTGTTGGATCGGGGCTACACGGAGGACGATATCCGGAAAATCTGTGGAGAGAATCTTCTGCGGGTGTGGGCGGAAGTCGAACGCATCGCAGCAGGCTATCCCTAATAATCCGCCGAGTTCGTCTCTTCCTTCCTCCATGCGCCAACAGCATAGCACAGCAACGTCGGAATCAACACAAGGCTGAATCGTGCGAGGGCATAGAGAGGAAGATGAGAGAGAACATAGAAGCCCATGACCAGCGGAGGCAAAGCAACGAAGCGGTGCCGTCCGCTCATCCGCATTGCCTTTCTCATTCCCATCACCGACAAGACGACCAAGGGCAGTTGGAGCCACGAGGTCACCATAGTCGCTACGGCTGAACTGCTGATGGTCCAAAACATGACAGCATTCAGCATAAGCTTCCGCGCAAAGAAGAGTGGATCGTCGAGATAGCGTTCGATCGACGACTGCATGATGCGGTGGTCGAGTTCATAATCGCCGCGTCGTTCTGCTTCGTGTAGCGCCCTCTGCGTCACCGTGTCCCCGCTAGCGAGAATGTGAGGCTTGCCGATCTGGACGAGTTTCATGTAGCTCAGCGGCGCTTCGAAGTAATGTTCTGCCAGCACGTCGCCCATGCGAAAATTGAACCCGACGAGCGTGTGTACCGGTATCGGTTTTCCCGTGAGGTGCAGGTTCCGCATCGTCCACGGTAGAACAACGAACAGCGAAGCACAGAAGAGCATGATCGCGTGAAAGATGCGATGACGGTGCCCGGATCGGAAGAGCATAAAAAGCGCGGCAGCGAGCGGGAGCGGAAGAAACGTTTGCTTGCACAACGCCGCTGTGCCACCGAGTACTCCCGCGAGAAATACGCGCGGCAGGGATGGTCGTGTTCCGTACCAGAAAAGGAGGGCAATGAATACCGTGAAGAGAAATACCGAAAGAGTCTCGATGACGATCCGGGCGGTGTACCATAACAAGAAAGGATGGATGGCACAGAGGAGAGCCGCGCTCAACGCTTTGCTCACGCGCTGCCACAACATCCTTCCTATGACGAAGCAGAGTATCGTCGTCGCACCGTGGAGCATTGCCTGCGCGATTTGCACACTGACCGGATACACATGTTCCCCGAAGAAGAGGACAGCGGCGACAAACGCAGGATACAACGGTCCTCGCAGAATCGTCGGCGTTTTGCTGGGATAGTAGGTCAGTGTCTGCACCTTGTACAAGCCATAGGCGAGCTTGTCGTAGCCGTCCTCTGCGATCTTGCTGTTGAGCGGATCGGCTATGCGAGGGTAGAGAATGAGAGCGAAGATCATCGAGCCAAGAACGGCAAGGATGCCCACGAGCGTTGTCAGCGTCGTTGGCGAGGTGTGCTTGATGCGGGTGAGAAATGCACGTGCGTTCATCGTGCCATCCACATCTGCATGCTTCCTGCAAGCTCCATCAGGTACGCGACGCCGAGGTGAAGCATCACTCCGCCATAAATGGATTTGGTGTTGTAGGAAATGATGCCGAGGATCAATCCCCCCACAATCGAACCGGCCGCTTCGCCGATGGGCTTTTGAAAGTGAATGAACGCGTACACCACAACCATTGGAAGAATGGAAGCCGAGCCGAGAAACCGCGCAAATGCCATTACCATGAATCCTCGAAAGAGAAACTCGACGAAGACAAAATCCAGGCCGTAGGAGAACTGAAATGCTGCCGCCCACGCCGTTCGTTTACCCGGCGCCAACGACGCTGGTAGGCCGAACGTGAAGCGCGGATACGCCTCTCGAAAGTCGGGACTGAACGACGCCGCAAACACAATCGGCACCAATAAGAGCAAGATGAACGCATAGGTTCTCAAGCGGATGTTCGACGTGCTGAAGCCATACAGATATGTCGCTCGCCGATCGTACACGTACCAGTATGCGGCGATAGGTCCGAGCACTGCAACACCAGGAACGACATTGCTTGCAAAGCGCGCGATATAGGTATGAAGCTCCGCGGGTACGAAGAGGAGCATGTCGGGATGCGACCGAACGAAAGCGAAAGGTACGTTGTGCAAGACCACATACACGGCAAGCAGAATGAACCAGAAATGGAACAAGAACCAGAAATGCGCTTCTCGCATCACCTCCCATCGTCGATGCACCGCGCTCCAGAGCGCCAGCGTGATGAAATACGGAACGGCATAGAAGAAATAATAAAATGCTGCTTCTTCCCACGGCGAGGTCAGTCGGCGCAGGACAGTTGTCTCGAAGTCGAAGCCGTAATTGATGCCGAAGCTGATCATCAGCACCAATGCTGTGCCGCCGAAGAGGCGGGCATTCCACTTGTGGCGGAGGTACTCTCGAATATACTGAACGATGACTTTCACGCTCGGCTTGCCGGCGAAGGATTGCGCTTATCCTTCTTTCTTCGCGGGCATCGGGAGCTGCTGAATGACTTCGAGAAGCTTGTCGCCATCGATAGGTTTTTGCAGGAACGCGTCAATACCGGCAGCGAGCACTTCCTTGGTCGAATAGAACTGCGAGTAAGCAGTGACCATGAGGATCGGGAAGCCGGGCCAATCCTTTTTGACGCGTCGAGAGAATTCGATGCCGTTCATCTTCGGCATGTCGAGATCGACGATCGCGAGGTCTGGTGCTTCCACGTGCATCATCTCAAGAGCATGCTCGCCGTTGCCTGCTTCGCACACACGATAGCCGTGCGAGAGAAGCAGATGTTTCAACGCCTCGCGGAAGTCCTCGTTGTCGTCGATGAGGAGAATGGTTGGACCTTTTTTCATATCGCTTACCATATCGATTGGGTTGAACATATTCCCCCCATGAGTTGATGATGAGTGATGAAGTGCTTCGCGCGTTGCTTCGATGGCAAAAGTCATCTCCTGTGCGGTGTTGTAGAAATGGGGCGCGTAGCGGAGTTTTCCTTCACGCACAGCGACGGTGATGTTCTGTTTGAGCAATGTTCGAAACACGAGTTTTGCGTTTGTTGATGGTGGCAACTCGATGGTCAGGATGCCAGCTCTCTCGTGGTCAGCGTCGGGAGTGATCGCTTGTACTCCCGGGATCTGACTCAACCCATCCAGCAACATGCGCGTCAGGTTCAAGATCCTTCGTTCGATTTGCGTGGCGCCGAACGAGAGCAAAACCTCCAGTGCCGCCGCCAAGCCGTACAACCCCGGAATGTTGCGCGTACCGCCTTCAAACATGCGTGCCGATGATGCGAGCGGTTGATTGGAGTTAAAGAAATCCCACGGATCTTCCACGGCAAGCCAACCCACAAAGGCAGGCTGTATGCGTTGCTGCAACTCTTCGGTGATGTATAGCCAGCCCGTTCCCTGAGGGGCCAGTTGCCACTTTTGGCATCCCGAAGCCAGCGCGTCAATCTTCATTCGTTGCACGTCCAGCTCGACGGCACCTGCCGCTTGAATACCGTCCACAACAAAGAGGATTCCTCTACTCCGACAGAGCGACCCGATCGCCTCGAGGTCGGCGCGGTAGCCGGTAAGGAATTGCACCGCACTGAGCGCGACCAGTCGTGTGCGAGGAGTGATCGCTTTGGCGATACGCTCGGCTGTTGGGTGTCCGTCGCGTTGAGGAATCACATCGATTTCCACTCCATGGCTTTTCAGTGCGCGGTAGGGCCAAACGTTCGCCGGAAATTCCGCCTCGTGCAACACAATGCGATCGCCACTCTTCCACTTCAAGCCAACAGCGACCACGTTGATCGGGTCGGAAGTGTTTGTCATCAGCGCGATGCGGTCGGGAGATTCAGCATGGATCAGGCGAGCAACAAGGCGGCGACACTCTTCGATCTTCGCAACATCCTTCGTCATGGAGGTTTCGATCATTCCGGCTGAACGTTCGTGGAGATGTGCCGTGATCGCTTCGACGACGCGCGTGCACATAGGCGCAGTGCCGGCGTGATTGAGATACACTTTCCCTTGCTGCGTGTGGGGAAAGAGTATTCGCGCCGACTGCAAGGCATCGGCGTTGACCGTCTCTTCCGGTTGAAGAGTTTCTGAAATCATCCTCGTACGCAAAATAACGTATGCACTGCGGATAAAAGCGGTAGCATCGACTTCAAGACAACATGTGGTCTAAAAATAGAAACTTGGAGCAGGAGATGCAAAAGGAAAATCGTATGTGTGCATATCCTCTAATCACCTGTGCGCTATTAGCCATCAAAGATAACGGCCATTCTCACGATCGGGCATACTCGTACACTTTCAACGCAATCAGCTTGGCACCCTGCTTGACCTTTCGCCTGTACTGTAGATACGGCAGGCACAACAGCGAACAGTGCCGTATCGACAGAACAGTACATCACACGAGAGCGTGATTCTGATGAAGCAGTGTGGATATACCGCAACCTCTCATTTCCAAATATCGAAGCGTGAAGAGTTGGGTGCCCTTTTCAATCGGCTTGGTTTGCTGGGCAACGGCGCAGAAATCGGAGTTCAGGCGGGAGCCTTTTCTGCGGTACAGAGACGAAGCTGGCAGGGTAAGCGACTGCATTTGATCGGCCGTTGGCGCCACGCGGAGGACTATCATGATATTGCCAACGTTTCCCAACCCCAACAGGATAGACTCTACCGATCCGTGATCGAGAAGTTTTCCGGTGATCGCATCGTCACGATCTATCGGTTAGACTCGGTGGAAGCCGCTTCGCAATTCCCCGATAATTTTTTCGATTGGATCTATCTCGATGCCGACCACTCGTACAACGAGTGTACAGCGGACCTGCATGCATGGTATCCAAAACTCAGAGCGGGCGGCGTTTTCGCGGGACACGCTTTTGTGGATGGTGTCGTTGAGGCGGGGGAGTTCGGAGTCAAATCGGGGGTCGAGGAATTCATCAAACCCTTACACATTGAGCTGTTCTTCACTCAAGAAAGCGAGTGGAAGTCGTGGTACTTCGTGAAGCCCGACCATCAGGGATGTGCCTTCGTAACTCTTGCCGCGGGAGAGTTCTTTCAACGAACGTTCGACCGTTACTTTCGCGAGAGCCTCGAGCAGTACGCAGAAAGAGTTGGAGTTCCACGCTACATTTTTCGTGAACCGTGGGATCGCACACCCTCCGCACTCCGGCGAAGCCTTGCTTGGCAGAAGCTCCTGATCTTCGAACTCCCGGATCTTGCGCGCTTCGATCGGTTGTGTTGGCTCGACGCCGATATCATGACAACGAGGTCGTCGGAGAACATCTTCGAATGCGTTGCCGGAAATCAATGGGGTGCTGTGAGTGAGCTGAGGAATTTCACTTCTCCCGATGAATTGGGGCGAGTGTACGAGAGCCGGGGCGTTCCTGTTCTCTCGGATATGATCAATACCGGTGTGCTGGTTGTGCACCGCCAAACTCATGCACACGCGATGCATGCACTCTATGGTGAGGCGATGGAGCGGCGAGGTCAACCGGAACAGCGAGATGGAGGGTGGTTCGAGCAGCCGTATCTGTCTCACGTACTCATGTCCGAGTTCACAGGAACCGTGTTACCAGTACGCTTCAATCGGCTTGTTGTGCGCCATCTCCTCCGACTACCGAGGCCACAGGACGTCTATACCATGTTGTCGCGTTCATCGGTCTTTCTCCACTGGCCCGGCCGCCCAGCGGAGAAGTTTTCGGAGGATGAACTAGAAAGCGTGATGTCGATCGTCCAATCCACGGAAGTCGAACGAGTGAGCATTCCAGCCAAGACGTCGTCGCTTCATGCTCTACAAACCACCACCAGTACACTACGGGGGCACACCATGAGTCATGCACGAATCACGTTTGCCATTCTCACCCATAATGCACTCGAATACACGAAACGGTGTTTGCAAAGCATCGAACGCACTACGCCCGCTCCTTACCGCATCGTCGTGGTGGACAACGCGTCGACTGATGGGACGCCTCAATGGTTAGCCGAATGCGGCATCGAAAATCTCCACTATGTGTTAATCGAGAAGAACCTTGGCGTTCCGGGTGGAAGGAACAGACTGATTTGTGAGATCATGCCGAGTCTTGAACCGAGTGAATTTGTCCTCTTTCTCGACAATGATGTCGAGTTGCTCGATGGATGGTATCTGCCCTTCCTTCACTTGTTCCAGAAAGAGCCGACGGTGGGGATTGCAGGTGTGGTAGGGCATTCGATTATTGTAGGCAAGGATAGACGTGACCTTCTCCCTGCTCCTACCCAACAAGCCGAGGAGGTCGATCTTGTTTCTGGGTTCTTCATGCTTATGCGTTCTGACGCGATCCGCGCTGTCGGATTTTTTGATGAAACTCTCGGACGGTTCTGGCACGAGGATGATGACTACTGCATTCGTGCGAAAGGGGCAGGCTTTAGGGTGTTTGCGGTTCCTACAAAAGCCGTGTTCCACCACGCGCATAAGTCGGGCGTAGCATTACCGAGTATTGCCAAGGGTGGATCGCCGGAGAACCAAAAGTATCTCGCAAAGAAGTGGCGATGTTTGGGTTTAGTGAACGCACATGGGAAGATTGTGCAGCGCCGTGGAGTTGCTGCCAAGAGAGCGAAGCAGGTCATCATTGGCGTCGATGCTCGGACGTTCCAGTATCAAGAGTCGGTCTCACGCGGGATCGGGCATTATTCATTCTCTCATCTTCTGCACGTTGCCCGACTTCGTCCTGATTGGCAGTTCGTACTCTACCGGGAATCCGACAACATACCGTCGAGCATGGAACCGCTCCTTGCACTGCCGAATGTTACCACCAAGAGTGTGGATGAGTACACGAGCAATGCGATCGATCTTTTCCATGTGTGCGATCCGTTGAATGCACTGTTCGGATTCGATTCACCGTTTCGTCTCTTCCCCGCAGAGCGCATGACCGTGACCTTCTATGACCTGACCCCGCTGCGTCTCTATTTTCCTGTGATGCCGGAAAGCTTTCAGACGGCGTATCGTCAACGCCTGCGACAACTCCAGCAGAGTGGAGCTACGCTTCTGGCGATTTCTCAATACACCAGAGATGATCTGATCAGGGAGGGCATCGTCCCTGCTGATCGGGTAGAAGTCGTTATGGCCGGCTTGAACCAGTCGGTTGGTCCGAAGAGCTTCCCGTCGGATTCTGTTCGTGAGCTTAAGTCTCGGCTGAGCATTTCGAAGCCCTTCTTCCTCCACGTGGGTGCTCTCGATCCGCATAAGAATTTTGAAACAACGTTGAAAGCTTTTGTCACGTGCTCGAAGCGAATGCCATGTCAACTTGTTGTTGTAGGACGGCTCGAGCATCACCTGAAAGCGTATGCTGATCAAGTGAAATCGAAGAAGATCAAGAATGTCATCTTCACCGGATTTCTTTCCAGAGAAGAACTCGAAGTGTTGTACGCCGAGGCGCGTGGGCTTCTGTTCATGTCATTGTACGAAGGTTTCGGTTTCCCTGTCCTCGAAGCAATGGCTCGGGGTTGTCCGGTGATTGCATCGAATTGCACCTCGATACCGGAAGTGGCAGGCGACGCTGCTATCTTACTGCCGCCAACCGCCGTTGAAGAAATTGCGCAGGCAATGCACCGACTGCTGACAGGCAGCAGCTTGCGAGAGGAATGTCGGGCAAAAGGGGTGGAGCGCGCGCAACTCTTTACGTGGGACGCGACGGCAGAACGCACACTGCGTGTGTGGGAGCGGCTGTTAGAGATTCCGCACACGGTATCACCGACACACTCCGCAGAGAGTGAGGGGAGAAAATCGGGCGATGAGAGACAATCTTCTTCCAACTCCCATATCCAGCCTCAGTGCCATACGCTCAGTTTGCAGGATCAATCCGATGCAGCGAAGGAGCCGCGAGAATCGAACAATGACGCAGAAGCGCTACCACCGTTGGTTTGGGAAGGTCCAATCTTCAGTCACGGTTCGTTAGCGCACGTAAACCGAAACATTGCTCGACAGCTTGCCAAGCAAGGCGTTCCACTGTCTATCTGTGTGAAGAGGGAAACCGGCGGCAATCTTTCTTCGGATATTCGGTTCGCGGCAATACGGTCACTCGTCAACAAGAACGTCGATGGGCAAGCGATCCACATTCGCCATCAGTGGCCCCCGGATCTATCGCCGCCGACGAGTGGCTATCTGGTGATGATCCAGCCGTGGGAATTCGTTAGTCTGCCCAAGGAATGGATTCGCTTCGTCTGCACGCACGTCGATGAAGTTTGGACATACACGCAGTACGTGAGAAACGTGTACATCGCCAGTGGTGTCTCCCCGGAGCGTGTCCACGTTGTTCCGCTCGGCGTCGATCCTTTTGTGTACCATCCCGACGGGGGAATCTTCCCTCTCAGAACGAAGAAAACATTTCGCTTTCTTTTTGTCGGCGGCACAATTTACCGAAAAGGGATCGACCTGCTCCTCGACGCTTACGTGGCTGCGTTTGACCGCGACGACGATGTTTGTCTTGTCGTGAAAGATTTCGGCGGCACCTCCTTCTACAAAGGTCAAACGATGCAGGAAAAAATTCGATCCATCCAGCGGGATCGTCGTGCACCCGAGGTCGAGTATATCGATCACGTGTTGACCGAGGATGAGATGGCTGCATTGTATCGTACCTGTAATGTTTTGGTACAGCCATATCGTGGTGAAGGCTTTGGGCTTCCGATACTGGAAGCAATGGCGTGCGGTGTTCCAGCCATTGTGACCAAAGGAGGGGCATGTTTGGATTTTTGTCATGGAGAAAACAGCGTCCTGCTTCCCGCTGTGATGAAGCGATTGCCGGAAAAAAAGGTGGGTGAGTTTGAAACGCTCGATTTCCCGTGGATATTTGAGGTTGAAGGTGAAGTGCTGAAGAGTGCACTTCGCGATGCGTATGACCATCCAGAAGCGCTGAAAGCCAAAGGTGAGCGTGCTCAGCGAGAGGTGCGTGAGCGATGGACGTGGGAACATACTGCGGCATGCGTCCGACAGCGCGTAGCCTCGCTGGTCAAGAAGCCGACATTTCGTACTTCCACGGCCCTTGCCGTTGAGCAGCTCGAGGTTTCCGTGCGGGTTGCGGGCCGCCTCTATGCCGAGGGACGCTATGAGGTAGCGTTATTTCTCAGTACGATTGCACAGGAGCTCATCGCTTCACGATTACCGAGTGAGGATCAGCCGAGGCTTCAGGCAGAAGTCGAGAACTTTCGTGGTGATTGCTTTTTTCGCATCAACGCGTTCGATGATGCGAAACAATGCTATGAGGCAGCCCTGCAAGCGAATCCCACGTCGTCTCATGCCTGCGCCGGCATCGCCGATGTCTTGTTCGTATGCGGGTTCGACACACAAGCGAAAACCTTGTATGAATGGGCGGTCAAGTACGACCCTCAGAACAAGCGGGCAGTGCAAGGTTTGGCGAAGGTCAACGCAGAGCTTCATCTCCCGCCGGACGATAACTCCTTGCTGATGGATGGCTCGATACAGAGCAGCTTGGAATACCTGCAGGTTAAAGCACTGGAAGAGTTGCAGGCAGGCGACCTGCAAGCCGCCATTCAAACTGCCGATGCGATCGAATCACTCCTTGCGTCAAGTCCGCCGCCAGAGCAAGTGCAGGAGCTTCGAGCAGCAACACTCAACTTGAAAGGTACGTGCTATCTCCGGCTTTCTGAAATCTCGAATGCGAAGCGTTGTTTCGAAGCGGCGCTGCAAGCCAATCCACGGTCATCAGCGGCATGTGCAGGATTGGGAGAAGTGTTCTGGGCATTGGGCACAGTGGAACATGCGAAAACCATGTTCGAGCGGGCGCTGAAGAACGATCCTCACAATGAATCGGCACATACCGGACTCCGGAAGGCGAACGATGCATTAGGTTTGCCGCCGGACCACCGCACGCTTTCTGTAGCTGAAGACTCGAATCTGGTGCATGATGAAGATGGAAACGAATCCAACAGCTCACAAACGGTAACCGTCAATGCCTCACAGTAATTGCCACCGCCGCCCGACGCTCTCGGTCAGCATGATTGTGAAGAACGAGGAGGCGTTTCTCGACGATTGCTTGCAGAGCGTGCAACCAGTTGCGGATGAGATCGTCATCGTCGATACAGGTTCGACCGATCGTACGAAGGAGATCGCTCGAGGTTGGGGAACAAAGGTCTTCGACTTCGCATGGCAGGGTGACTTTGCAGCCGCGCGGAACTTCTCTCTGCAACAGTGCACAGGTGATTGGGTGCTGTATATCGATGCTGATGAACGACTCACGGCAAAGTCGGCGCAAGCTTTGCCTCGACTGCTTTCACGCAACGAGGCAGATGCGTACACCGTCATCATCGACAGTCCTCAAACGATGCGGCAGGGAAGATTCAAGCAGCAGAATGCGTATCCACGTCTCTTTCGGCGGTTCGAGGGGATTGCATTCGAGGGGCGCGTGCACGAGCAAGTGTTGCCCTCACTCCAACGGCAGCGGCTCAAGGTTCTTCCTTCGTCTGTGACGATTCTTCATCTCGGCTACGATCGCGGGTATGATGTTGTAAAGAAAAAAGCAGAGCGCAATCTCGAACTCTTGCAACGTCAGCTCGCCGTGAATCCCGGCGATGCTTATACGCAGTTCCAAGTCGGGAACACGTTGGTTGTACTTCAGCGGTACGATGAAGCCGAGTCCATACTCGATCGCGCTCTACGCAACCCTCATCTCGATCGCAGCAATCGAGCATCGTGTTACAACCTGATGGCTGAAGTAGCCGTGCGACGAGGTGATCCTCATCGCGCTGTGCAGATGTGTATGAGGTCGCTCGAAGCGGTACCGATTCAGATGATGGCGCGATGGTTTCTCGCTCTTCTCTACTTCGACCTTCAAGAGTTTGATCAGGCGATACGGGTCCTTGAGGAAGTAGCGAAACTTCTGGATGAACCTTCGACGGTCCGATTGAATCACATTGCTTCCGATCTCGATCTGAGGCGCTACCGTCTGGAGCTGCAACGTGCGATGACGTATGCAGCGGCGGGGAAAATGGCTGAAGCTGCCGATCGGTATCTTGCTGCAATAGAGGAGGAGCCGAGCAGTCGCGAAGCGGTTGAAGGTCTTCTTCGGTGTGTGGATCGAATAGGCGAGAGTGTGGTGGGTCTGCGTCTGCTTGAACGAGCGGCGCTACAATGCCCGAAGGAAAAACACATTCACATTGCGTTGGCTCGGCGGTATCACGAGCGAAAAGAGTTCGATGCCGCGTTCCACCACGTTGACTGCGCGATGGCATTAGAACCGGAGGATGGCGACACGTACGCGCTCGCGATCAAATGGAAGATGGAGTTGGGAGCCACCGAGGAAGCGTGGCGTTACATCGAACACGCCGAAGCGTGCGGTGTGCAAGCGTTTGAATTCCACAAGGCGTCGCTTCAGCTTTCCTTGTCACGAGGTGATCTCCGATCCGCCTTCAAGCATTTAGAGTTGATGGCACAGACAAGCCAAGCCGACCTCACACCCCTGCGGAACCGGCTGGCTGCTCTCGCAGCCAAAATCTCATCCCAACCTTCTGCGTGAACTGACTGCACACATCCTCCACGCGAATCACAATGGAGTTGAGGACTTTTGTAAGACTTGCACTTCTGCTGTCACCTAAGTCCTTGAACCACAAATAATTAAGGCGTCTCCCACTAAAGAAACTCCATGCGTCTCCGATAATGAGTGTAGAGCAACAAACTGCTCAACAACAAAACACTCGGGCATGGAAGCCCGGATCATCCATATACACAACATACAAGGAGGTAGTTATGCCATTAACCGGTGGTGCTCGTATCAACACGAATGTTGCTGCGATGAACGCGTTGAATGCGTTGAACGCAATCAATCGCGACCTGAGCATGCATCAGGAGCGCCTGGCAACAGGCCGAAGGATTAACACGGCAGCGGACGATCCGTCGGGCTACGTCATTTCCAAGAAGATGGAGGGAGGTATTCGTTCGTTGAATTCCGCGTTGGACAACTTGGGTGACGCACAATCCACCTACGGTGTTGCTGAGGGTGCATACCAGAAGATTGCTGACCTCTTGGTGCAAATCAAGGAGAAGCAAACGCGCTTCATCAACGGTGCGTTCGGTGCAGACGAGAAGCAGGCGATCGCGACGGAAATCTCGGGGCTGGCTTCGGAAATCGACGACATTGTCTCGACGACGAAGTTCAACGGGGTGCAGTTGCTGAGCGGCACGTACTCGCAGAACTTCCAGGTCGGTGAAGGCAGCACCGAAGTGTTTACGGTTGCCTTCAGTTCGAGCGTTTCGTCGGCGGCGTTGCTTGGCGTCGCAGCGGGCAGCATTACCACTGCCAATGTCACCACGCTCACCGTGGACGTAGGTCTTGGCACAGTCAACACGGCGATCGGTGCAATCGGTGCGTCGTTGAATCGTTTGTCTGTAAAAGAGGCAAACCTCAACACGGCCATCACGAACACCGAAGCAGCGAAGAGCCGCATCTTCGACGCCGACATTGCCAAGGAGCAGATCAAGGCTGCGAAGCTGCAGATCCTCCAGCAAACGTCCACGTCGATGCTGGTGCAGGCGAATGCATCGCCGCAGGTGTTCCTGTCACTGTTCCGATAACCTCGAGTACACAGTGGCTTGACGAACAACAGGAGCGGCGCCCCGTAAGGCGCCCTCCAGTATTATCTACCGAAAGGGAGTGAATGACAAACGGAGGTTTATCCCCGATGCAGACAGCAGCACATACACCGGCACCGCCGGTCGAACGATTGTTCTCGGCGCCGAAAGTTCATTCCGCGCTGACAACGTACCGTAAGGAACAGGTTCTCAATCTCTCGCCCGTCGAGGTGATTGATAAACTGTATGGAGTCGCGATTCAAGCAATCAAGAAAGACGACAAAGGATTGGCGTACCGAGCAATGAACGAGCTTATCGCGGCACTGAACTTCGAGTATCAAGAGGTTGCGTTGAGTTTGTACCGTCTGTACCAGTATGCGAAGTACTGTCTGCGCCAAGGCAAACATGATGACGCCGTCGAGGTTCTGGAAGAGCTTCGTTCGGCTTGGAAAGAAGCATTCAAGCTCTGACACCGATATGTAACGGGAAGAGGCAATGCCTGAAATGTCGAACATATCGAGCCAGATCGATTCGCTGGTCCAGCAGTATCGACTCAGCATCGGTAAGCCGGCACGGCGACTCGAGGACCGGAAGACGTCGTTGAACGCGCGACTGTCGGTTCTGGCCGAACTCAAATCCAAGCTCACGGCGTTGCATGCGCTTGCGAAGGATTTGAAAGCGACCGGTGCGCTGTCCAAGTTCAGTGCTTTTTCGGTGGACGGTTCGCTCCCCTCGATCGTCACTGCGACAGCGACGTCAACCGCAGCGGTGGGTATGCATACGCTATTGGTCACGCAACTCGCCAAAGCTGATACCGTGATCTCCTCTCAGCTCAGCAGTGCGGCAACGACGATTTCCGCTACTGAAGGAGCTGGAACCAAGACGGTGCGTCTAACGGTGAACGGTGTCTCGGTAGATGTATCGTTCGAGATCCAAGACGGTGATACCAACAGCCAGGTGCTGTCGAGGCTGGCGTCGGCGGTCAACGCTGCGTCGGGTTCGAAAGTATCGGCGTCGGTCATCAACGATACAACGGGTACGAGCAGGCTGGTGCTGACGAGCAAGGAGAGTGGTTCGACGAACGCCATTACGCTCGAGGATGTGACCGGTTCGGTGTTCAACACCATCGGTCTCGGTGCCGATGTGGTCGCGAACCGAACTGCCACAAGTGGGACCGCCGGAGGATACTTGTACTCCTCGGTCGATTTGCTGAATGCAAAATTCAAGCTCGACGGTGTGGATATCGTCCGAGGCACGAATTCCGTGAGTGATGTGCTGACGGGCGTGACGTTGGAATTGAAAGCCGTCCAGAACCCAAACGATACACCGGTGTCGTTGAAGATTGGGGTGGATAAAGCGAAAGTGAAGACCGCGGTCGAAGATTTTCTCAAAGTGTACAACGAAGCGTTGTCGTACTTGCAAGCGAAGACCTCGGTAAACCCGGACAACAAGACGCGCGACATTCTCGCCAGTGATCAAGTCTTCAAAGGCTTGCGGATCAGTCTACGCGCCGTGATGAGTAGTGCGGTGAGCAGCGTTCTCAGCGGCAATCCAGCGGTGCTGGCGGACATCGGCATCAAAGCGAATGCGGATGGCAGGCTGAGTTTGAGCGATGCCGCGAAGTTCGAGGATGCGCTGGCGAGCGATGTGCGGAAGGTTGCCGATCTTTTCAACTCCACCGACGGTATCGCTGTCCGCTTGAGCAACGTGTTGGAAGGATTCACCACCTTCGGCGGGCAGATCGATATCGCACGCAATGGTACGCAGGATCAACTCTCGAACGTTAGCGCAGCACTCAAGCGCGCCAATGCAGAGATCGATCGGAAGGTGCTGGCGTTTCGGACACAGTTCGAGGCGCTGCAAAACGCATTGAACAGGATTTCGTTACAATCACAAGCAATTTCACGACTATCACAACAACTGTACGGATTCTAAAGAGGTAGGGAGGAAAGACAATGTCCATAACAATCGAACCATCGTTCACACCGGTACCGGTGACTTCTCCCGAAGAGGTGTTCTTGGACCCGACGCGTCGTTCGAAGCAGCACGATGCTGCCGTCCGAGAGGCGGAACATCACAAGAAGCTCTCGCGTGAGGAGGTGGAAAAAATCGTGCGCGAAGTAAACGACCAACTGCAGGCGATGCACACGGAGTTGAACTTTTCGGTGGACAAAGAAACCGACAAACTGGTATTGCGCATCATCAACAGCAAGACGCACGAGGTGATTCGACAGATACCGGCGGAAGAAGCGTTGCGGATTGCCGCGCGCATCAGCAAGCTGCTCGGTCTCCTGATCGACGGGAACGCCTGAGTATGGCACTCGCTGAGGTCTTGCGCTCGACGCTCCTGTCGCTCATCGAAGTGACGAACGAGTTGTGCAAAACGGTGGCGGATGGTGATTACTCGCCATTGAGTGAGCTTTTGGACCGGCGCGAACAGTTGCTCGAACAGCAAGCGTTTCTGCTGGCACGGTGGAAAGATTTTTCTCAGAATGTCGATAACGAACGTAGGGAGCTTGCCCGATTGCGGCCCCTGTCGGACCTTCTTCACAAAAATGACGAGCACCTCACTGGGCTCATCGCACAGAAAAGGGATCAGATAGCAGAACAATTGCGTCGAGCGGAGAACCAGCGCCGACTGCTTGTCTATTCACGCTGAAAGGAACATGCTATGGCAATAGATAAAATTGGGTTTGGGCGGCCGCTTGTGCCTTCCTCCGAGAACCCGAAAAACCGAGAATCACACACCGGGTCGCCTGATGCAAAGGATACGGTGCAGCTTTCCGGCGAAGCGCTGAAGCTCTTTGCTGCGGCGAGAGCGCAACGTCTTGCCGAAATCCAAGAACGAGTGCGGACAGGGTTCTACGATCGTCCAGAAATAACGGAAAAAGTGGTGGAAGGCTTGCTGCGCGACATCAAGCGCCCACCGACGGCATGAACCTTCGTTGTCCCCCGACGAACGGCTCATTGACCTACCTCACGCATTCCTGCAATGCGGTTGATTTTCCACTCCCTTTCGTTATATTGAACGGTGTTCGGTCAGCATCTACTCGAAACGCACCTCCGGGGGAGTAACTTTGAAACCAGAAAAAAGAATCTCCATCCTCGTTGCCGATGATCATACCATCGTTCGGAGCGGTATCGTTTCTCTTCTTTCGTTGAACCAAGAATTCGAGGTCGTGGGGCAAGCGGAGAATGGGCGAGAGGCAGTGGACCTCGCGCTGAGCAAACACCCCGATGTTGTGATCATGGATATCGGCATGCCAATTTTGAACGGGTTGGAAGCGACGCGGCAAATCAAGAAGCAAGCTCCCGATGTGAAGGTGCTCGTCCTCTCCGGTTACGATAACGATGAATATATCCTCCAAATGATTCAATGCGGTGCGAATGGCTATATCCTCAAGAATAGTTTTCTCGAAGATCTTTACGCCGCGATTCGAAGTGTGCATAATGGTCAAGCGTTCTTCAGCCCGGCGGTATCGAAGATCATTATCGATAGCTACGCCACTCGGCCCGATGGACTCGCCGGCAAGAAACCCACACGCCTATTAACGCGACGAGAGAGAGAGGTTCTTCAACTCATCGCCGAAGGTCATCTTCACGCCCAAATTGCTGAACGCTTGGGCATCAGCGTCCGCACCGTCGATACACATCGTCAGAATATCATGAAGAAGTTGGACATCCATGATACCGCAGGATTGGTAACGTATGCGATAAAGCACGGCATCGTCATCTTGCAACGTTAGTCACACTCGCTGTGCAGCGCTTCCACGCCCGATCTCCGACCTTACTCTCATTTGTTTTTTTACATCGTTGTCAACATCAGCTCAGTTTCAGTGACGGCACCAGTACGCTATAGAATGTTTGAAGTTACGTTGTTTGGCGTATTGTGTGCAGATGCAAACTATTGTACATTTGGCTGGTGAGATTAGGAAGAGACATCATCACGGTACACAGTCAGGGGAGATATGACTACAGCGACGAGTAGTGCTTCGGTTTCAAGCTCAGAGCAGACTTCGAGCATCATCCGCGTTCTCGCCGTTGATGACATGCCCGAGAATCTTCAGTTGTTGCGTGAGGTGCTCGCCGGACACGGCTTCGATGTTCTTGCGGCTTCTTCGGGGGAAGAAGCGTTGCGTCTTCTCGAACAATCACTCATTCATCTGATCGTTGCCGATGCAATGATGCCCTCGATGGATGGATTCCAGCTTTGCCGCGAAGTCAAGCGACGTCCATCCTTAGCATCCATCCCTTTTATCATCTACACGGGGCATTATGTGGATGTCGAAGATCAAGAGTTCGCCAAGACCATCGGCGTGGATGCGTACGTGATGAAATATGACGGGCTTGCAACTCTACTCCAAACCATAGATCAACTCCTCCGGCAACGCTATGGATCTTCGAGCGAACTGACTGCGCGCGAGGAAGCGGGGGTGCCGCCAGAGGAGGACGAGCTTGCTTTCTTGCAACGTCACCACGCGCTCATCGTCAAAAAGCTCGAGGAGAAGATGCACGAGTTGGAAGTGTATGCCGAAACCCTCGCCCGAAAAAACCGCGAACTCCAGGCATCCGAATCGCGCTATCGCAATCTCTTTGAACATGCCAGCATCGGGATTTTCATTCTCGACAAAGCAACCGGTGCTCTGTTGGATATGAATGCCGAAGGCCTTTCGCTTCTCGGCTACTCTCGTGACGAAGTGCTTGCGCTTCCGCCACTTTCGTTTGTTGAAGATAAAGCGACCGCCAATTCCATTTTGCAAAGCGGAGCGTTCTTTTCCAAAGAGACACTGTTTCGTCGCCGTGATGGCGGGCTTGTGGAAGTGGAGCTTGCCGTGGGTCCATACGAGGAACAGGGCGATAGGAAACTTGTGCTCTATGCGTTGGATATTACCGACCAGAAGAAAATGCGGCGACACTTGCTTCAATCAGAGAAGATGGCATTCATGGGCCGGCTTGCCGCGAGTATCGCGCACGATATTCGCAACCCGCTCGCGGCTATAACCCTTAACCTTCAGTATATCGCCAAACGGTTGCCAGCGGACTTCTCAGAGAAGGCAGCGCTTGATTTCGCAATCGAAGGAGCACAACGGATCAGCAAAATCGTCGAGAACACCCTGAGTCTCGCTCGCATCGCTCCTCCCATTGTGCGCTTGGAGGATATCAATCCCATCGTGGAAAAGGCAATCCGATTTCTTGATACGCAAATTGCACAAAAGCACATCACGGTTGAAACGGATTTTGCCCCTAACCTCCCGAAGGTGAACGTCGAAGCAAAACAGATTGAGCAAGTGGTGTTGAACCTCGTCCAGAATGCGATTGACTGCACCCCGGAAAACGGAACGATCAGTGTCTCGACATGTTTGATCGAGGACCTGAAAGCTCCTGCGGGTGCCAACAGCCAGCGGGTAGCGGTCGTGGTGCTCGATCGCGGTCCCAGCATCCCACCGGAGCAATTGCGCCATCTGTTCGAGCCGTTCCACACGACGAAGGTCGGAGGGACGGGGCTTGGGCTGGCACTCTCGAAACAGATTATGGACAAGCATCGCGCAGAAATTCGCATCGAGCCGGCGGTTGGTGGGGGAACCATTGCCCGGCTGATATTCCCAGTTGTTCAACAATCCAGCGGAGACTGAGCACTATGTCCAAGGGAAGAATTCTTGTCGTTGATGACGAACGGATCCTTACTGAAAGTCTGCAGAACATTCTCACCTCCTCCGGCTACACCGTGAATACATGCCTGAGCGGTGAGGAGTTTTTACCGATGGTACAGACGGTCAATCCCGATCTCGTGCTGTTGGACATCTTCATGGGGGACGTGAACGGCTTGCAACTTTTGCGCAAGATGAAGGAAGAAGGGGACGATACACCCGTGCTCATGATGACGGCGCACGCCGATGTTGCGCTGGCGGTCGAGGCGATGAAGGAGGGCGCGGTCGATTTCGTGCTGAAGCCGTTCGACCTGTCTCATCTCAGTGTGCTCATCGAAAAGTCCATGGAGCAATCTCGCCTGAAGCGCAAAGTTGCGTTACTCCAGAGCGAACTGGAAGAGCAGCGTGCCCGGAGCGGCATCATCGGCAGAAGCGCTTCGTTGCGTCGCACATTGGAAACGGCGGAAAAACTTGCGCAGACGGATACCACTGTTCTCTTAGAAGGAGAAAGCGGAACAGGGAAGGAATTGATCGCACGATTCATCTACCAGAGAAGCGCGCGTGCCGACAGGCCGTTCATCACGGTCAATTGCGGTGCGATTCCCAAAAATCTCGCCGAGAGCGAGTTTTTTGGATACGAAAAAGGAGCATTTACCGGCGCTACGGACAAGATGCGACAGGGGAAATTCGAGCTTGCCAACGGCGGGACAATCTTCCTCGACGAAATCGGTGAGCTGTCGCTCGACATGCAGGTGAAATTGCTCCGCGTGCTGGAAGACCATCGGTTCTATCGTTTAGGCGGAACGCGGGAACTGACGGTGGATGTTCGCGTCATTGCTGCATCGAACAGAGACCTTGCCAAGGAGGTTGAAGCGGGACGTTTTCGCGAGGACTTGTACTACCGGTTGAACGTCGCGCTCGTGAAGATTGCTCCGCTGCGCGAACGCGAAGAAGACATTGCGGTGATTGCGTACGCGTTCTTACAGGAGTTCAGTAAGAAATTCAACAAAGATGCGCCGAAGCTTTCCGACGATGCGCTCACGCTCTTACAAAGCCTGCCATGGAAAGGGAACGTGCGTGAATTGCGCAACGCGATCGAGCGCGTCGTCCTCTTGCATAACGGTCCTCTGCTGACCGCTGAACATTTTTCGTTTCTCTCCCAAGCGCATGAGAAAACACCCAACGGACAATCGGCATCGAATACCTATCGTTTAGAGATTCCGCCGACAGGTGTAACGATGGCGCAAGTGGTACGCGATCTCATTCTCAAAACTCTGGCTTTGACCAACGGCAATCAGGTGCACGCGGCAAAAATCCTGGGCCTCACTCGCTCGAAGTTGCGCTATCGCATGGACCAGCTTGGGATTCATCCCGAGCAACGAAGCTACACGGTGCTCACAGACCGGGCGCTAACGTGAGCGCCGTGTGAGCACGTGCACCGCCGGGATTTTCCGGCCTAAGTGTTGTGGGAGGGAGGGGCGACATGAAATCATCGATCGACAAACAAGGAGTCCCCACGTCATGATGGCATCGGCAGCATCAGAAAACACCTCCCACCGGGCGCCTCTGACACCTGACCAACGGGCGAGCAGTACACAGAACAAACTGATTCTCTTAGTTGACGACGAATTTTTGATGCAAGAGTTGGGAAGGGAGTTATTGGAGGAGCAGGGTTATCGTGTCATTGTTGCGGGCGATGGGCTTGAAGCGCTGGAACTCTTCCAACAACATAAAGACGAAATTGCCTTGGTTATTCTCGACCTTCTCATGCCAAAGCTCGATGGAGGGCAAACGTATCTTGCGCTGAAAAAACTCAAACCCAATGTCAAAGCCTTCTTTTGCACGGGGTACACGCCGCAAGAGATCATTGGCTCGTTGCTGGAGCAAGAGTCTCTTCGGGCGTTGCAAAAGCCCTTTCGTCCTTCCGAATTTGTCCAAGTCGTTCGGGAAATGTTGGAGACGAACTGAACGCACATCTCGCCGGCGCACTCTGCAATTTCTACAAAACGGCACACGGTAGTGAGAAGCAAGTACAGCGGTGCTCGCTCCACGTGCTGAATGGTCGATCCAGCGCTTGGCACCGTGCTTGGGAGGAATATGCTCGGCATTGCGCTGCAGTGAAGGAACAGTGCGAAGCGTATTCACCAACAACGAACAAGCGTGTGGTAGGACATCAAGCAAGTGAGCGGGGCAACGGCCCCATGCGAGGAGACGATGGGCACTTTCTCAACGCGCTCATTGATCCGGATGAATCGGTGCGGCGTGCCACCATCGACACGTTTGTGCGCGTGGGTGGTGAACACGCCGCCGCTGCCGTTGTGCAAGGCATCGCAAGCCCCGACGAAGCCGTGCGTACGGCAGTAGCCGAAGTCTTGATTATGCTCGGTCCTCCTGCATTTCCCCCGCTCCGACCGTATCTCCAACACACCGATTGTTCCGTGCGAAAGGTTGCGGTAGAAATCTGTGGACTCTTGAACCATCCCGAATGCCTTGCATCGCTCGCGCCGTTGCTTCGTGACGAGGACCCGGCTGTTGTCCACTCGACTATCGCTGCCCTTGGCACGGCATGCGGTGAGGCGGCACTTCCGCATCTCATACGCTTGTATGACGAGGACGAGTATGCCCGTCCATCGATCATCGCCACCGTCGGAAGCATGGAGAGCGAGGCGGCGAGGAACTTTCTGTTCACGTGTTTTGCAGAAGCCGTTACGGCGGAAAGTCACGATCCGCTCACACTCTTCGGCATACTGGAAGTCCTCGGTCGCACGGGCGACGAGCACGTTTATGCGTTTCTCGATTCACAGTTGGAACATACGCCACCTGCTGTTCGCGTCCGCATGCTTGCAGCGATGATGTGGATAGCCGACCGTGCAGGCATACAGATGACGTTCTCTCACGCTTCCCAGGATGACGTGATACGCTTGTTGAGCGATAGCGACCTTCGCGTGCGTCTTCATGCTGTGAACGTGTTGGCACCGGATACCGATCCTACCGTGACCGAGGCGTTTCTCCACGCCCTCGGTACCTCAGAGTATCTCGACGCTGTATTGGTCAACCTGCTTGAACGGCGGGATGACGCCTTTCCTACCGCTATTGCGAATCTCCTTTCCCCGTCGTTCACGAAGAAGAAAGAGCTTATTGTGCTTCTTCGCGCGTTGGTGAAACGAAGCCGCGAGAATACGGAACTTTTCTACCCACGAGAACTTCTTGTCTCTGCGTTCGATTCCGTTGCGTCGCAATGGGATGTTTCGGGTGAAGGAATTCGTCCCCTAATCCTCGAAACGTTGTTTACCATCGATGGCGAGCGAGCGTGCAAGCTCTTGCACGAGTGGATGAAGTGTGAAGACTCGCTCATGCGCATGCGCCTGGTGGAGTTAGCGGGTTCTCTCGATGATGCGCGTGCTACCGAATTTGCTGCGCACTATGTCGAAGATGAAGATGAACTTGTACGATCAGCCGTTCAGTTGGTACTTCAGTCACCGAAGAACAGCTCCTCCTGACGAGCACCCCAAGCGCTGTATGTCAATGCGCATCCCTTGAACGCTTCTACCTCCCATCCATCTGTCTAATAATAGCCAGCCCGATCGAGTCATCAGTTTGCGAGTCAACCGATCGCGCGAGCGAGAAGCACATATTTCTTGAGGTTGACCGATGCTTCTCATGTGCGCTCCCGTGGCATATCGTTTGCGAAAAGCTCAGCACAACACTGCGCTATCGGAGGATGCTGGTTATGACAGGATCGTTCAAACAATGCAGCTACTGCGGCGTGCTGTGGAAGACCAAAGATGAATTTCTTGCCGATCGTTCAGTACGGCTTGAAGGCTATCAATGGCAAACGCAGCAGGTGATCGCTGGATTGCCCGCGAACGGTGTGCTCGTGTTCACGCATGCAACACCGAGGTGTGGCACGTCCCTGACGATCTCTGCAAAACGCTTTCAACGCAATCCCAAATAACAGACGACGCCAAAACGACCGGTATGGGCAAACTGAATTTAGATCAACTTCAAGCCGGTATGGTACTGGCAGCCGACGTTGTTGATCGTAACCATCGTGTGCTGCTCAAAGCGGGCATCGCACTGACCGAGAAACATCTTACGGTCCTTCGCCAATGGGGAATCACCGAAGCGGATATTCAGGGAGTCACTCGAGAGGAACTGAACGCGCAAGAAAGTGTGGAACTGGACCAAGACCTTCTCGCTCACGCTGAGACGTCGTACCGTGAGTTGTTTCGGCATGCCGATATGCAGCACCCCTTCAATCAAGAACTGATGCGCTTGAATGTGCTTCGCACGGTGCAACGAACGATGAGAGGGCTTGAGTCGTGATTACCGGACCGAACGATCTGCTGAAAGGTTACGTCGAGGTTGCTTCGCTTCCCACGGTCTTTGCTCGGATCAACGAAGCAGTGAACAACCCGCGCTCGTCGATGCATGAGATCGGGAGGATCATCAGCGAGGACGCAGGACTCACCGCCCGCTTGCTCATGTTGGTCAACAGCGCCTTCTTCAGTTTGCCGCAACGCATCGATTCAATCACCCAAGCCATCACGATTGTAGGGACGCAGCAGTTGCGCGACCTTGCACTGGCAACGTCGGTAATTAAGCTCTTCAAGGGGATTCCATCGGATTTGGTTGACATGGAGCGGTTCTGGAAACATTCTATCGGCGTCGGCATTGCCGCACGGACGCTGGCAGCGTATCGTCGTGAACCCAACGTCGAACGTTTCTTTGTTTCTGGTATTCTGCACGACATCGGTCGCTTGGTGATGTATATGAAGATTCCCGATCTCTCTCGGACAGCGTTGGTGCGGACAAGGGAGAACAACGAGTTGCTCCACGTTGCCGAAGAGCAGGTAATCGGGTTCGATCATGCTGCCGTGGGCAGAGCGTTGATGCAGAACTGGCGTTTGTCGGTTTATCAAGAAGAGGTAGTCGCTTTCCATCATCGTCCGGAGTTGGCAGGACGATTTCCGGTGGAGACCGCCATCGTGCACACGGCGGACATCCTTGCCCACAGCATGGGCTTGGGAAGCAGTGGTGAGCAATTCGTTCCGCCGCTCGATGCCGCGGCGTGGGAGCGTTTGGAGTTGCCTGTGAGCGTCTTGGCGCCGACACTCGATCAGATCGACCGCCAATATGCCGAAGCAGTCAAACTGATTCTGTGAAGAGGAATCGGTAATGGAGCCAGCATCCATGCGAAGACATACCGGTCCTCTTCCCCCTGAAGTCGTCCAGGAGATCGAACGCTTAGAGTCGCGCATCCGATATCTTGAGGAAATTAATCGGATGAACCTCGATGCCCTTAACATCGTTGTTGCCATGGGCGACCGCTACACGACCTCGCGTTCGGATTGGGATGCCCACCACATTCTGACAGCGACACGAGACTTTGCGTCTCGTCTCGTCAACTTTGAGACGGTAGCGTACTATATGGTGGATGAGGAAACCGGCGAGTTCACGCTCAGAGAGTGCATTCCGGCAGAGCATGCAGATTCCGTTCGTGATGAGATTGAATACCAAACCCGTCAAGGGATGTTCGCGTGGGCATTGAACCAACACCGTGCGGTAACGGTGCAAAGTGTGGAGGAAGGAAGAAGTGTGGTACTACACGTCATTGCTACGCGCGAACGCGTCCATGGAATGTTTGTCGGTTTGCTTAAGGGGAACGGGGGACAGGTTGCCGACGGTTCGCTCAATCTGCTTTCTATTCTTCTCATCATCACCGCGAGCGCACTGGAGAACGTTGCACTCTACTCGCGCATCAACGAACAGAACCGCCAACTGGAAGAAACGGTACAGGAACGGACACTCGAGCTGCAGAAAGCGCTGCGCGACCTTCAAGCAGCGAGTGAGGCGAAAAGCCAATTCCTTGCAAACATGAGTCATGAGATCCGCACGCCGATGAATGGCGTGTTGGGATTGACGGAACTGCTTCTGGATACCCATCTCGACTCTGTCCAGCGCGACTATGTCGAGACCATCCATTCCAGCAGTGAAGCGTTGCTCACGATCATCAACGACATCCTGGACTTCTCCAAAATCGAAGCGAGGAAATTAACATTGGAACATGTACCGCTCGATGTGCACAAGCTGCTCATCGACTGCGTCGGTCTCTTCAAGAAACGAGCAAACGCAAAACGCGTGTCGATCGAAACCATTGTGCAACCGGATGTTCCTCTCTGGGTCATTGGCGACCCGACCCGTCTTCGGCAAATCATCACCAACGTTGTCAGCAATGCAGTGAAGTTTACCGACGAGGGAACAATCACCGTCCGCGTCGCATGCGTTGTTCTGACTGATCGGGAGACCACGCTGAAGTTCTCCGTGACCGACACCGGGATCGGTATTCCCGAAGAGGTGCAGCGAGAACTCTTCCAGCCCTTCACTCAAGCTGATGGAAGCACAACGCGGAAGTACGGTGGAACAGGACTGGGACTTGCGATCTGCAAGCAGTTGGTGGAATTGATGAGAGGAACCATTGGGGTAGACAGTGTGCCGCGGAAGGGCAGCACGTTCTGGTTTACCGCAGTATTTGAACGAGGAACGGGATATGAGGCAGCATCAAACGGACGAACCTCTCGAACAACGCGCGAGGACAAACTCCCGGAGGGGATTCGCATTTTGCTGGTGGAGGATAATGCGGTCAATCAAAAGGTTGCGACGAAGATGTTGCAGAAGTTTGGGTGTGTTCCCGACGTCGCCAGCAACGGAAGAGAAGCGCTCGAAGCGGTTCAGCGTACCCGCTACGATGTTGTGCTGATGGATTGCATGATGCCGGAAATGGATGGCTTCGCCGCAACGCAAGCGATCCGTGCTGATGAAAATGGTGAACGCCGCGTGCCCATCATCGCGATGACGGCAAGCGTACTGCAGAGCGAGCGCGAGCGGTGTTTTCAGAGCGGCATGGATGCATACATCACCAAGCCGATCCGAGCGGATGTGTTGTTCGATACCATCATGCAGTGGATTCCCAAGCCGACGCACAAGTCCGTCCCAACGGCGAATATCGAGCAGGTGCCGGAGATACGCAGCGTGCCGACGGACTCGCTCGATGGTGTACTCGATTCGAAACGTTTGCAGGAGTTGGATGAGTTGGGCGATCCATCGTTGGTGGTGGAGTTATTTCAAATGTTTCAGCAGGACGTGCCGCAGCAGCTTGGGGCACTACGCGATGCGATTGCCTCCCAAGATGCACCCGCCGTGCAGTTGATTGCCCATACCATCAAAGGGGGGAGTCGCAATATCGGCGCGCAGCAACTGGCAGCATATTGTCAGACGCTCGAAACCTCGGCAAAAGCAGGCAATCTTGCAACAGCCTACGAACTCTTGCAGAGCATTGAGAATGAGATATCGAGAGTGCAACAAGTAATCGAGCAATACCCACATCAGGCAGCAAAGGATCATGAAAATTCTCACGGCTGACGACGACACCATCTCACGGCGTGTTTTGACCGCAGCGCTCAAATCCTTCGGTCACGAGGTCGTGGAAACCCGCGACGGGGCTGACGCTTGGGCAGAGTATCGAGTCAATCACTATCCGCTGGTCATCTCCGACTGGATGATGCCCAACGTGGACGGTGTTGAATTGTGTCGGCGGATTCGCACCGACCAGAGACCGAAGTACACGTACGTCATCCTGCTGACCTCACTGGAGGGAAAAGAAAAGTATCTGGAGGGCATGGAAGCAGGGGCGGACGACTTCATCAGCAAGCCCTTCGATAGAGACACCCTTCTTGCCCGTATCCGCGTTGCCGAACGGATTCTCGCCTTGCAGGCGGAAGTGAAGCAGTTGGAAGGCTTGCTTCCTATCTGCGCCTACTGCAAGAAAATCAAAGACGACGCAAACCAGTGGCAGCACATGGAAACCTACATCTCTCACCGCACCGAAGCGAACTTCTCTCACGGTATTTGCCCTGACTGCTACCAGAAGCACATGGTGCCGCAGTTGCAACAACTCCGCAAAGCGCATAGCGGTTGAACAATCCGCCAAGTGTCGGATACTAGCCAACACCATCCGCGGTTCACAGCATTCGCTCATACGATTTTTCGCACAGACATGATGGAATCCGCTTGGCACTTGTATTGCAGATTTCAGTGCAGGCAGACAGAGGTGTGAACGCACAAGAAGGTGACGACGATGGGATTGTTCGATGCAACCAAGATTCCGCTGCTGAGCAAGGCGTTGGATGCGTACGCGTTGCGGCAAAAGGTGAGCGCTTCCAACATTGCCAACATCACGACGGCGGGATACAAGAGTCAGCGAGTATCGTTCGAGGAGCAGCTTGCGGACGCGCAGGCAGGCATGCATGTGCGAGGCGCGCAGACGAACGCGAAGCACCTTCCGGTCGGCTCGCCGCATGGTATCGAACAGATTCGCCCCGAAGTGCACAACGTCGCGGACGATCCTCCGCCCGGTTACAACGAGATGGCAAGCGGCTTCAACGATGTGGATATCGATGTCGAGATGGCGGAGATGGTAAAGAACCAGATTCGGTACAAATTCAGCGCTCGGATGTTGGGGGATACGATCAAGGGGATTCAAAAAGCGATACGGGGCACGCTATGAAAATCGAAAAGCTTTTTGCCGGTCTTAGCATCAGCGCGATGGGACTGAGTGCGCAACGGAAACGGATGAACGCCATCGCCAACAACATTGCGAACGCGGAAACCACGCGCACGGAAGCCGGAACACCGTACCGCCGGAAAGTTGTCTCGATGCAATCGGTAGGCGCAGAGACGTTCGAGACCGCCGTTGCGCAGCAAGCTACAGCCGTGCGACTCAAAGCTACCCAGCAAGGTCATTTTTCTGGAAGCGATGTGGCATTCCGCGAGGTGGCATCGCTGCCCGGTAGTGTCGAAGCGCAGGAAGGAGAGGATATGTCGGATTTCAGACTCATGCACGATCCGACGCATCCCGATGCGGATGAGCAGGGGTATGTGAAAATGCCGAACGTGAACATCGTAACGGAAATGGTCGATATGATGTCCGCCTCGCGGGCATACGAAGCGAACATCACGGTGTTGAACGCGCAGAAAGCGATGGCAAAAGATACGTTGGAGATCTGAACATGAACGTGAACCGAATTTCTCTTCCACCCTCCCCTCTCCAAACGCCGGCACACACGGCGCCTTCTGCGGAGAAAACTTTTCACGATCAGCTTGCCCAGCATGCTACGCCGGTGCAAAAGGCAGCGTCGCCGCAACCCGATGCGATCCTGACGGATGCGGAGAAGGAATTCTTCGAGAATCTCTACCCGGCGTCGGTGGAGGCGATTCGCTCGTACAGCCCGTACCATCGGGATGCCGCCACGACATCGGCAAGGGTCGGAACACTTGTGGATAGGAAAGGATGAGAGACGATGCAAGAACTTCAATTGCTCCCCGAACTCGGCGGTGCGGGTCGCCGCAACGTCGAGAAATTGTTGAAGGAAACGAATATATCGTTCAGCGAAACATTGAATCAAGCCGTTCGCGATGTCAATGCGCTGCAAGGTGAAGCAGGCAAAGCCATCGAGCGGATGGTGAGCGGTGAGGCGACTGACCTGCACGAAGTCATGATCGCTGTGGAGAAAGCGAAGACGAGTTTCGAGCTGTTGATGGAGATACGCAACAAAGCGATCGATGCCTACAAAGAAATCATGAGAATGCAGGTGTAGCATGACAGAATTCCAGTCGCAGGTGCGAACGCAGTTCACCGATCTGCTGCGCCGGCTCTCGTTCGCGCAGCGCATCGCGCTCGGTGCGGTCACCATCGGCGCGGTTGCTGCGATCATCCTGTTGGTGACGTACGCGAACCGCCCGACCTTCGGCATCCTCTACAGCAATCTTGCACCACAAGATGCTGCCAAGATCGTCGAGAAGCTTCAGGAAAAGAAGATTCCGTACCAACTGGAAGACGCCGGCAAGACGGTCTTGATCCCAAAGGAGAAGATCTACGACCTGCGGCTTGCGTTTGCAGGAGAGGGGTTGCCGCAATCCAGTATCATCGGGTACGAAATTTTCGACCGAACGAATCTGGGGGTATCGGATTTCGTGCAGAGGGTGAACTACCGGCGTGCGATGGAGGGTGAGTTGGCGAGAACCATTCTTGGGTTGGAAGAGGTGGAGGCTGCTCGCGTCCACATTGTGGTGCCGGAGAAATCGCTGTTCAAAGAAGACGCGAAACCCACAACAGCGTCGGTTGTCTTGAAGCTCAAATCGGGGAAGCCCCTGCGGCACGAATCGATTCAAGGGATCATCCACCTGGTAGCAAGCAGTGTGGAAGGGCTGGAGCCGGTGAACGTCACCATTATCGATTCGCGCGGCGCGCTGCTCTCGGACACGGAAAAAGCGAACACGCTTGCTGCGAGGACCGGCACGCAGTACCAATTGCAACAGAAAGTTGAATCCTATCTTGCCCAAAAAGCCCAGATGATGTTGGAAGGCATTGTCGGTGCAGGCAACGCTCGCGTGCAGGTTACCGCCGAACTCGATTTCCGTCAGGTCGAACGCACGCTCGAACAATACGATCCCGACAAAACCGTTGTCCGAAGCGAGCAGATCACGGAAGAAAAGAACGTGCTGAAAGATTCCAGCCAGCCATCCACCCGTAACAACACCGTGACGAACTATGAAATCAACAAGACGCTCGAGCACATTGTCGAGAATGTCGGCGGGATCAAACGCCTGTCCATTGCTGCAGTGGTCAACGGTGTTCCGGTGCCCCAAGAACGTGACGGCAAGACGGTGATCGAGTACCAGCCGCGTAAACCGGAGGAGATGGTGCAATTGGAGGAGATCGTGAAGCGAGCAGTTGGATACGATTCGACGCGCAATGACGACGTTTCGGTTGTGAACTTGCCTTTCGGTGTGGGGGTCGAAGCGGATGACTTCTTCTACAAAGACAAGCCCGGAACGAGCTGGCAGGAAGTGTTCGAAGATCAAGTGTACGGTAAACTCTTCCTTCTTGTCGCCATGGTCGGCGCCGTGGTGATCCTGTGGTTCTTGCTGAGCAAGCTACGGGCACCAAAAGTGGTAGAGGAGAAATGGGGAAAGGAGATCACAGCCGTCGCAGGTATGCTGACGACCGCATCGGAGGGTACTCTCGGCGCACCACCTGATCGACGAGAACTGCCGGCGCCGGAAGAAATGATCTCGGAGGAAGCGCGCAGCCGGGAAGAACGTATCAAGGCGGTTACACGGTACATCGAGCAACGTCCGAAGGATGCAGGACGCCTGCTCAAGGTATGGTTGGCTGATACCTAGCATCTCGCACAGTGCATGTCCCATAGCGCGTAGTCTAACGACAAATGGTAGCGACAGCATCGACATCATCCAATCTGAGCAACAAGCAAAAGGCAGCGCTCCTGATGTTAGCGTTGGACCTCCCGACCTCGACGGCGCTCATGCGGAGCCTCTCGCAGCAGGAGATTGAGGACCTCACCGTCGAGATTACAAAACTCAAAGGAGTACCTGCAGCCGTGATCGACCGCGTGATCGATGAGTTTCAGCAGTTGATCACTGCTCAGGAGTTCCTGATCGAAGGTGGAACCGAACAGGCACAAGCCCTTCTGGAGAAATCGCTGGGACCTGAACGTGCGGCTGTCATTCTCGAGCGTGTCCGCGGTGTCACGAATGTCCGCGGTTTCAATAATCTTAAGAAAGTGGACGCGTATCAAATCGCCACCTTCGTGCAAAAGGAGCACCCGCAAACAATCGCGTTGATTCTCTCGAACCTTCGAACGGAGCAAGTGGCGGAAGTGCTCTCGGAATTTCCTCAGGCACTTCGCAACGATGTCGTGTACCGCATGGCGACGTTGGGAAAGGTGTCCCCTACGTTGCTCTCCGAAATGGAAGAAGCGCTTGAGGCGGTTGCTGAAACAGAGATGGCGCTCGGCGTCAGCGAAACCGGAGGACCCAAATCGGTTGCAACCATTCTCAATCGCGTTGGCGGCGACACGGCAAAAGAAATTATGGAGCACCTCGAAAAGAGGGAACCGCAGCTTGCGCAAGAGATCAAGAATCTGATGTTCATGTTCGAGGACATCGTGTACGTGGACGATCGCGGTATCCAGCGCATCTTGCGTGAAGTTGATAAGAAAGACCTTGCGTTGGCGTTGAAGGTGGTGGACGAGAAGCTGAAAACCAAGATTCTTTCCAACATGTCCGAGCGTGCACGCGAGTTGTTGCAAGAAGAGTTGGAGTATATGGGACCGGTGCGTTTGAAAGAAGTCGAGGCGGCACAGGCGCGCATCGTCGCGATCGTCAAGCAACTGGAAGAAGCGGGAGAAATCATCATTGCAGGAAGGGGAGGATCGGAAGAACTTGTCGTCTAAGGCGATCAAAGTGCACACGCCTGGCGGGGGCGTGCACGTGTTCGGTTCGGGCAGAGGGCACCGCACAGCGATGCCGTTGCCCGAGTTCGATGCAGCAGGAGTCGAAGAAGAAGGCAGTGCTGCGGAGGAGGCTGCGAACAAACGACAACTCGATGAGCGTACTCCGGCACGCGCGACGGATGAGATTGAAGAACGATTGCGCGAGGAGTTCAAGGCGGGCTTCGACGAAGGAAGGCGGCATGCAGAAGGAACATTGGCGGAGGAATTTCACCGAAAGGAAGCGGAGCTTTCTGAGCGCGTCGAAACACTGTTGGGCAATATCATAAGGCAATATCACCAGTTTCAGTCGGCGGCAGAACGCAACGCCGTGCAATTGGCGGTCGCGATTGCGGAACGTATCGTGAAGAAAGCGGTCACCATCGACGACGAGTTCGTCCTGCGGCAGATTCATGAAGCCATGAAGCGGGTTGTTGGTGTTGACCGTATCCGGATTCGTCTCAATCCGGCCGATGAGGAGTTTGTGCGAGCACATCGTCCAGCGCTCTTGACCAGCGCCGACGCGGTGCGTGAACTGACGTTGGAATCGGACGAAACGATTCCTCGCGGCAGTTGTATGCTCGAAAGTGATGCCGGCAACGTCGATGCAAGCATCGCCACACAACTCGAACGCGTGGAGGCTGCGTTGTTCAGCGATCAGGAGGCGAGATGACGAGAACCGACGCCATGCCTGTTGTTCAAACGGACGATTTCTTTCAACCGTATTACGCGCGCTTGCATCATGCGGATATGCTGAAGGTGAACGGCAGGGTGTCGCAGGTGATCGGGCTGGTCATCGAGTCCATTGGTCCAAATTGTTTTTTAGGGGAAGTGTGCAAAGTGAAAGCGCGCAGTGGGGAGGACTTGTGTACCGCGGAAGTGGTGGGCTTCCGCGGTAACAAGGTTCTGTCGATGGTGTTAGGCGATGCGGGGCGCGTCAGCCCGGGAAGCGAAATCGTTGCGACGGGTCAAGCTCTATCGGTGCGCGTTGGGGACAAGCTGTTGGGACGTGTGCTGGATGGCCTTGGCCATCCCATCGACGGCAAGGGACCCGTCGAGGCTATGGAGCGCCGATCGATCTACGCCCCGCCGCCGAATCCGCTCGAGCGGAAGCGCATCACCAAGCCAATCGCTACCGGCATTCGTTCCATCGACACGCTCAAGACCTGCGGTGTTGGTCAGCGCGTTGGCATTTTTGCCGGAAGCGGGGTCGGGAAAAGCGTGACGCTCGGAATGATCGCTCGCTACGCCAGCTCGGACGTGAACGTCATCTGCCTGGTTGGTGAACGTGGACGTGAGGTGGGAGAATTCTTGGATAAGGAACTCGGGGAGGAAGGACTGCGTCGATCGGTGGTGGTCGTTGCAACGAGCGATCAGGCAGCGCTTATCCGCATCAAGGCGGCATTTCTTGCAACAACGATTGCCGAGTACTTTCGCGACAAAGGGATGAATGTGATCTTGATGATGGACTCTCTCACACGTTTGGCGATGGCACAGCGCGAAGTGGGCCTCGCAATCGGCGAACCGCCGACGACCAAGGGCTACACACCTTCGGTCTTTGCCATGCTGCCGAAACTGTTGGAACGGGCAGGCAACAGCAGCAAGGGAAGCATCACGGGTTTGTACACCGTGCTGGTGGAGGGAGACGATATGAACGAGCCTGTCGCCGATACCGCTCGCTCGATCCTCGACGGACATATCGTTCTTTCGCGCAAGCTCGCCTCGGCAGGACACTATCCTGCTGTGGATGTGTTGGAAAGCGTCAGTCGTGTTATGCCCGCAGTAACAACACCCCAGCATCGGGCGGCTGCCGCGCGTTTGCTGGACTTGCTGGCAACGTATCGCGAAGCCGAAGACCTGATCAATATCGGTGCGTACGTTCGTGGCAACAACCCGAAGATCGACGAAGCGGTCAAGATGCGGGAAATTATTCGTGCCTTCCTCCGCCAGCAAGCGGACGAGCACGAAGAGTTCGAAACCAGTGTGCAGGTGTTGATCGAAATGATGCGAGCATAAGACCATGACCAAACCGATAACACGTTTCTCTACCCTCGTTCGCGTGAAGCAACATCAGGAAAAACTCACGCAGCAACAACTCATGCAGATTCGTCAATCGCATCTGCAGGAAAAAGAGATGCTGGATCGTTTACAGGAGGCGCGGGAAGAAGCCGTGAAGGACACCTACGGCACCGGACGCGCAAAAGCCCACGATTTGCAGATTCACCGTGCGTTTATTTTTCGACTGACAAGAGAGATCAACCGTCAGACGACGAAAGTGAACGAAATGAAGGAGCAAGAAGAAGCGAAACGCGAGGAGTTGACCCAGCGGGCACAGGCACGTCAGATGGTCGAAAAGCTCGACGAGAAGAGCAAGCATGAAGCGATGCGAGAACTTGAACGCAAAGAGCAACACTTCATCGATGAACTCGCACAACGATCGAACAAGAAAAGCGACGGGAGGCTTGTACCATGAAGGAACTGTTTCCGGTCCTCATATCTTCGCTGGTCACCATCACCGCTCTTATGGTGTTGATAGCGTTTGTGTACCCACAAGCGTTCTTTCTTATCCCGGGACTTGTCCCGCTGGAACTTGTCCAGCAGACGCCGGCGCAGCAGTCCGACTCCACACACCCAGCGGCAGACACGACCCACTCGCCGCCGGCAACGGAATCGCATGCTGCAGTTCAGGATAGCTCGCGCAAGCCCGAAGTTCATTCGACGCAGCAACCATCCGACCGCCATGCAGCAACTTCTCCCTCGGCGGTGGGAGAAAGCGATTCGGTGAAGGAATTGGTCGCGACGATTGCACACCTCCGCGAACGCTTGGCTAAGTCTGCAACAGGGAGTGGAGATTCGCTCTCCGATGCAGAGGCGCGAACCATGGCACAAATCTTCGAAGCGATGGATCCGGAAAGTGCTGCGCGTATCCTGAACAACATGGACGACTTTGCAGTGAAACAGGTTCTGACGGCTATGAAGAAACGTCAGAGTGCCAAGATTCTCGCAGCGCTCAATCCGAAACAAGCAGCTCGTATCCTCAAAGTGAAAGGTGAACTATGATCGGCTCCGTTGAACAATTCCTGTCGAACAATGCATCACCCGTCGGTCGCACTGACGAGAAGGACGCCCAGCAGTCCGCAAGCGAAACGACCGAGAAGAGCACGAATTTCCTCTCCCTACTCCTACAGTTCTTCGGCGGATTCGTTCATGCAACACCCGCGGCGCAGCACGAAGGTGCCGGTGCCGAAATCCCGAAGGAGAGTTCGAGTAATTCATCGTCCAACGTGCCTCCTCACGGCGGTCACACAGTGAGCATTGTCTCGGCCCTACGATCTGGGGGTGAACCCGACGCTGCTGCGCCGTTCGGCACACACGCTTCGACTGAACATGAAGCCTTCGCAATTGTTGGAAGAGCTGTACCTGTACAGCCGGGTTCGTTTACGTCGGAGCAAAGTTCCCCTCTGCCGACAACCTCGTCGCCAACGGAAAAGGTCATCACGCCAGGAGGCGATGGTGGCTCAGCGTCTCAGCGCGCAGTCGCGCGATCGGATGACGCGCTCAAGAGTGTTGAGAAGAATTCTGGACAGCGCGAAGCACGCCAGCAGAACATCTCGCATCCTCCATCGCAGGATGCGGGAACGGCGCGACCCGAAACGGCGATGCGGAACGTTGAAGACAAGCAAGCGACGCCGTTCAATGTATTGCAGCATGTGGGAGGAGCGCGCACCGTCGAGGGGCAGGCAACACGTGTGGGGGGTGACTCACCGGCGAGCTTTCTTATCGATTGGACTAGCGTGAAGGATTCGACGCAGACGCTTTCGTCATCTGCGCCGTTGCAGAATGCTGAAACTGCGGCGGCGCTCAAGGCCGTTGCAGACACGTTTGCCGACACGAAGCATTATACCGAGCGCGTGAACGTATCGAACGTTGCTGCGAGTGAGAAGAGGGTCGTGATGGACTTCGAGGAGGACGGTGCTTTCGCCGTCGCTCGCACGAACCAAGGAGGGAAGGAAGAGATCACAGCGCATCCTTCCGACGCGAGAGCAGAAAAGTTGCCGCCTGCTGTCGGAGAAACGCCGCAAGAGAGCATGCAGCCTGATCGCACCGCGGCGGACGAACAACAGAAGAGTCATCCTGCGTCGATGAAAGGGAGAAGTGGAGAACTCGTGGAGCATCGTGGGGGGACTCCAGGGGAAACGGGCACGAATCTGTTTGTGCAGGTGCCTTCCCCTCGGCGATCGGAAGTATCGAGTGAGAGCACAGTGGCGAGGAGCGCACCTCCTGCTGCGATGAAACTGCCGGAAGAGTTCGCGAAGAATGTGGTCCTCAAGATTGTGGACGAGGTGCGGCTCCACATTGCGGGCAAGACATCCGAAGTGCGAGTGCAGTTGAAGCCCGAACATCTGGGTGAGCTTTCGCTGCGCGTGACGATGCAGGAGGGAGAGCTTGCGGCGCGGCTCGATGTCAGTGTGCCCGCGGTAAAAGCAGCACTCGATGCGCAACTGCCGCAACTCCGAGAGGCGCTTGCTCAGCAAGGCATAGAAATCCACCGCTTCGACATCGTAGCCGACAGTTTGATGCACCGGCAGGCGCAGCAGGAGCAGCAGCGCTCGCGGCATCAGGGGTCAGCGAAGCGGCAAACGGATGTGGATGTGGCCGAGACGTACGCAGCGATGCGCGATCTCGGTTACAACACAGTCGAATACATCATCTAACAACAAACACCATGGAGGAACCATGCCGATCTTTCAAGCAACAGGGGTGGGTCCGCCGCAAGTACGGAATGCACGCACCGGAAACAACGCCCTCGGCAAGGACGATTTTCTGATGCTGCTGACCAACCAATTGCGGTTTCAGGACCCAATGAATCCGTTGAAGGGGACGGAGTTTGCGACACAGCTCGCGCAATTTGCTTCCGTCGAGCAGCTCAACAACATCAGCAGCTCGCTGGCCGAGAGCATCAATGCGAATTACGTGTTGACGCAAGCGATCAACAACGGACTCTCAGCGGGTTTTGTCGGTAAAGAAGTCCGGGCGCTCAGCGATACGTTCAGGTTGCGAGCGCCGGCAGAACGGACACGTGACATCAAGCTGGGCTACACGCTTCCTTCTGCCGCGACGTCGGTGGTCGTGAAGATCAAGGATGAGTCGGGACGTGTCGTCCGTACACTGAACGTCACTGGCACCGCACAAGGAGACAACACGTTCACATGGGATGGCCGTACTGACCCGAACATCTTCCCGAACGACGAAGCACCTGCAGGCACGTACACCTTCGTCGTCGAAGCGCGCGATGCGAACAACGCCATGCTGAACGTCTCTACGTTCATGTACGGAACAGTATCGGCCGTTCGCTTCGCAGCGGAGGGAACGAAGTTCGTGATCAACGGTCAGGAGATACTGCTGGGAAATATTCTGGAAGTGCTGGAGGGCTGACACCGATGGCTGAGATCATCAACGGCGTGAAGGTTCCTTTCCTTCCTGTCGGCGGCGTCGAAGGATTGAAGCAGAAGTCTCCGATGCCGCTGCCATCGGAACGGTCCTTCGATGCAATCCTCCAGAAGGAACTGCAAGAAGTACGGTTCTCGAAACACGCACAGGAGCGCTTGAACGCACGGAACATTCAATTGGATCAGAAAGACCTTGCCGATCTGCAGCAGGCGGTATCGCTTGCAGAGAAGAAGGGCGCCAACGATTCGCTCGTGTTGTTACGCGACGTTGCGTTCATTGTGAGTGTCAAGAATCGCACGGTGGTCACAGCGTTGGATGGGGAGAGCATGAAACAGAATGTCTTTACCAACATCGACAGCGCGGTGATTGCAGGATAGCAACAACAGATGAGGGCCGGTCCTCGCACAGAGGAGGCCCCCGTCGAGCTGACCGACAGAAGCTCGATCATCAATCATTCACAAACACAACAAGGGGGTACAACTATGTCGCTCTACACTTCACTCTTCTGCGGCATCTCGGGGCTTCGCAACCATCAGGTGATGCTGGATGTCATCGGAAACAACATTTCCAATATCAACACGATCGGCTACAAAGCCTCCCGTGCGTTGTTTTCGGAAATGTTCGCACAAACGCGGTTGAACGCGTATCGCCCAACGCGCGATAATGGCGGTGTCAACCCGCAGCAAATTGGGCTGGGGGCAAGCGTCGGTGCCATCCAGCAGATGTTTGCACAAGGCCATCTCGAAGGAACCGGCGCGCCGACCGACCTTGCGGTGACAGGTGGCGGTTTCTTCGTCGTCAAACGGGCAGGCAAGGAGTTCCTGACGCGCGTCGGCAACTTCACCTTCGACGCTCAAGGCAACATGGTGCTGCCGAGTAACGGCGCGATCTTGCAAGGACGGCTTGCCAACCCGGACGGCACGATTCCTCCCGATGCGCCGATTACGAACTTGCGTTTCGCATTCGATCGGAAGGCACCAGCAAAGGCGACGACGAGTGTCAGACTTGCGGGCAACTTGGATAGCGGCACCGCCGTCAATGGAACGGTGCAGTCTACGTTCCAAGTGTACGACTCGCTCGGCAATCAGCATAGCATCACCGTCACTTTCACGAAAACTGGCAACAACACGTGGACGTGGAACGCCGTGCAAACCGGACAGACAACATCCATCGGCAACGGCTCGCTCACGTTCGATGGTACCGGTACGCTGACGAACTCTACCGGTACGCCGATCGCGTTCACACCTACCAACGGTGCCGATCCGATCAGCTTCACGTTGGATGTCGGAACGCCGGGCCAGTTCAGCGGTATCACGCAAACCTCCGGCACCTCGATCGTGAGCATGCGTGATCAGAACGGCTATGCGTCGGGAACGCTCGAGAACATTATCGTCGAGAAGGATGGGAAGGTGCAAGGCAAGTTCTCGAACGGCACGACGATCACCTTAGGTCAGATCATTCTCGCCGAGTTGAACAATCCGGGCGGCATGTTCAAAGAAGGAGATGGACTGTTCACCGTGACGGGCAACTCTGGCAATGTCACCTACGTGATTGCAGGTGAGGGGTCAAGCTCCGTAATCGCCAGCGGCGTGTTGGAACAATCCAACGTGGACCTGGCAGAGGAGTTCACACGTATGATCGTTGCGCAGCGCGGCTATCAATCGAACGCTCGCATCATCACCGTGACGGACGAAATCCTGCAAGAGACCATCAACTTGCGGCGGTAGTCGGAACGACGGCGGGTGGCTCGCTTTCGGGCTGCCCGCTGATGTCTTGTCCATGCTGGTAGCAGAGTCTTCCGAATCAGTTGGCTGATATTGACCACCAAGAGTGCCGCCACGTCGAGGTGCCTCGTGATGCACTCGAGGGATTCTCTCCCATTGTTCGCCCTTCCTCCTTACGATGCGTCAGAACCGTCCGATGGCATACGCTTTGACCTTTCTGCGTGCACCACGACTAATCATGAGGCTGTACCATGGCTGATGAAACACCTGAACAAACGTCTCCAGCACCGGAAGAACAAAAAGGGAGAGCGCTGAAAAAGATTGTCCTGATCGGCGTCCCCGCGTTCTTTATGCAACTTGTACTCGTGTACTTTCTGACGGCGAAATTTCTCGTACCGGTTGCGTTACAAAATACCGGCGCAATGATCGTGACACCGGTCGCGCAAGCGCACTGCGAGCACACCGAATCTCCAGCAGCAGAAAAAAAGGGGGATGTCCGCGAGGAATACATCTACGTCATTAAAGATTTGATCATCAACCCTGCGGGGACGAACGGGCAGCGCTATCTGCTTACGACCATCGGCTTCAATGTCAGTTCGGAAGAAGCGAGGAAGGAGCTGGAGAAGAAAGAGCTTGCGGTACGGGATGCGCTGAACTCCATCCTCACGAGCAAGACGATGGATGATTTAATCGACGTGTCGAAACGCGAGCTCCTTCGTCAAGAGATTTTTACGCGCTGCAGAGAGTTGGTGAAAATCGGCAAACTCCAGAGCGTGTACTTCAGCAAATATATCATCCAGTAACACCTCGAACAATGGCGGAGATTCTCTCACAACAAGAAATCAACACGCTGCTGTCGGGGATGCCCGACGAACAGCACGCACGTGGTTCGGTCGATGCGAGTACCAAGGAGGTGGGACGGGAGATCGTTCGGTTCGACTTTCGGATGCCACGCCGCCTGTCGAGCCGCCAACTCCAAACCTTTCATGCCATCCACGACAGCTTCGCGGATGCGATGAGTTCATTTCTCGTGTCGCGTTTACAGACCACAGCCGCCGTCAACGTCGTCTCGGTCGAGCAAATGTTCTACTCAGAGTACGTGGTCTCAACTCCGCGCCCGAGTTGCTTGTACGTCTTCACGATCAAGGAACTCGGTGCCAAAAGCGTGATGGAACTAAATCCGGCACTTGTTCTGGCAATCATCGCGCGTATGTTGGGTGGCTCCACCGAAAACGTGGCGGAGGTTCGGCCCATCACCAAGATCGAACAGAACATTTTCAAGGGCATGGTGCTGCGCGGGTTGGGTGAATTGCAACGCACATGGACGACGTTGGTTGAAAGCGAGTTCGTGCTCGATCGGTATGAAACCGAAGCCGACTTCATCCAAATTGCTCCGACGAGCGAGATCGTTTTGGTTGTCAAGCTGGAAGTCATGCTCGGCGACTTCCGCTATGCCGCATCGTTGTGCTTTCCCACGTTGCCGCTGGAAGATGTTCTTGCGACGCTTCAAACGCGGCAACACGCCAACACCCAGCGAGGAGCCGATAAGGGGGATTGGTCCGGCACGATTCTCCGAACGCTGGAGACGACGAAAATTCCCGTCACGTGCATTCTCGGCGAAACGACACTAACGTTGCAGCAACTCAAAGAGTTGGAGGTGGGGGACCTCCTGATCACCAACACGCCGGTCAACGGCGAGTTGCGTCTCATGGTGGGCGACCGTGTGCGTGCACGCGGTCGCCCCGGTATCTCCAACGGCAGAACGGCCTTGAAAATTTCTCACATCATTGTGGAACAGGACAACAACGCTTAGAGCCTTATGGAACAAGTCAAAGACGACGAGATGCTGAAGTTTCCTCCTCGTGAAAAACAGAGGGAAGAAGAACCCAACGAGCCGACGAGCGGTCCGCACATCCAAGCTGCAGAGTTTCAGCAGTTCGACGGCAGCGAACCTCCTGCATCGGCAAACGAGCGGGAGAGGAAGTTGGATTTGCTCATGGGATTGACTCTTCCGGTATCGATCGAGCTGGGCAGGACCGAACTGGAAATTCGCAGCGTGCTCGATCTCAAGCGCGGCTCTATCATCGAGTTCGATAAGATGGCGAGTGAACCCGTGGACATCTTCGTCAACGGCAAGAAGATGGCGGAAGGGGAGGTTGTCGTGATCGACAAACACTTCGCCATTCGCGTCACCAACTTGGTGAACGCTGCCGAACGTATCAAAGGGCTGGGGAGGTAGGGCATGGAATGGCTCGTCGTGAAAACGCTGCTGTCGCTTGCAGCCGTCATCGCGTTGATGGTCGGCGTCGTGTTTCTGCTGAAGAAGTACGTGGTTCGAGGGCGAACGGGGTCCTCCAGCATCGTGGAGATGAAACTGCTCGGAACGATGATGATCCAACCGAAGCGCTCGATCGCTGCGCTGAAAGTGATGAACAAGGTCATCATCATCGGGCTGAGCGAGCACGGTATGCATGCACTCGGCGAAGTAAGCGATGAGCACAGCCTGCACCGCATCGACGAACGCCTTGCAGCGCAGCAGGCGGAGCAGTCGTGGGTGCCGATGCGGTCTCTTCGCGCTCCGACATTCGCACGTGCACTTGCTGCGCAATTGGGAAAACTTGCAGCGAAAGGGTCGCACTGATGCGTGTCCTCATCCCCCTCATGATCTGCATGCTCGCGTTGAGCGGCACCGCGTTCGCTCAGGAAAAAGCTCTGCCCTTCCCGAAACTCTCCGTCGAGGTCGGCAAAGCAACTAGTCCTGACGACGTTTCGGTGACGTTGCAGATACTGTTCTTGATGACGATCCTCTCGCTTGCGCCGGCAATTCTCATCCTCACGACGGCGTTTACGCGGATCATCGTCGTCTTCCATTTCTTGAAACAAGCAATGGGCACGCCGCAGATGCCTCCTTCACAGGTGCTCATCGGCTTGGCAATGTTCCTCACGTTTTTCGTGATGGCGCCGACGTGGAGCAAGGTGAACGACCAAGCGCTCCAGCCCTATCTCCAAAAAAAAATGTCGCTGCAGGAAGCCTACGAAAAAGGAGTCGAGCCGATTCGCGGGTTCATGTTTCGCCAAACGAGAGAAGAGGATTTAGGGTTGTTCTTGAACTTCGCAAAACTCGAGAAGCCCAAGAACCGTTCCGAGGTGCCGACCTACGTGCTGGTGCCTGCCTACGCCATCAGTGAGCTGCGCGTGGGGTTCCAAATCGGATTTGTGTTGTTCATCCCCTTCCTTCTCATCGATATGGTCGTTGCGAGCATCCTGATGTCTATGGGCATGATGATGCTACCGCCGGTAATGGTCTCGATGCCGTTCAAGATTCTCCTGTTCATCTTGGTGGATGGATGGTATTTGGTTGTCGAATCGTTGATGCAAAGTTTTCATTGAGGAGCGAGCATGAATGTTGAGTTTGTCGTCCACCTTTTTCGAGAAGCATTATATACCGGCATGGTGGTCGCAGCGCCGCTTCTAATCGTTTCGTTGGTTGTCGGGTTGATCGTTTCGATTCTTCAGGCAGCGACGTCCATTCAGGAGTTCACGCTCTCGTTCGTCCCGAAACTTATCGCGTTGGCAGTGGTGCTGGTACTGACGCTGCCGTGGATGATCGATACGCTTATTGGGTTTACGATCAATCTCTACCATCACATTCCGACACTGGTGCACTGAGCCATGGAACTGTACGTGAGCCAGTTTCTGATCTTCCTGATGATCTTTGTTCGGGTAATGGCGCTTGTTGTCGTCGCGCCGATGATCGGGCACATGGCTGTGCCGATTCAGGTGAAAGTAGCGATCGGGTTGTTCGTCGCGTTCGTCATGTATCCGCTTGCGTCGCATGAAGCGGCTGTGGTGCATACCGAACTGATTCCGCTTGTGCTCGCCGTGTTCAAGGAAGCGGCAGTGGGCTTGCTCATCGGCTTTGCAGCCGGCTTGCTGTTTGCCGGAGTTCGTTTTGCAGGAGAACTGATCGCGATCGACGCGGGACTGTCGCTTGCGGCGCTGTTCGATCCGGAGAGCCATGCCCACGCGTCGGTTATCAGCGAGTCGCTGTATCTGCTCATGCTGATGGTGTTCGTGATGGTCGATGGGCATCACGTTCTGCTGGAAGCGTTGCAGCTCAGCTACGTGAGTGTTCCGATGGGCAGTGTCGCACTCAACGGTGAGCTTGCGGAACACCTTCTGAAGATGGTGGGGATGGTGTTCGTTGTTGCGGTCAAGCTGGCGGCGCCCGTCATGGTGGCGATGTTTCTCATCAACGTTGCACTTTCGATCCTCGCGCGCGTCATGCCGCAAATGAATCTTTTTGCAGTACTCTTCCCGTTGAAAGTCGGCGTTGGGCTGCTGGTGCTGACGACAGCGTTGCCGCTTCTGGTGTTCGTCTTCAAGAAGCTGCTGGCAGGATTCGAGGAGAGTCTGTTCGAACTCGTGAAGGTCCTTTGAGTCATGGCAGAATTCGAAACGGCAGAACAAAGAACCGAACCGGCATCTCACAAAAAGCGCACCGATGCTCGAGCGAAGGGGAGCGTGGCAAAGTCGATCGATGTCAACTCCGCGTTGGTGATCGTCTTCGGGTTGCTGATTCTGTCCATTGGCGGCGCGGGGCTCGCTGCAAAGCTGAGCGCGGTTGCGCAGAGTGTGTTCGGGAGCCTCTCCGCAGTCAACCTGACACCGGAAAATGTTCATCGCCTTGTCGCGGATGGACTGTCGGGATTTTTTCTGGCGTTGATGCCGATTCTGTTTGGACTGATGCTCGTGGGTGTCATCGCAAGCGTTGCGCAAGTCGGGTTCCTGTTCACCTGGGAGCCGGTGCTGCCGAAGTTCTCGAAGATGAACCCTCTTGCAGGGCTTCGGCGTGTGATGCTGTCGGCACGCTCGGTAGTGGAGTTGTCCAAAGGCATCGCGAAGGTAGCGATCGTGGGACTGGTTGCGTACAACGCGACACAAGCCGTCGTGTCCGATGCTGTGCTGCTGGTCGATAGCGACGCAGCGGCCATTCTGGAATTCATGGTGAAAGCATCTCTGAACGTGGGATGGAAAGTCGGGCTGGCGTTCTTCGTTCTGGCGGCGGCGGACTATGCCTTCCAACGCTGGGAACACGAAAAGTCGTTGCGCATGACGAAGCACGAAGTGAAGGAAGAATCCAAAGAAGCCGAAGGCGACCCGACCATCAAGGGGCGCATTCGTGCCATCCAGCGCCAGATTGCCTATCGCCGCATGATGCAGGACGTGCCCAAAGCCGACGTCGTGGTGACGAACCCGACACACCTTGCTGTTGCACTCAAATATGAAATGGAAAAGATGAACGCTCCCCGCGTCGTCGCGAAAGGTGCCGATCTTCTTGCACAACGCATCAAGGAGATCGCTCGTGAGCACGATGTGCCGATCGTCGAAGACAAACCGCTTGCCCAGATGCTGTACAAGACCGTGGAAGTGGGGGATGAGATTCCTGAAAAACTTTTCCAAGCCGTTGCACAGGTGCTGGCTTTCGTGTACCGACTGCGAGACGAGCGACGACCACACTTTACCGTAAACTGAGTGTATGGACGGAACAGTTGCACAGCGAGGTATGTTGGACTCGCGATTGCTGAGAATGCTCAGTCGCAATACAGATATCCTGCTCGCGGCAGGAGTGATTCTCATCCTTGCGATGATGATCGTTCCGCTACCGGCGGTTGTCCTGGACGTCCTGATCTCGGCGAACATCACGCTCGCCATCCTCATCTTGACCGTCTCGATGTACATCACGCATCCGTTGGAGCTTTCGGTGTTTCCGGGCTTGCTCCTGATTCTGACGATCTTTCGGCTGTCGTTGAACGTGGCTTCGACGCGCCTCATTCTTGGCGAAGGGTACGCGGGTGAGGTCATCAATGCTTTCGGCGCGTTCGTGGTGAAGGGAAACTACGTCGTCGGCTTCATCATCTTCATCATCCTCGTCATCATCCAGTTCGTGGTCATCGTGAAAGGCGCGGGGCGTATTGCGGAAGTGGCAGCACGCTTTACACTCGACGCCATGCCCGGCAAGCAGATGGCGATCGATGCAGACATGAACGCCGGGTTGATCACAGAGGAGCAAGCACGCCAGCGACGACGGGAGATTGCACGCGAAGCCGAATTCTACGGGGCGATGGATGGCGCCAGCAAGTTCGTCAAAGGCGACGCCATTGCGGGTTTGCTTATCAATATCGTGAACATCGTCGGTGGGTTTATCATCGGCGTCGCACTGCGCGGAATGTCGTTTGCCGACGCACTCCAGAACTACACGTTGCTCACCGTGGGGGACGGGCTGGTGTCGCAGATACCCGCACTCATCACGGCAACGGCCGCGGGTATGATCGTGACCCGAAGCGCGTCGGGCAACGCACTGGATATGGAGATGCGTGCTCAGCTTCTCGGTAAACCCAAAGCCATGCTCATGGCATCCGGCGCTCTGGCACTGTTTGCCGTTGTGCCCGGCTTACCCACGATTCCCTTCCTCGTTCTTGCTATGGTTGCAGGCTTGGTCGGATTCGTCACGTTGAAGGGGAAGGAAAAGGAGTCTGCGAAATCCACGACGCCAATCACCACCGCCGTACTACCGAGGCAGGAGCAAATCGAAGACTATCTGCAAGTCGATCCGCTCGAAGTCGAAATCGGCTACGGCTTGATCTCGCTGGTGGATGAGGCGCAAGGCGGCGATCTCTTCGCGCGCATCACCAATCTCCGTAAGCAACTGGCAATGGAGCTTGGGATTGTCATTCCGCCCGTGCGTGTGCGGGATAATCTCCAACTTGAGCCGAATCAGTACGTCATCAAAATTCGCGGCAACGTTGTGGCGACCAATGCGCTTATCGTGGATCGGATTTTGGCAATGAATCCGGGAACAGCGTCGAGCGCGGTGCACGGCATCGAGGCGCGCGAGCCGGCGTTCGGACTCCCCGCCCTCTGGATTGCGCCCCACGATCGTGAGACGGCAGAGTTGGCAGGATTCACCGTTGTCGAACCGGCCGCGGTGCTCTCCACCCATCTTCAAGAAATTCTCCGACGCAACTGCGACAAGATTCTCGGCAGGCAAGAAACGAAGAAATTGATCGAGAATCTCAAGAAGGACTATCCGGCTGTCGTCGAGGAAATCAATCCAGAGACGTTGCCCTTTGGAACGATTCAGAAGGTATTGCAAAATCTCTTGCGCGAAGGAGTTCCCATTCGTGACCTCGTAACGATCCTCGAAGCACTGTCGGATTACTCGAAAGTGACCAAGAATGTCGATGTCCTGACGGAGTATGTACGTCACTCCCTTGCCGAAACGATTGCGCGCCTGTATCGAGATGCTCGAGGTGTCGTTCGCGCCATTGCCATGGGTCCGCAGCTCGAACAGCTGATCACCAACGCGTTGCAGAACGCGCGAGAAAGCAGTCCCAGCTTGGGCTTGGCACCGGAGGTTATCGAAAGGATTCACAAGAATCTTTCGGCGAATCTTGAATCTGCAATGGCGGCAGGGTATCAACCTGTTGTGTTGTGTGTCGCAACCGTTCGACCGTATTTCTATCGGATGATCCGCACCGCGTTCCCAAACGTTGCCGTGCTGTCGTTCACCGAACTTCCCCCCGAAACCGACGTCGAATTCATCGGCAAACTGGAGGTAGAGTATGCGAATTAAAAAGTTCACCGGCGCAACGCTGAAGGAAGCAACCGAAGCGATGAAAAGCGAATGGGGAGACGAGGCGATCATCCTCAGTACCCGCAAGGTGGCGCGAGGAGGCGTGTTGAATTTTCTCGGCAAGGAGGAATTCGAAATCACCGCAGCGCTCGACGATCAGCCAATTGCCCAACGCAGCGCTCGGTCATCCTTCGCTGCCACGCTCAACGAGGCAAAAACTGCGGCGGCTGTGACTCCTGAGAACACGCTCGCCAGCCTGCAACAGATGACCAAGCATTTCGAAGATCGAGCGAAGCGGCATCTCGCGTCACAGCCCTCTCCGATAAGCGACACAGCGGCGGTGCGAGAGTTGCGCGAGGAGGTCGAAAGTCTCCGCTCCATCGTGCAAGAAGTTGCCGTGCATCTCAAACATGCTCGTATGCCTGCCTTGCCCGAGCACCTCAAGCACGCCTATCTCACCCTGGTGGGGCAAGGCGTTGAAGAAACAATCGCCGCCGAACTGACACAGCGCATCTATCGAAGTTTAGGCGAGGACTTGTTGGAAAGCCGTCATCTCGTCGAACAAACCGTCGTGAAGGAGATTGCCTCGCTTTTCCCTCCTGCACCGGAGATGGTGTTGGGTATCCGTAAACCCTATATCGTTGCGCTCATCGGACCAACCGGAGTGGGAAAGACGACGACGATCGCGAAGCTGGCAGCGATCCAAAAACTCATGAAGGGAATGGATGTGGGTTTGATTTCGGCGGACACCTATCGCATTGGTGCGATCGAGCAGCTCAGGACGTTCGCGGCGATCGCGAGCATCCCCATGCAGGTGGTGTACGAACCCAACGAGATGCGGACAGCGCTCGCTCGTCTCGGCGGACGCGATGTCATCTTTGTTGATACGGTCGGACGCAGTCAACGTATGGCAAAAGAGATCGGCGAGATCGCACGCTTCGTCGGTGCCGCGCAGGCACACGAAGTTCACCTCGTGCTCAGCGCCTCCTCGGATGATAGGGTGATGCGGGAAACGGTCGAGACGTTCCGTTCCGTCGGTCCCAATCGCGTCATCTTCTCGAAGATGGATGAGGCGGCTTCTTATGGTCAACTGTTGAATGTTGTACAGCACGCCCAGTTGCCCGTTTCGTATCTGACGACGGGACAGAATGTTCCCGAAGACATTGCATTGGCAAACAATATGCACCTTGCGAGTATGGTGTACACGGGGGAGCTGATGCATGCTTGATCAAGCGACACGATTGCGCGAAATAGCTGAACGGTATTGTAGCCGTCCCGCTGGGATACGACCGCACACGATTGCAGTTGCCAGCGGCAAAGGCGGTGTGGGGAAAAGTACCGTGGCACTCAATCTTGCCGTGTTGCTTGCGGCAAACGGCGCCGCAACGCTGCTGCTCGATGCGGATGAAAATCTCGGCAATCTCGACGTGATGGCCGGTGTAGCGCCGAAACACCGTCTGGGCAGCGTGCTCTCGGGTGAGCGCGATGTACACGACGTGCTCGTCCCGTTGAGCGAACGGCTTGCCCTCCTTCCCGCCGATTCCGGCAGTACCGACTATCGGCAGATGACGATCGAGCAGCAGCGAACACTGCTCAATGAAATTGCCGATCTCGAACAGCGCTTTGCGTATGTGGTGATCGACACGGCGGCGGGTCTCGGCACCGACGTGATCGGCTTTGTCGTCCGTTCGGACGAAGCCATCATCGTCATAACGCCGGAGCCGACTGCTGTCATGGATGCATACGCACTCATCAAATTGGTGACTGCTGCCGATCCGATGGTGCCGTTGAGGGTGGTGATCAACAATGCACGCAGTGCGGGGGAAGCTGAAGAAACCGTTCGAAAGCTCCAAACAGCAGTGCGACATTTTTTGAAACGCCACGTGCACTTTCTCGGCTCTATTCCAGCCGATCCGCACATTGGCAAAGCGGTCGTGCAGCAGACACCTGTGGTCAAAGCATTTCCGTTGTGTCATGCCTCGCTCTCTCTCAGCGCGTTGACGGAGACGGTGATGGAGCAAACCGAGCGCACACGCGGAAGGAGATTCGCAACCGTATGAACAAACTGATATTTCAAATCGGCATTCTTGGGTTCTGCATTTCGGCGGTCGTCTTCGGATCAAGCGGCGCGACGCTGCTGGAGATCGTTAGCCGTTCGTTCCTCGTGTTCGTCGGCATCGTCCTCGCGTTCGTGGTGGTACTGATCGTGAGCAGCGCGATGATCGAAAACAACGAGAAACACCAGCAGCCCAAGAACGACGCCGACGTGAAGCCACCGACAACAGCCCAGCAGCATCAATAAGGAAGCGTACGCCATGCCGATGACGCAACGAGAACAGTCGCATGATAAGTTGTGGCAGAACTATTTACGGACACAATCAGCCGAAGCGCGCAAGGCGTTGGTCAAGGAATATGTAGGATTGGTAAAATTCGTTATCAGCAAATTTCGGAACAACGCACGGCAATCCACGTCGGTCATCGACGAAGACGATTTGCTGCAAATCGGCATGATGGGGTTGTTGGATTCGATCGACCGCTTCGATCCGACGCGAGGAGTGAAGTTCGAAACGTATGCCATCACGCGCATTCGCGGCACGGTGCAAGACGAACTGCGCAAGCTCGATTGGGTGCCCCGCTCTGTGCGGGAGAAACTGAGAACGATCGATCGTGTCACGCAGAAGATCGAATGCACGCAAGTCCTCAGCACATCCGCGAAACGCATTACACGCGAGCTTGCCATGACGCTAGATGAGTATATGACGATGGTGCGCGACGTGCAGATCGGCGTCCCCGAAGTCGTCGGGCAACACAATCAGGGCGAAGATGTGTTGGACGACCTCACGGCGGAAGATGACGCCGACCCTTCTGAGCGGGTGGCAGAGGACCAAGTGAAGGAGATGGTGGTACGAATGGTCGAAAATCTTCCGCCGCAAGATAAACTCATCATCTCCTTGTATTACTACGAGGAGTTGACGTTCAAAGAGATCGCCGGCATCTTGCATTTGTCGGAGTCGCGTGTCTTCCAGCGGCACGCCACCATTCTCGAGCGCTTGCGAGACCATGCCGGCGAATTGGTATGAAGCATACCGCAACCTGACGAGCAACGCACATAAGGACACAGAGGGGGATTGCACCATGAAACACGTCCACGAGCAGGAAAGGCAAGTCAACCCGATCATGATGATGCCGGAAAATGTGTGGAAGGAATACATCAGGCCCAAGACGAGCTTGTTCGATCAGGTGGAGAACTTGCCGTACGACGAAAAGCTTGTCCTCGCACTTCATTACTACGAAGGTTTGTCCTTTGCCGAGATTGGTTTCTTGATGGGTATGAGTGCATGGGATGCGGCAGCACTCCATGCCGATGCCCTGACCACGTTGCAATCAAAACTTCACGAGATTTTCAAGAGCGAGGAGTAGATGTTGTCTCCCGACTTTGTACGCGATAAGGTTCAAACGATCATTCAACTTCCCACACTCCCCACTGTTGCGCAGGAGGTTGTCGAGTTGGTCGATAACCCCCGTACGTCTGCCTCTCGGTTGGGGAGGGTGATCGAATCCGATCAAGGGCTAACCGGCAAAGTGCTGAAGATCGCGAATTCGGCTTTCTACGGATTTCCTCGGCAGATCGCGACTGTGGACTTTGCGATCATCGTACTCGGCTTCGATGCCTTGAAGGAGATCGTGATCAGCATTTCGTTGGTCAGTGCGTTGCAAAAGAAGAGCGATGTGCCCTTCGACGCGCGCGGCTTCTGGGATCATGCCGTCTACAGCGCGGTGATTGCTCGCCGGCTTGCACGCGATCTTGGCTATCGGGTCAGCGGCGAAGTGTTTGTCGGCGGATTGCTGCACGATATGGGCATCTCGGTTCTGCATCAACATTTCTGCAAGGAGTATCTTGCGATGGTCTCGACCGTGGAGGCACAGCAGATCCCGTTCTTGGACGCAGAAAAGGAAGTGCTCGGCGTGACACACGCACAGGTTGGCGGTTGGCTTGCGGAACGATGGAACTTCCCGAACCACTTGGTGGAAGCCATCAGCATGCATCATACGCCGCTCGCAGCGAAGGAGAACCCTGAACTGGTCGGTATTATTCACTGTGCGGATGTGTTGGCGAACCGATTGTGCAAGCGCCCAATGTTGTTCGATGCAGGCTTGGATTTCCAACCGGACGTTCTTCAACGCTTGGGTTTGGGCGATCCGCTCGTTCTCGAACAATACATCACGACGTATCGTTCGATCATCGACGCGGATATGAAGCAGTTCGACACGATGTTCAGTTCGGTAAAGGAGTAGGACGATGCAGGCAGCCGAACAACATTCGCGAGTTCGTATGAACCGCCTCCAATTGCTCGACGCCCTGGCGCCGCAATTCGAGTCGTTCATGGAGAGCCGCGAGCAGTATATTAAAGCACTCGAAGAAACGGTCGCGCTGCTGAAGCGAGCAAATCTTCAAGCCTCCGAAAACAATCGCGCCATCCGTACCACGATCGACGAGCTGATGGCGATGCAGCAGCTCTCCAACAGCATCAGCACCGCGCATGAACCGGAGGCGATCGTCTCGACACTCATCCACTTGACGCGGCAAGTGTTGCCCGTCATCGAGTCGAATATTTTCCTTTTCGAAGGGAAACCGCAGCGCCTCGTTCCACTCTCGACAAAATGTTCGGCTGCGTTCGTGGAAGAAGCGCAAAAGCATGTCGAGGCGGGCATCGTCGATTGGGTGATCGCCGAACAGCGCACAGTGATTTTCCCCGATATCGAGTCTATGGGCGCCAGCGGGACGAAGAACATCCTCGTGATTGTTCCACTCATCATCCGCAATGAAGCGATCGGGATCTTCATGATTCGCTCGCCGAAATCCCACGCCGAGATCGCCAACCACGACATCCAACTCTTGACTGTCCTGGCGAACCAAGCCGCCGTGGGTGTCGAAAACTGGCGCGCCTTCGAGAAGGTCGTTGCGCTGAACAAGGAACTGCAAGCCTCGCAGGCGCAAACCATGCATGCCACCAAACTTGCTGCAATCGGGGAACTGGCGGCAAGCATCGTTCACGAAATCAAAAATCCGATCCAAGTCATGGTCATGCACATGGAGATGGTGCAGCGCGGCAAACCGCTGCCGCATTGGACGGACACCGTCGCGAAGCAAGTGAAGCGTCTCAGCGAAATTACTCGCCGCCTCATGAACTTTTCGCGCAACGTTGCCGACGAGCCGCGCATGGACGAAGTGCAGATCAACCAGCCGATCGAAGAAACCGTGGCGATGGTGGAGCATGAGTATCGCATCAACAACATCGACATCGTCACGGATCTGAAGGAAGACTTGCCCCCCATTGTTGCGAACGCGGGTGCATTGCAACAAGTGTTCTTGAATCTCCTCATCAATGCGCGCGATGCAATGCCCAACGGCGGAACAATCACCATACGTACAGAATCTTCCGGCTACTACGTGGTGGTGAAGTTTGCCGATACGGGCACGGGGATCGCCCAAGAACATCTCGACAAGATCTTCATGCCCTTCTTCACTACGAAGCCTGAGGGGCAAGGAACGGGCCTCGGGCTATCCATCTGCCGAAAAATCATCAGTGAACACAAGGGCGCGATAAAGGTGGAAAGCGAAGATGGCAAAGGAACGACATTCAGCATTTTTCTCCCGATGCTGAGGAGGTTACACCGATGAAGACCGGTCCGACATCCGTTCTCGTGCTGCTCGCCTGCGCCGCTTGTGTCCGTGCAGAAGAACCGACTACCGCGCGCCGGATCGTGGACCCCATCATCGATGTCCGTGCTTTGGTTCGTGGTGAGATGGAACGAGCGCACCACGCGCTGCAACGCGAGGCGGCGTCTCCGATGCCGATGGCGCACCTCCATGTTGGGATTTTCTTTTTCGCTGCCGGCGTCTCGCTGCTGAGTACGTCGATGTTGCTGTGGGTTCTCTTGCGTCGCAAGCGGAGGGATGTGTCGATGGCACCGCTTCGTTCGTTGCCGGCAACAATGCAGCCGCCTCGCACGGATCCAGTGGATGCACTCTTGAAGCAGGCAGCATTGATTCTTCGTGAAAAGCGCGCTGCACATTCCCCGCGATCGTTCGCGCCTGTCGATGAAGAGGTGAGCGGAAACGTCGGGCTTGCGCGTACGTTTCAACGCGGGAAGGGAGAGTTGGCGTTAGCGCAGAAATGTGAAGCGGCCGGCAAGACCTATCCGTGGGAGAAGAAACTTCGCGAGGGCGCGGCGCTGAACGTGATTGCTGAAGGCTCTCCCCTTGCCGCAAAAACATTAGGGATCGGCACGGGCGAGATGCACCTCGTGCACTCGCTACGCGCACTGCAGAAACAACATCAGAGGAGGTAACAGGTCATGATCAAAGGATTGTACGCGTCGAGCAACGGCATGCCCCCGATGATGGTGAAGCTGGAAGTCATCGCCAACAATTTAGCGAACATCAACACCAGCGGTTTCAAGAAAGACGGACTGTTCGTCCAAATGATGAACGATCCGGGCATTGCGCCTGTTGTCGGGGCGGGCAAACTCTCGACGCGCGTGCAGACGGAACGCGTCACAGATTTCAGTGAAGGCTCTCTCGTTCAAACGAGTAATCCTCTCGATCTCGCCTTGCAAGGGCGCGGCTTCTTTGTCGTGCAGACCCCGCAAGGGACGCGCTACACACGCAACGGCAACTTCACCATTGCACTCGATGGCACATTGACAACCGGGGACGGCTTCCCGGTCCTTGCAAAGGATGGCACCATCAAGTTTCCCGATCTTCAACAGCTTGCACAGGAGAGTGTCAGGATTTTGCCGACCGGCGAAATTCATGTCGGCACGAAAGCGATCGGAGCTCTTCGTATTGTGGATTTTGAGGACACAACGCGCTTGCAGAAAGCCGGCGGCGCGCTTTTCAGTCTTGACTCGACTGACGATACCGGCATGCACGAGGTGGAACTCCCGACGGTCCGTCAGGGCTATCTTGAAGAATCGAACGTCGATGGCATCGCGGAGATGATCGAGATGATCGAAATAACGCGGCACTTCGAATCGAATCAGAAAGCGATCGCCTCGCAGGACGCGACGTTGGAGAAGGTGCTGGAAGTAGGAAAGTTTTCATAAAGGAGGATGACCGATGAACAGAGCATTACGTACGGCTGCCGCAGGCATGGCGGCGCAACAATTGAACGTTGACACCATCGCGCACAACCTCGCGAACGTCAACACCACGGGCTTCAAGAAGTCGCGCGCAGAGTTTCAGGATCTGATGTATCAGACGCTGAAAGCCGGCGGTACACCCGTGACGACAGGCGCTCGCGAGACGAACGAGATCCAAATCGGCACAGGCACCGCGCCGATGGCGACGCAGAAGAGTTTCCTGCAAGGCGATCTGGCGGCAACCTCCAATCCCTTCGATCTTGCCATCCACGGTGATGGATTCTTTCAGGTGCGGCGCCCCGATGGAACTATGGCGTACACACGCGACGGCGCCTTCAAGCTGTCGGGCGACGGCACGCTCGTTACGTCGGCAGGCTATGTCGTCGAGCCGGGTATCACGATCACCAGCGATGCGCAGTCGCTTTCGGTGAGTAGGGAAGGGGTGATCGAAATCGCGGAGAAAGCGGGTGATACGCCGACGCGTGTTGCACAAATCGAACTGGCGAAATTCGTCAACCCTGCAGGTTTGAAAGCCATCGGCGACAATCTTTTTGTGGAGACCACTGCGAGCGGCGCGCCCATTGTCGGCGCCGCAGGTTCGGAAGGGTTCGGCGAAATCCATCAAGGCTATCTGGAAGCATCCAACGTTGACGTTGTCGAAGAGATGGTGAGCATGATCGTGGCGCAACGTGCTTACGAAATCAATTCGAAAACGATTAAGACGGTTGAGGATATGCTGCAGATGGCAAACAATCTCAAACGCGGATAAGGAGAACAGTTATGATTGCCTGGATTGTCTTGTTGAGCGTTGCGTTGGGTGGCGGCACGCCGCGTACCGTAACAGAGGACGAGATCAAGCAAGCCGTCGAGCAATTCGTGCGAGCAAAGATCGGCAACGCGCATCAGGAAGTACGGATCGAGTTTCGCAGCGTGCCGAACAAGATCGCGAATATTCCGCACGACGCCCAACTCCATATCGTGGACGACAATGTGCCGACGTTGCAAGACGTCGTCATTCTTCCTGTTGAGATCGTTACGAACGATCGCGTGCTGCACACGTTTCTCGTGTCGCTGCGCGTACGAACGTTCGATCCGGTCATCGTAGCAAACGAAACGATAGGCAATCGCCAGCAAGCTGAGGTCATACCCGTGACCATCGAACAACGCGAAACGACGGCGCTGCCAGCCGACAGGCTGACGACACGCGAGCAACTTCAGGGAAAGCGCACCAAGCAGATTGTTCGACGAGGTGCGGTTCTGCGTCAGAGCATGTTTGAGGAGATGCCCCTCGTCCAACAAGGCAGCGTTGTCACCTTGGTGGTGAAGACCGGTCAGGTGCTCGTTCGGACAGCGGCGATCGCTCGGGAAGACGGTACCTCCGGGGCACTGGTGCGCGTGCAACGACTCGGCTCCAACGAGTTGTTTTCGGCGCGCGTGGTGGATGAACGAACGGTCGAATTGGCAAACGACAAATAAGCGAGGTGTGAGATGATAACGAGAGCGCTTTGTGGAGGACTTCTGGTGCTGACGGCAAGTCTGGCGTACGCTCAAGATATGCGCAACACGATCGGCCGATCGCTCTTTGCTGATCAGAAAGCGCATCGCGCCGGTGATGCGGTGACGGTACTGATCGTGGAAAGCTCGAGTGCCGTCAACGACGCGAAGACGACGACATCGCGCGGCAGCGATATCTCTCTCTCCGGCGACGTCTCGATCAGTGGTGGAACGGGAAAGAGTGTCGGCGTCGGGATCGGTACGGGCAACAAGTTCAACGGCGAGGGGAGCACGTCCAATCGCGGTTCGGTGCGCGCGAAAATCAGTGCGCACGTGGATTCGGTTCTCACGAACGGCAACTTGGCGATCAGCGGCACACGGTCCATCACCATCAATGGAGAAGAGCAGAAGATCATCATCTCCGGCATCGTCCGGCCGTCGGATATCCTGCCGGATAATTCGGTCTTCTCGTTCAACATTGCCGATGCGACGATCGTCATTCAGGGCGAAGGGAGTCTCACGCGTGTGCAAGAGCCCGGCTGGTTGACAAAAATCTTTCATTGGTTGTTTTGAGGAGGACGTATGAACAGGCACGTGCACAGCGCAGTCCTGCTTCTCTCCGTCCTGCTTGCGGTCTCGGCGAGCGCAGCGACGAGGATCAAGGACATTGCGTACTTGCAGGGAGTCAAGAGCAAGCAGCTCATCGGCTATGGATTGGTGGTCGGGTTGAATGGAACGGGCGACACGCAACGCTCGACCTTCACGCTGCAATCCGTTACAAGCATGCTGAAGCGGTTCGGCATCACGGTGCCGCAAGCCGATCTTCGCCTGCGCAACGTTGCCGCCGTGATGGTCACGGCCACCGTGCCGAGCTTTGCAAAGGAAGGCGGTGTTTTGGATGTGACCGTTTCCTCGATGGGTGACGCGACGAACTTGCAAGGCGGCACACTCTTGATGACACCCCTCTCGGCAATCGACGGCGAGGTGTACGCTATGGCGCAAGGACCGATTTCCGTCGGCGGCCTCAGCGTGCGGCAGAACAGCAATGAAGTGCGTCGCAATCACACCGCAGCCGGACGAATTCCGGGGGGGGCGATCCTCGAAAAATCGACCGGCACCGATTTGAGCAGAGACTCGACGCTGTTTATCGTGCTGACGCAGGCAGATTTCACGACGGCAAGCCGCATCGCCGAACAAGTCAATGCGAAGTTCGGCGGCAACATCGCTCGTGCAAACGACGGCTCGACCATCGCGCTCATCGTGCCGAACGAGGTCCGACAAAACGGGAAGCTGGTGGATTTCATTTCGCAAGTGGAACTCCTCGAAGTGAATCCCGATGTGGCGGCAAAAGTCGTCATCAATGAAAAAACGGGAACGATTGTGGTAGGCGGAGCGGTCACTCTCTTACCCGTTGCGATTTCGCATGGCTCGCTCAATATCGATATCCAATCGACTCCGGTCATCTCGCAACCGAACGCCTTCTCACAAGGACAAACCGTCGTCACGCAACTCACGACGGTGTCGGCGAAAGTGGATACATCGGTTGTCGTAGCGCTCGAAGGTGCCGCAACGGTACAGGATGTTGCGATGGCGCTGAATACACTCAAGGTCGGTGCTCGCGACATCATCGCCATCTTCCAGGCACTGAAGGAAGCTGGTGCCCTCAAAGCTGAGTTAATTATCATCTGAGGTCGGCGATGGGTGGCGAACACAGCACACAGGCGATACAACCCGGCCCTTGGACGAAGCTCGATGCCGCGCAAAAGCTTCGGTTGCAAAAAGCAGTCCGTGAGTTCGAATCCATCTTCGTCGGCTACATGCTGAAGAGCATGAGGAATACCGTCGAAAAAGCCGATAACTCTACCGGCGGCTTCGGCACCGAAATGTTGGAGGGGATGTTCGATGTAGAGTTGGCAAAGCATATTTCCGGCAGCAGCAATTTGGGATTGGCGGAGATGCTCTACCGTACGATGACGGGTGAATCGCTTCCCCGGTCGCCGTTGGTGACGCGGGTTGATGGGCGTGGGGAGTCCACGAAGCCGGGCGGGCAGGTGGAGCAACGAAGAGTTGTGCCTGAAGTCGAAAGCAACACCGCGCAGCCGCAAAGCGGGAGTGCGAAGACGTTGACCGAGCGACTGCGCTCGTTCGATGCGTATATTCGCGAGGCGTCCGAACGGTTCGGTGTGAAGGATTCGTTGATTCGTGCCGTCATTGCCGCGGAATCGTCTGCCAGGCCCGACGCACGCTCGGCGAAGGATGCTAAAGGTTTGATGCAACTCCTCGATGCAACAGCAGAGGCATTGGGCGTGAAGAACATCTGGGACCCGCGGGAAAATATTCTCGGCGGAGCGAAGTACCTGAAGCAACTCCTCGAACAGTTCGACGGCGATGAGCGCTTGGCGCTTGCCTCGTACAATGCCGGACCGGCAGTGGTGCAGAAGCATGGGGGTATTCCGCCCTATCCAGAAACGCGCGAGTATGTAGCCCGCGTGATGAAGTTTGTCGAGATGATCGAACAACAGGAGGACGGCGATGAATAACCTCGATTCCCTCACGGAGGTGATGGCAACGGAAGCCGAACTTGCCGAACGTTTGGTGGACGTGATCAAACAGCAGCAGCGCGCGCTCGTTGCGTGCAATGCAGAAGCAGTTGCAGCAACAGTAGAACAACAGCAGGAACTGATGATGCCGCTCGAAGGATTGGAACAGGAACGCGAACGGGTGACGCGTGAAGTGCTGAGCACCCTTGCCCCAGAACGCGTTGCGGAGGACAAGCCGGTAACCTTTTCCGCGTTGTTGGAATATCTCGATGCAGACGAAGCCTCGCGCTTATCGAAGGCCGGGAGGAGATTGCTTGCGGCGATGGAAACCATGATGAAAGTCAATCAAGCGAATCAGTTCCTCATCGAGCATTCGCGCAAGTTCGTGCGCGAGACGCTCCGCATCGTGACGAACGGGTACGCACGTCAATTGGTGGATAGAAAAATCTGAGAGGATCGTATGCCGGGATTATGGGGATTGCTCGAAATCGGACGCCGAGCCTTGTCGGCGCAAAGCACGGCAATGAACGTAACGAGCCACAACATCGCCAACGCGAATTCCCCCGGCTACACGCGCCAGCGTGTGGACCTTGCCGCGACGATGCCGCTCAAGGACATGAGCGGATTCTTGATCGGGACGGGCGTTTCGGTCGCTGCCATCGAGCGGCTCCGTGACCGTTTCATCGACAACCAGTTCCGTCAAACGAACAGCTCGCTTGGCTCCGCAACGATGAGACACACCGTCTTGAGTCAGATCGAAGCGGGCTTGAGCGAACCGTCGGAGAACGGGATACAAGCGTTGCTGACCGGGTTCTTCAACAGTTTTCAAGAGCTGGCTTCCCACCCGGAAGAAAGTTCGGCACGACAAGCCGTTCTCCAACAAGCCAATCGGCTCGTGTCGGCTTTCAATCGGATTGCCGGCACCTTCACCGCGCAACGTATGACGGTTGCGGAAGACGCAACAAGCAAGGTCAACCGCATCAACGAACTGACCAGGCGCATCGCGGAACTGAATCGGCAGATCACCAACGCACAAAACGCGGGGAATGTGCCGAGCGATTTGATGGATCAACGCGATCGGGCGCTCGATCAACTCTCGCAGTACACGTCGATAACCGCTTCACTCGATAGTCAAGGCTCGATGATCGTCTCCATCGGCGGCGTGATGGTTGCGGGAAACGGAACGTCGGTGAGTTTGCAAAGTGCAGTCGTCAGCGGCGTGCTGAAAGTGTCAACGACGACGGGCCAAGAGGTGAACATCAACGGCGGTGAGTTGGGCAGCGCACTTGAACTGTACAATACGACGATTCCGGAGTATATGACGAAGTTGGACGAGATGGCGAACGCGCTCATCGCCCGTGTCAACGCTGTGCATGCGGCGGGATACGGTCTCGGCAATCCGCCACCGACCGGCATCAACTTCTTTACCGGAAGCGGTGCAGCGGGCATCGCCATCAACACACAAATTTCTTCCAACATCAACACTATTGCCGCCTCGAGCACGGGGGCGCCGGGCGACAACCAGACGGCGCTTGCTTTGTTCAACATCAGCTCCGAACAACTTATGGGCAACAATACGCTCACCCTCGCGCAGTTCTACGCCGCGTTTGTCAGCGGCATCGGCTCTGCCGTATCCTCTGCGCAAGGAGCAGGCAGCGGAGCCGAGTTGGTTTTGGCGCAACTGTCGAATCAACGGGAAATGGTCTCCGGAGTTTCGCTCGACGAAGAGATGACCAACATGATCAAGTTTCAACGTTCGTTCGAAGCGGCGGCGCGCGTGGTGCGCACCACCGACGAACTCATCCAAACAATCTTGAATATGGTGTGACCATGCGGGTAACCGAAAACATGTTCATACGCGACTTCCTCTTCAGCGTCAATGGAGCGCGCGGGAGGATGGCAAAACTTCAGGCGCAGATCGCTACCGGGCGGCGCGTCTCGACACCCTCGGACGATCCGGATGCAGCCGAGCGCATTCTGCGTCTGAAGAATACGATCGCACGCAACGAACAATTCCAAAGCAACGTGGCTGATGCTCAGACGATGCTGCAAGCCACTGAGCAAGCCCTGAATCGCTTTACCGACATGATGCTCGAAGCCAAGGACATACTCACCCGGGCGCGCAGCGGCGGGAGAACGCGGGAGCTTGGGACCCTTGCCGATCAACTCGATCAACTGATCGCCGACGCTGTGCAGGTGGCGAACACACGCTTCAACGGCAAGTATCTCTTCGGTGGCGTGCAGACCACCGATCCGCCCTTCATCCTCGCACCCGATCGATCGGGCGTCACGATCAACCCCAATGGGATTACAGGCGACATCAAGGTGATGGTGAACGAAGGCGCGCCGCAGAAGATCAACATCGACGGACAAGAAGCGTTTCAAGGCGTAGCCATCTTTCAAGAATTGATCGCCATTCGGGATGCGATGCGCACCAACATTCCGCCGTCAGCCGCACAGTTCGATGCGGTCGACGGCTACGGCAAGTATGTGGCATCGCAGGCGGGTCGCGCAGGAGCGATGCTGCAATCGTTGGACATGCACGGCGAATTGCTGCAACGGCAGGCGGATCAACTGACACTCCTTCTCTCGGCTGATGAGGATACGGACATCGCCGAGGCATCCGTCAATTTGCAGAAAGAAGAGTTAGTGTTGAACGCAGCGCTCAGCATGGGGGCACGCGTTCTGCCGAAGACACTCTTGGATTTCTTGCGATAAGCATGAAAAGCCGATGGGACGCCGGGACGATACTCGGCTTGCTGCTAGGGTTTGCCGTCGTGTTCGGTTCGTTCGTGATGGAAGGAGGAACCGTCGGCGCCCTGATTCTTGCGCCGGCGATGATGATCGTCTTCGGCGGAACGATCGCGACGGCAATGATCGGAACGTCGCTGCGCAACGTAGCACACATCGGCAGGTTGGTGATGCTGGCGATGCGTCCGCCCAAGCAGGAAGTACAGGCAACGATCGATTCGGTCGTTCAACTGGCAACCATCGCACGACGGGAAGGCTTGTTTGCACTCGAACGGTATATCGACTCGGTTCCGCATCCGTTCGTGCGTCGCTTGCTGCGCCTCCTGATCGACGGCATCGAACCGCAGAGTTTGCGGAGTTTGGCAGAGACGGAAATGCATTACATCAGCGAGCGACACGAGAAGAATGCCATGATCTTTCAGAAGATGGGCGGCTACTCGCCAACGATGGGCATCATCGGTACGGTCATGGGGTTGATCGCAACGTTCGCAGCGGCAGGAGAGGAGCCGGATGCGTTGATTCGGCATATCGCCAGCGCGTTCATCGCGACGTTATGGGGCGTACTGATGGCGAACTTGGTGTGGCTCCCCATCTATGACAAGCTGAAGAGAATTCACAATGAAGAACATCATCACTTGGATGTTGCCTTGGAAGGCGTGCTCGGCATTCAGACCGGCGAAGTGCCGAGCGTTATCCGAGCCAAGTTGGAAGGGATGATGCCGATGAATTGAAAGGAACGCATCAGCGCATGAACGGACGACGACCACATGCACGGCGAACCGACCAGCACGCGAACACCGATCGTTGGCTACTGACCTATGCCGACCTGATCACCCTGTTGCTCGGCTTGTTCGTGATCCTCTATGCGATCTCGAAAGTCGATAACGAGCAATACATGCGCGTCGCGCAGGCGTTCGGCGGCTTGTTCGGGGGCTCGATCGGCATCGTTCCCTCATTGCGTTCTGCAACCGACATGAGTCCCGATCGGTTGACGATCGAGAGCAAAATTCGGGGTGCGATGTACGAGGATATCCGATCACAGACGATCACGCTCTCGCAGGATGAGCGAGGTGTGGTGATTCATATCGCGGAAGAAGTGCTGTTCGCATCGGGGAGCGCGCTGCTGAAAAGCTCGTCACGCACGACGCTCGATCTGCTGGCAAGTGTGCTCAAGACGGTACCCAACGAGATTCGCATCGAGGGCCATACGGATGACATGCCCATTCAGACATCGGCATTTCCATCGAACTGGCATCTGTCGGTTGCGCGGGCCGTCAGCACCGGCGAGTATCTGACGCAACGTCATGGCTTCAGTGTGGACAAAGTTAGCATCATCGGATATGCCGATCGGAAGCCTCTCGTGCCGAATACCTCGGCCGAGAACCGCGCGAAGAACCGTCGTGTCGACATCATCGTCATCGCACCGAAAGCAAACGCATTTACGGATCAATGAAAGGAACGCATGCCATGAAGTGCTTGAACCGTCAGTGTGGAGAGATCGAGTACGATCAAGAACATGTGTACGAGTTCACCGAAGGATTGATCGGCTTCGAACATCTGAAACGCTTCGTCGTCGTACACGATCCGGCGTGCGACCCGTTTCGATGGCTGGTGTCGGTAGAGGACGAGGATACGGCATTTCCCATTCTCGATCCGACGATCGTGTTCGAAGAATATCGCCTCGAAGTGCCTCATGATAAAGTGTATGTTGCCGTCGTTGCTGCATTGAAAGATCCTGTCGAAGCATCGACAGTCAATTTGCGTAGTCCTATCCTGTTCGACACCACCAACCGCACGGCGCAGCAAGTGGTGTTGGACAACGAGATGTACGCCATTCATCATCCGCTGGTGCAGCGGCAGGTTGTGTACGCTGAACAAGGGGGCTGACATGCTCATCCTTGCGCGAAAGGTGAACGAAGCGATTCAGATCGGTGAAAACATCCGCATCAAGGTGCTTTCGATTTCTGAAAGCCAAGTGAAGATCGGCATCGAAGCACCGAACGAGGTGCGCATCTATCGTGCGGAGATCTACGCCGAAATTCAAAAGGAAAACCTCTCGGCTGTTCAAACGCAGAAGAGTGCAGCGGTGAAAGCGGCGACCTTGCTGACCAAACCGGCAGAATCCACCAACAAGAGTACGTAGAAGGAACAAGGCTATGTTCGTCATTATCGGGATCGTTGTTGTGATTGTGTGCGTCATCGGCGGATTCGTCAGTCACGGAGGACCGTTAGCGGTACTCATTCAACCGTCGGAATTCGTTATCATCGGAGGTGCTGCAGTCGGTTCGCTGCTCGTCCAGACACCGCTCCCTATTCTGAAGAATGTGTTTGGCAAGATTACCTCGTTGTTCAAGGGTGATCCCTATACGAAGGAACAATATCTTAACTTGCTCAAGACGATGTTCGAGTTGTTCAACGCGGCAACACGCGAAGGCTTGATTGCCATCGAAGCACATGTCGAGAAACCTGCGGCAAGTTCCATCTTTAGCAAGAACAAGTTTCTGATTCAACACCATCATGCACTCTATTACTTTGCCGATACGATGAAGTTGCTGATGGGAGGCGGCGTTCCTCCGCACGATCTCGAAGCGATGTTGGAAACCGATATCGAAACGCACCATCATGAATCCAGCGCGGCAAGCAACATGGTGCAGAAGGTTGCCGATGCGCTTCCCGGACTTGGGATTGTGGCTGCTGTTCTGGGCATTGTCATCACCATGCAAGCGATCGAAGGACCACCGACGGAAATCGGTCACAAGGTAGCGGCGGCACTCGTCGGGACGTTTTTGGGCGTTCTCATGTCCTATGGGTTTGTTGGGCCGATGGCAACGCACATCGATTTGCTCAGTCAGTCGGAGGCACGGTACTTCGAGTGCATCAAAGCGGGGATCGTTGCGTACGCCAAAGGCAATGCGCCGATGATCGTAGTCGAGTTCGCACGTCGGGTCATTCCGAACGACGTACGTCCTTCATTTGAAGAGGTCGAACGAGCGGTCAAAGCGATCAAGAACGGATAGCCGAAAAGAGTGACGAGCCGTTATGAACAAGACCGGACACGACGTTCCTATCATCATCAAGAAGAAGAAACATGGCGGGCATGGCCATCACGTTGGTGCGTGGAAGGTGGCGTATGCCGACTTCGTGACGGCAATGATGGCGCTGTTCATCGTTCTGTGGATCGTCGGTCAGAGCAAACAGGTGCGTCAGTATGTGGCGAACTATTTTAAGGATCCCGGCGCCTTCTTCGAGAACACCAAAGGTGGCGGCATGTTCTCCGGCAACAGTTTGATGACGACCCAACAAGCGGTGGAAGAGAACTTGCAGCGCGACAGCAAACGCTTGCAGCAGATGGCGACCACAATTCTGGAGCATGTGAAGAAGGATAGCTCGCTCAAGAAGTTGGTGAACCAGATGGCGATCGAGCTGACGAAGGAAGGCTTGCGCATTCAACTCTACGAAACGGCAGAGAATGCATACTTCGATATCGGGACGGCGCGACTAAAGCCCGAGGCAGTCGGCATTCTCACCGCCATTGCCCAAGAAGTGGGAAAGATCCCCAACAATGTCGTGATCGAGGGGCATACCGACAGTCGGCCGTATTCGCGTTTGGATGGATACACGAACTATGAACTCAGTACCGATCGTGCCAACGCCGCTCGACGACTCATGATGAGCGCGGGCCTCAGGCCAGATCAGGTGGAAGAAGTGCGCGGTTATGCCGACCGTATGCTGCGCGATCGCAATCGTCCGTTCGACGATTCGAACAGAAGAATTACGATCCTCATCAAATTTCAAGAACAGGTAGCGTATGAGCAAAGCGGCCAAGATTCTACTCGTGGATGACGACGAAGTGCAGTTGCAAGTGATCGCGCACGCCGTTCAATCGTTCTCCGAGTACATCGTCCTCACAGCAACGAGTGCTGCCGCGGCACTGCAGGTAGCCGAAAAGCACCAACCCGATGTGATCGTCAGCGATTACTTCATGCCGGATGAGGATGGGTTCCTGTTCTGCAAGAAAGTGAAGAGCCATCCCACACTACGCCGCGCCATGTTCATCATCCTCACCTCCGCAACGACCGTCGGGCAAAGGATTCGGGGACTGGATATCGGCGCGGACGATTACATCACGAAACCGTTCAACAGCGAGGAACTGCTCTCGCACATCCGCGCAGCGTTGCGCATCAAAGCGCTCAACGACGAACTAGAAGCGGACAAAATACAGCTCAAGCAGTTGTATAATGAATTGGAAGAAGATTTCATGGGTGTGATCGCTTTGCTCTCACACATCATCGGGCAGAGAGTGCCGAGTGCTTCCATGCGTGCCGAACGCGCTGCCGGCATGGTGCGATGGATCGGCGAGAGGCTTGGCTTAGGGGAGAATGACCTGAAGATGCTCGAAATCGCTGCACGCCTCCACGAGATCGGCAAGGTCAACCTTCCGGATGAGTTGTTGAAAAAACCGATCGCTCAACTCACCGACATTGAACGGAATGCTATGTCGCATTTTCCGGTGATGGGGCAGTTGACGCTCAACGGCATTCCTCGTCTTCGTGAGGTCGGCAGATTCGTCCGTCATCAATTGGAACATTACGACGGCACGGGGCATCCCGACCACCTGCGAAAAGATCAAATCCCTGTGCAATCACGTATCCTGCGGGCAGTGAACTTGGTCGAAACAGAATCCGCGCGCCAAGGCATGACCCTCGAGCAACTTACGGCAACACTCGCTCGTGTGCGCGGAACGATCCTCGATCCGCACGTCGTGCAGTTGATGATCGAGTATTTAGAGGTGGTGGAGAACCCGTCGTGGCGGGAAGGCAAGCGACAAGTGTCGGTGTACGACCTGAAAGTGGGGATGGTGATTGCACACGATCTCACGACCGGCAGCGGTACGAAACTCCTTTCGGAAAGATCCACCATCTCGGTCTCGATCCTCGAGAGGATTTTGGCGCATCACCAGCACGATCCGATTCTCAACACCATCTACGTGTACGAAACGGCTTAGCGTCTCGAGGGCTTGCCCCGCGAGATGAACGGACTGTTGCGCAAATAGAACCGCCACGGATGATGTACACCACGAGCAATGCCGACTCGTGTCGAGCGAGCAATGCGACGAACCTTCGGCACGTCCACTTCCTCCGCAATCCACATCTGATCACCGCAGAGGTCGATGCCGTTCTCCCGTGATGTGATGGCAAATGCCTGGCACAGGCGTGCTGGTCCGCTACAGAGTTCGTAGCGTGTTCGTGGTAGGCGAATGTTGAGTCCTCGGTTCCGCGCCATCACCGTCAGGCCGGTCAACGGTTCGAGGGCGCGCAGCAGAATCGCATGACCGATGCCCTCGCGTTCGGTGACGACATTGCAACAGTAGTGCATGCCATAGGTGAAATACACATAGAGATGTCCGCCTTCCCAAAACATCACCTCGTTGCGCTTCGTCTTGCCGCGATAAGCATGGCTTGCCGGGTCATCTTCGCCGCGGTATGCCTCCGCTTCGACGATGCGTCCCGCTAACATGGTACCTCGCCGTTTGCGGATGAGGATCTTGCCGATGAGATCTTGTGCGACAGTGAGTGTGGGACGTAAGTAGAATGCGCGGGGAAGCCTACGGAGTTGGTCCAAGCGAAAAGGAATCTGCGCGTCCATAGAGTATCGAGTTTTCATGCAAGGATAGGAGATGTGCTGGAGAAAAACAACACGGGCGAACGTCGCCGCTCGCCCCTCCACAATGCACTGTAGCGAAGTGCTACTTCTTGACGTACACCTTGTCTCCATTCTCGTTGTAGTAGAAATGTCCGCCACGAGGTCCTTCGTAGATGTTCTGTCCCTTTGCCGTCCTCCCGACAATTTTTGCCCCCACAAATTCTTTCACATACACCTTTTGTCCGCTGCCACTCAAGAAGTAATGTCCTCCACGCGAGCCTTCGTACACTGGCTTGCCGTCTTCGGTCTTGCCCACAACGGGATCGCCTCCCGCTGCTGCAGATGCAGTCTCAGTCCTCGCGGCTGTTTTTGGTGTTCGGGGTTCCTGTGTCGGAGATTGCTCGGCACCTTTTTGCTTCGACGACGAGGTGCTCACCTGTTTCTCGTGCCTTGCTGCTGGCTTGCTCGTTTGCTCCGTCGCAGTTTGAGCCTTCGTTGCTGACTTATCAGTTGTGGTGGCTTTCTTTGTCGAAGACTTCGCCGCGGTCTTGCTCTTCGTTGCCTGAGAAGCTTGTGATGCAGGCGGGGTCTTCTCCTCCTTCACCTTTACGGCACTCTTCGAGCTCGTGCCCTTCTCGTTCGATTGTGCGGCTTCCGTCGCGCCCTTGGATTTTGCGTGTTGCTCGGTGCGTGCTGCGTGCAGGCTCAGCAGAAGAGTTAATGCGATTGCGAAGAATGTGAGAAATCGTTTCATCGTGTGGTGCCCCGTTGTGAGAGATGGTTGATACATTCGATGCACGCGACGTTGCTGCATGTACTCCCCGAATAAAAACGCACAGGTCGGACGCTCAATGTTGTTCCGGTGTGATGAGAGCTGAAAGAAGCAATTCTGTTATCGTGCGCGCAGCGCGTCGCGGATTTCGGTCAAGAGGATTTCCTCTTTTGTCGGAGCGGGCGGTGGGGCGGGCTTCGCTTGTTCCTGCTTCTTCATGGCGTTTATGGCTTTCACCACGAGAAACAATGCCCATGCAGTTATGAGGAAAACGAACACCGCTTGGATGAATTTTCCATAGGCTATCGCAGCGTCACCAAAGCCGATCGACAGCCCAGTGAAGTTGATGCCGCCTGTCAGGACTCCGATGAGCGGCATGAAGACATCGCCGACCAACGAGTTGACGATCGTTCCAAACGCCCCACCGATGATGACACCAATGGCGAAGTCGAGCACATTACCTTTCATTGCGAAGGCTTTGAATTCTTGCAGTATAGACATGGCGTTTTCCCTTTTGTTGTTCTGGGGTGGGTTGAACAAAAGCGGGAAGCCCGCGCCGCCATCATGCGTGCGGCACGGGCTTCATCACAGGGTGGATGGCGAGACTGTCATCGTGTTCTGAAGAACTCGATCCGACGGTTCTTCTGCCGGCCTTCGGGTGTTTTGTTGTCGGCGATCGGGTTGTCGAGCCCATAGCCTTTTGTTGTAATGCGCTCGGCGGCAATTCCTTTCTTCACGAGCCACGCTTTGACAGCATCGGCGCGTCGCTGCGAGAGTCGCATGTTCGCCGCACGGCTGCCGACGTTATCGGTATAGCCACGAATTTCCACCGTGACATCCTTGTTCTGATCGAGCGTGTTGAATGCCTGTTCGAGAATCTCTTCCGAGGCAGGTCCGATCGCCGCACTGCCGGTCTTGAAGACGATCCCCTCGAGCACGATGGCTTTACCGACTTCGACTTTGATCTCCTTCTTTTTCGGCACGTCGTCGTTCGCATCGAGCGGGTTGGTGTTGTTTGCCACTTCTTGTCCGTCGCTCACCGTTCCTCCATCGGTGTCGGCGTTGAGTGGGTCGGTTCTGTACTTGGTCACTTCATCGCCGTCGTTCAAGCCGTCACCATCGGTGTCGGCTTTGAGTGGGTCGGTT
>PSMW01000001.1:146373-170211 GCA_040290295.1 Ignavibacteria bacterium
TCGCCGTCGTTCAAGCCGTCACCATCGGTGTCGGCTTTGAGTGGGTCGGTTTTGTACTTGGTCACTTCATCGCCGTCGTTCAAGCCGTCACCATCGGTGTCGGCTTTGAGTGGGTCGGTTCTGTACTTGGTCACTTCGTCGCCGTCGTTCAAGCCGTCACCATCGGTGTCGGCTTTGAGTGGGTCGGTTTTGTACTTGGTCACTTCATCGCCGTCGTTCAAGCCATCGCCATCCGTGTCTGCAATTTTCTTGTTCGTTCCCAACTCTTCTTCTTGGCGGTTGGTGAGACCGTCGTGGTCGGGGTCGGCGCTTCCGCTTTCGCCTGCTACACTCAATCCGACGAGAAAATTCCAGAAGGCGTCATTCTTTTTCGCGTTGATCTGCGAGGCACCCGTAATCGTGTTGATATTGTCGGTGAACGCGAAGTTATAGCCACCGCTCACCTCGAACGAAGTGTGGTCGTCCATCCGGATCTGCACCCCGATACCACACGGTGCGTAGCCGGACCATCCCGACTTCTTCACGTTCGGATCGGAATTCGTCGGGATCTCTTCCATCTTGTAGTGCACAGCGCCAATCCCGCCATACAGGTAGGGGTTCCAGCCGCTGAATGAAAATGGACTGAACAACAGCCGAAAATCGACGGGTACCAACTCGCTCAGTGCCGTGCTGTTGTCCTGTGTTCCTTGACGGTTTCCCTTTCGGTTCTGTCCGGCGAGCTTACCCAAGCCAGCACCGACTTCAGCTTGCACGCCGTTGACGATGCCGTAGCGCAGATAGGCGCGTGCAAGGAAGCGACTCTCGCGGTTGACGAGGTCATCGGTCTGGCCGATAATTCCTCCGAACCCGATGCCTCCACCGAAGCCGATGTCGCGGTACTGCGCGAACGATACCGTACCGAGCGCAATCGTCATGATGGATGCGCACAAGAGGGTAGGATGTTTCATCGATTGATCCTTTCAATTGATGATGGATGATGTTGTTGGTGAGAAGCGAGACACTCCAACAGAACACGTATGGGAACATGGTCGGTATCTATCGGTGAACTCTTTCTGTGCCCCGTCAGAGAAGAAAGGGTTCTGACGCGGGATCGAACGGCGCCAGCCGTCCGAAGTACTAAGCCAATCTATTGATTTGTCTCTAATCAGTCAAGTGATATTTTTAAAAGAATTCGGCGCGCGGCGTTGCTGTTCGGCTACTTCAATTCTTTTGAGAACGACTCGATGATCTTATCGATTTCTTCTGCTGAAATTCCGCTCCCATAGGCTACGGGTCGGGCAGCGGTCGCTGAGTGCGGGTGTTCCGCTTTCTTCCAACCGGAGACCACAGGGTTGCCCGCCTTCAAGACAATCCGGCGGTCAATTTCGTCGAGCCATGATGGAGCGGAAGCTGAAGGATACGATGCGGATGGAATCGACGATGGAGATATCGGCTCTTCCGGATTGAGAGGCTGCGTTTCGAACGCCAGCCTCTTGTAATTGAGAAGATGACGCGCGGTGACGTTATCCGAAATAATCGAACCTCCCCACGTTCCTGGACCGAGCGTCATGGAAGGGTCGAGACCGTTCGTATAACCGACTGCGCCGAGAGCAGCTTGCGTGTTGACGAGAATGCGGAACGCCGGCTTCTCCAGTGCGAACTTCATAATGATATCACTGTCCTTCGAATGAATCACCATCGTGTGTCCGATGCCGCCGAACTCCAGCAGTTCGATGCACCGATGGCAGGCTTCGCGCCAGCCGTCCTCAGTGTAGAAGGAGAGTACGGGTGAAAGCTTCTCGCGGGAAAGTGGGTACTCGCGTCCGACTCCTTGCAACTCCGCAATCAGCACCGTGGTGTGAGGTGGTACGGTGAACCCGGCTTTCTGCGCAATCCACACAGGGGGCTTGCCGACAACATCGGGATTGATTGCCCCGCGCTCGCTGAACATCAGCCGGCTCAGCCGATCTTTCTCTTCGCCGGCAACGAAGTACGCGCCGCGTCGCTTGAATTCTTCCGCCACCTGATTCTTGATCGGCGCATCACACACTACCGATGCTTCCGTCGAGCAAAGCACGCCGTAGTCGAACTGCTTTCCTGAAACGATGTCGGCGACAGCCTTACGGATATGTGCCGTCCGCTCGATGAATGCCGGAACGTTGCCTGCCCCCACTCCGTAGGCAGGCTTGCCCGAACTGTACGCCGCTCGCACCATCTGATTGCTGCCGGTTGCCAAGATCACCGACGTCAGCTTGTGACGCATCAACTCGTTCGTGCCTTCGATCGTCGGGGCATGCAAGCAGGCAATGAGGTGCTTGGGCGCGCCGGCTCGCTCTGCGGCATCGCGCAACACATGCAGCGCTTCCGCGGTACAGGTCACCGCGCGCGGATGCGGACTTGCGACAATGGCATTCCGTGCTTTGACGGCGATGATTGCCTTGAACATTGCCGTTGATGTCGGATTGGTTGACGGGATCAGTGCTGCAACAACACCCATCGGTTCGGCGATCGTGTACACTTTCTTTTGTTCGTCGATCTCGACAACGCCGACTGTCTTCAAGTCTTTGATAGATTCCCAGACGCGCCGCGTGGCAAACTCATTCTTCTTCTGTTTGTCTTCCGCCTTACCAAAGCCAGTCTCTTCATACGCCATCCGGCCCAGTCGTGCGGCTTCCGCGTAGCCCGCATCAGCCATCGCTTTGACGATTGCATCGACCTGATGTTGAGCATAGTTTCGAAATTCGAGTTGCGCGGCTTTTGCCTGCTGGAGGAGGTCGCGTACTTCTTGGATCGATGCCAAGTCTTTGTCAAGCGCCATGATCGAGTTCCTTTCGAGAGATCGGAGAGCGTGAACGCACCGTCATCATGAGAACAATGTGGGTTGGTGAGGAGAGGACGGGAACGTCTTGCCGAAATGATCGTACGCCAGCTTCGTTGCTTCACGGCCTCGCGGTGTTCGTTTGAGGAATCCTTCCTGAATGAGGTACGGTTCGTACACTTCTTCGATCGTGCCGGGTTCTTCGCCCACCGCCACCGCAAGCGTGTTAATGCCCACAGGACCGCCGTTGTACTTTTCGATGAGGCAGAGCAGAATGCGTTTATCCATTTCGTCCAAGCCATGCTCATCGACCTCCAGTGCTTTGAGCGAGTACGTAGCCACCTCTCGAGAGATGGCACCTTTTGCCTTTGCCAGCTTCGGCTCTGCTTGGGCGAAATCTCTGCATCGTCGGAGCAACCGATTGGCAATGCGCGGTGTACCGCGCGAGCGCCGTGCAATCTCACGTGCCCCTTCATCATCGATCGCGACATCGAGAATCTTTGCCGACCGCAGAAGAATCTTGTGCAACGTTGCGTGGTCGTAGTAGTCCAATCGGTTCGTGATGCCGAAGCGCGCCCGTAGCGGCGCAGTGAGAAGTCCCGCACGGGTCGTTGCCCCTATCAGCGTGTAGCGCGGCAAAGAGAGTTGAATGCTGCGAGCGCTCGGTCCCGAATCGATCATGATATCGAGGCGAAAGTCTTCCATCGCCGAGTACAGATATTCTTCCACGACCGGATTGAGACGATGGATCTCGTCGATGAACAGCACGTCGCCTTCTTCAAGATTGGTGAGAATGCCTGCAAGATCGCCGGGCTTGTCCAGCACAGGACCCGATGTGATGCGCAGTGTACTGCCCATCTGGTTGGCGATGATATGTGCGAGCGTGGTTTTGCCCAGACCGGGCGGACCTGTCAGTAGCACGTGGTCGAGTGCTTCGCCGCGCTTTTTTGCCGCGGCGATGAAGATCTTCAGGTTGTCGGTGATTTTCTCTTGACCGAAGAATTCATCGAACGTCAGCGGGCGCAGTGTTTGATCGAGTTCAGCCTCGGCAGCGATTCGATTGCCGCTGAGTTCAATGCGTTGCGGTGATGTGGACGTGGATTTTGTCATCGCTCCAAATGTAACAGACGGCGCTCTCAAATACAACGCTGCCGCGTGGTGGTTCACATACCGGCGGCATGCTTCAGGGCTGCCTTGATGAGTTGCTCGACCGTAACGTCCTGTCCGTTCGTTGCTTGAATTGCTGCGCGGAGAGCTTTCTCGGCGATGCTACGATGGAAGCCGAGCGACGTCAGAGCCAGCAAAGCCTCGCTGCGGACGTTGGCTTGAGCAGGCGAGGATGGCGGAGGAAGTGTCATGCCGACGTCGACTTTCGCGATCTTTTCCCGCAGTTCGACGATGATGCGTTCGGCAATCTTCTTCCCGATGCCCGGAATGCGCGTCAGTGCAATTGCATTGCCGTCGCTAATGCACGTCGTCAGATCAGCGGCAGAAATCCCGGAGAGGATGCCCTGCGCCAACCTCGGTCCGATGCCCGTCACGGTAATCAGCAGACGAAACACGTGCCGTTCTTCTTCGGTCGCGAAGCCGTACAACTGCATCGCGTCCTCTCGCACATGAAGGTACGTCAGTAGGGTGAGGGGGGAGTGCACTTCACCGATCTTCTCGTACGTGGAAAGAGGGATGTTCACACTATAGCCGACGCCGTTGACATCGACCAACAGCTCCGTCGGGGATTTGCTCAGGAGTGTTCCGCGCAATGATGCGATCATACGCGAACCCGTTCGGGATGTGCATTGATGAACGACTTCCAGTCCTTGTGCTTGTGCGTCGGTGTGGTCATGCGCTGAGCGTGGCAGATTGCCACGGCCAGCGCATCCGACGTGTCGTGCAACATTTTCGAGGAGCCGATACGCAGCAGCGATCGCACCATGTATTGCACTTGCTCTTTGGATGCTGACCCGTTGCCGACGAGGGCACGCTTGACTTCGCGCGGCGAATATTCCGTTGTGGGAATCTGTTGCTGCACCGCAGCGAGAATAGATACGCCGCGTGCATGACCCAACTTCAACGCGGACTGTGGATTCTTTCCGTAGAACGCCGACTCGATTGCGAATTCGTCCGGGTGATATCGGATGATGATCTCTTGAAGTTCGCGGTAGATACGCTCCAAGCGTAGGGGCAACGTCGTGTTTCCGTTGCTCGTAATGCTGCCGCACGCGACCAGATGCACCGCGTTGTGCCGCCGTGCGACCACACCGTAGCCGGTAATGAGGGTACCCGGGTCCACCCCTAACACGATCACCTCCGCCCTTGCCGTACGCCGATGAGTGCCGTATGATGGCGACTCGCGCGTTGCTTCTCGCTCAGCCGTGGAGTGCTGCCATTTCTTTGTCATCGATATCAAAATTGGAATAGACGTTCTGCACGTCGTCGTGCTCCTCGAGTGCTTCGAGCAACTTGAGTGTCTGCTCGGCTTCCTTGCCGGTCACGCGAACGGTATTTTGCGGCACCATCTGGATGGTGGCATTCTCGATGTGGATGCCGTTGTCTTCGAGCGCTTTCTTTACTGCCTCGAAGGCATGAGGTGATGTGGTGATATTGTATGCCGCGTCGTCACTTTGCATATCGTCGGCGCCTGCGTCGAGGATGATGGCGAGGAGGTCGTCCTCGCTGAACTGCTTGGCTTGACCCGTCTTCGGGACGATGATTTGTCCCTTTTTCTGAAACATCCACGCAACGCTGCCGGCAGAACCGAGATTGCCATTGTTGCGCGAGAAGAGGTGGCGAAGTTCCGAAACCGTGCGTGTGTTATTGTCGGTTACGCATTCGACGAGGACGGCAACGCCGCCTGGCCCGTAACCTTCGTACGTCACCTCTTGGTAGGTCGTTCCGGGAAGCTCGCCCGTGCCGCGCAGAATCGCACGCTTGATATTTTCTGCGGGCATGTTGGCGGCTTTCGCATTCTGGATGGCAAGCCGCAGGCGAGGGTTGCCCTCAGGATTGCCGCCGTCGTCGCGGGCTGCGATCGTAATTTCCTTGATCAGCCGCGTGAACATGCGTGCCCGGGCTGCATCGGTCGCTGCTTTCTTGCGCTTGATGGTAGCCCATTTAGAATGACCGGACATTGTCGTTCTCCTTGTCGTGATGCATCATCATGTGCTTCCTTATGGATTGCGCTCGCCTGTGCTAGCGCAAATCTTTGATGTTGACTTGAGGAACCGTTTCGCGTCTGCCGTTGCCACTGTTGCCGGGAGCGAAGTCATGTTCCTCGATAGAAAACACGCATTGAATATCCGTCCGCCCCGGCGTCAATCGTTCGATGAGATGCCCGAGGTTGAACCCGATCGCATCGATCACCTGCGTGTTGTGTTTAACTTTGAAGCGAAGATGGTTCTTGCCGACGATGCGCGGTGCACCCGCCAACTCGATATTGCGTGCGAGAAACACTGGTCTCATATTACCGGGTCCAAAGGGTGCGAACTCGTTCAAGAGGCGAACCAAGCGTGGAGTGATTTCCGGAATGGTAATCTCCGTATCGATCTTGATCTCCGGAGTCTTCAGCTCGTCGTTCATCATTTCCTTCACGGCGTTCTTGAACGCCTCTTTGAACTCTTCGAGCTTCGCGAGTTCAACCGTTACACCGGCGGCGTACTTATGACCGCCGAATTGGAGAATGGTCTCCTCGCAGCGCTTAAGCGCATCGTAGATATTGAATCCCGAAATACTACGCGCCGAACCTTTGGCGACCCCATCCACAGTTGCCATCATGATGGCGGGCTTGTAGTACTTCTCGACCATACGCGATGCCACAATACCGATCACCCCCGGATGCCAATGATCCTGATGCAACACGAGAGCGGCTTCTGCTTCCACATCATCGCACTCGCTTTCGACGAGCATCTGGGCTTCCTCGAACGTGTCGCCATCGATCTTCCGGCGGTGCTGGTTTTCCTCCTCGAGCACGCGTGCAAGGCGCTGTGCTTCGGCAGGGTCCTCACACGTCAACAATTGCACGGCACGCATCGCATCGCCTAAACGGCCCACGGCGTTGATGCGCGGCGCCAAGCCGAAAACGATCTGTCCTGTATGAATCTGCCCGACGGTGAATCCGGCGGTCTCGATTAAGGCTTTGATGCCGGGTCGCGGGTTGGAATTAATGCGCTGCAATCCGAGCTTCACCAACACGCGATTCTCGCCCGTGAGTGGAACGATATCCGCTGTGCTGGCAAGCGTCACGAAGTCGAGATACGCCATCAGCGACGGCTCACGTCCTAATTTGTGAGCGATCGCTTGAAGAAGCTTGAACCCGACACCACACCCCGAAAGATGCTTGAACGGATAGGTATCGCCGGGCTTGATGGGATCGAGTACGGCGTAGGCATTGGGGATGGTGTCGCCGGCTTCGTGGTGGTCGCAGATGATGACATCCAATCCGCGACTGTTCGCGTACGCCACCTGTTCGATCGCGGTGATGCCGCAATCAACAGTAAGGAAGAGTGAGACGCCGCGCGCGAGAGCGAGATCGATGCCGTTGCGAGAGATGCCGTATCCTTCCTTGATGCGATCAGGAATATAGTAGCTGACGTCGGCGCCGAGTTCCTTGAGATACAAGTACAACATCGACGCGCCATTGGTGCCGTCCACGTCGTAATCGCCGAAAACGAGAATACGTTGATTGTTGGTGAGCGCCTCGATGACTCGATTCGACGCACGTTCCATTCCATCCATCGCCATCGGGTCGTGCAACAAATCGAGCGTAGGGCGGAAGTAGGCTTTGGCTTTTTCGTAGTCGTCTATCCCGCGCAGAACCAAAACGCGAGCGATCGGTTCCGGTACATTGATCTCTTTAGCGAGACGGGCGACAGATGTGTAGTCGGGCGGTGGTGCAAGTGTCCATCGGTTCTCACGGTTGGTCATGGTGTTGGACGCTCCATCACAAGAAGCACACTGCAGGTCTGTAAGCCGAATTCTGTCTTTCCGCGCATGGCAGATGCCAATGGCGAAGAGGCAGCCATTCCTCTGGGTCCGCCGTTACCGACGGACTCAAGCGATCTACCCGAGAGGTGCATGTCATCGGTCAGAGTGGCACTCCGACGGACGGCACGACGAAGCGAGCAGCTTCATCCTCTCATACGCGATCTTGCTCCAGGTGGGGTTTGTCGTGTCCCAACATGCGTCGGGATCCCTTGCGGGACCATCACCATTACTGGTAATGCGGTGAGCTCTTACCTCGCCTTTTCACCCTTATCCGCCGGAGGCGGACGGTATCTTTTCTGTGACACTTTCCGTGATTACCGACTTACGTCGATAACCCCCCGGCTGTTCGCCGGGCACCTTGCTCTGCGGAGTTCGGACTTTCCTCATCTCGTTTCGTGCGAAACGCGACGCGGCTGCCCGACCTGCAGTGTATGTTAGTTGATTAGTGAATGTAACAAACTCATCGTTCACGCAGCAACGGTTGTCGTGCTGGCAATTTCTTCCGACACGAGGATCCGGCCGCAACGCTCGCAGGTGTAAAGCTTTTTGTTCTGCTTGAGCTCCAAAATCTTCTGTGGGGGTATTGCTGTAAAGCAACCGCCGCATGCGTTGCGCTTCAGCGGAACGATCGCTCGTCCCTTTTTTGCTTTGCGAATGCGTTCGTACATTGCAAGGTCTTGCTTGCTAAGACGAATGACAATCTTCTCGCGCTCGTGGCGGAACTTCAGCTCCTCTGTCTCGGTCGTTTTCGAGACTTCGGCAAGCTCCGCTTGCTTTTCTTCGAGAAGCTGTTCGGCTTCTGCTAACTCCTTTTTGGTCGCCTCGATATCCGTGCGGGCAATGGTGCCCTTGTTTTCCAGTTCTGCCATCTCTTTTTCGAGTTTGAGAATGGCCTCTGCCGCATGATCCATCTCTTTGGTGAGCGCGTCGTACTCTTTGTTCGTCCGCACCTGATATTGCTGTGCTTTGTATTTTTCGATCTTCTCTTTGAGACCGATGATCTCCGAGTCGGCATTGTCGCGTTGTGCAAACGCCATGCGCATCGTGCTTTCGAGGTCCGCGAGTTTTTGGCGCAAGCCGGCGATCGTTGCCTCCAGATCGCGTACGAGCTGGGGCAGATCGCCCTTCAGGTCTTCGATCTCGTCCAGATTATTGTCAATGAGCTGCAGGGTGTACAGCGTGCGAAGCTTGTTCTCCAATTCCATCTCCCGATAATTTACAGATAATGAACGGGGTTCGACGGTGTGCGAGCCGCAAACACCGAAACCCTCGCAGTGTGTTTATTGCATTCCGTTTCCAAATAGCGAACGATCGAGCGCACGACCGGATGTTCGGTTTCGAAATGCCCCGCATCGACAAGCACGATTTTCCCTGCTGCATGATGAAAATCGTGATACTTCACATCGGCGGTGATGAACGCATCCGCCCGCGCTGCAATGGCGGCGTCGGTCAGTTCTGCTCCGCTCCCGCCGCATGCCGCAACGCGCCGGATGGTTGCCGATGCACCGATGCAATAGCGCAACGCTCCTGTTCCCAGACGCATCTTCACCATTCGGAGAAACCGACCCTGCGGAAGTGGTCGTGCAAACTCTCCAATGATTCCCATGCCGTAGTCGGCGTGCACGTTGTCCAATGGGTACACGTCGTAGGCAACTTCCTCGTACGGATGAGCAGCCCTCATCGCCTGAATGATGCGGTGAACATTCCACTGCTCGGCGATCATCTCCAACCGCACTTCGTTGACAAATTCCAATCGTTGTTTCTTCCCGACGGTCGGCCGAGCCTGCTCGTTGCCCCTGAACGACCCCATGCCCTGCACGCCGAAGGAGCAGTGATCGTAGTTGCCGATGATGCCCGCTCCTGCAGCAGCCATTGCTTCACGAACCTGCGCCAGGTGCGATTCCGGTACAAATGTTACGATCTTTTTCCGCACTCGGTACGGCCTGTGAAGAAACTCCACGTTTCTCAAGTTCAGAACATCAGCCAAGGCGAAGCTCGTTCCGCCACGCGTGAAGTCGAGGTTCGTGTGTGCCGCAATCACGCTGATGTCATGCTCGATCAGCGCCTGCACACAGGCTCCGATCTCGTCCGTCGGGGTGATGGACTTGGGCGGCCGAAACAGCAACGGATGATGACTCACAATCACATCTGCCCGCTTCATCGCTGCTTCACGAACGACCGCCTGCGTTACGTCCAAACTCACACAAACACGTGAAACCCGCTTTGCGCCGTCGCCGACTTGTAGCCCAACATTGTCCTTCTCCCCTGCGATGTCGTTCGGCGCCCAGGTCGTGAGCAAGCGGAGCACATCCTGAACGGTCATTGATCACACTCCTTAGGACAAAAAAAGTGTCCCGCTTCTTGGGCGGGACACTTTGCACTCAGGGTTTATTGCAAGCAACCTCTTTGGAGCGTGTGCCTTTGTATGGGGCATGGGAGGCGATTCTCACTATCAATCCAATCTCTGAACGGCAATTTTTTCTGGCTAAATATAGAGATTGACCCCAAGAGATGCAAGTAACAACGTTGCGAGATTTGTTCTACCCGAAGTTGATGTCGCGCAGTTTGGTGATTTCTTTTTCCACGAGAGCGATGTAGTTATCGAGTGCTTCGACCATCGTTCGTTCGTGAGGCGGAAGCTGTTGGCGCATTAAGATGTCCGTCGAAATCTTGATGGCAGCGAGTGGGTTATTGAACTCGTGACAGACAGTAACGACAATCTCTTTGATTGCATCCGTACGCTTCTTGGCGATGAGTTCCGCTTTCTGCTGTAATGCCTTCTTACGTTTGAGATAGACGCGCTCCAGCGTGTTGACGATCGTTTGTGGCAGAACCGATTCGGCAGCGTCTTCCTTGATGATGTAGTCTTCCGCGCCGAACTTCATTGCCTCGATGGCGAGCTTCAAATCCTTGTTGGAGGTCAGAAGGATGATCGGAAGATCGATGTTGTGTTCGCGGATGGTTTTGGTGAACTCGATCCCGTTCACGTCGGGCAAGTAATACTCGATGATCACCAGATGCAACGAAGGATTCCGCTTCAGCTCTTCGATGGCTGAGGTGCCGTCTTGTTTCCAGACGACGTTGAATCGCTTCCCTTGAAATCGCGACAGTTGGTATTGGGCAACTGCCATGTATTTCGTGTCGTTGTCAACAAAAAGGATGTTGACGGTGTCGGAGGTTTCCATGTGCGTACGAGTGGGACTGATTGCGCGTGTCGGTCATAAGTATAGCACAACTTGGCGTGAGTTGCAATCGGCTCGTCGCACTGTCGGTTCCGGCACTGCACGCGGCTGATGGCGTGTCTCGTGGGGAGTAAGAGGAATGACGTAGCAAGGGCGAGCAGGTGTCGGGCTATCGTTCTGTTCAGACCGCTTTCTCTGTGCGGAGCGTATCATTGATTTTCTATGTTTGTTTGACTATCATCATCCGTGTTCGCTTCCCCATCTGTTGGGTGACGGAGGGGAAAAAGGGGAGAGAGCACGGCAAGTATCTGTCTCATCGTCAGGGGTTCTCACGCATGTCTCACAAAGCAAAAATCCTCGTTGTTGATGATGAAGACGCACTGCGGACAGTCCTCAGTGCCGAACTCAGCAGCGAAGGGTACGATGTTGGGACCGCAGCAGACGGTGTGGAAGCTGTCGGCCTGTTGCAGAAGAACCGCTACCATCTTGTCCTGCTCGACATCAAGATGCCGAACATGAACGGCTTCGAGGTTCTGAAAGTGATCAAGGAAAAATACCCCGGGACCAAGGTGATCATGCTCACCGGCTTTGCCGACCTCAAGAACGCTATTGAATCCAAGAAGCTCGGCGCAGAGGACTTCGTGAGCAAGCCGTATGATTTAGTTGATCTTCTTACAACGATCGATCGGGTGATGCATGAGTAGTTCCGTGAAGCGTTCGTATGGCAAAGAAATACAATCTGCTCATCGTTGACGACGAAGAGTACCTCCGCACGATCTTGGAAACGGAGCTTAGCGAGTCGGGCGAGTTCGCGGTTGATACCGCGGCCGACGGCAGTCAAGCGATCAACAGCATTCAACGCAAGGTGTACGATGTCATCCTCCTCGATATCCGCATGCCGCGCGTAAGCGGCATGGAGGTTCTCCAGTTCGTCCACGAATACTCTCCCACCACGCAAGTCATTATCCTCACCAACTACGCCGATATCAAAGTTGCCATCCAAACGATCAAGATGGGGGCATACGATTTCTTGGCGAAGCCGTACGATATCGACGAGCTGTTCAACACCATTCATCGTGCCATCGAGCGGAAAGAGTTGTTCATCGACAACAAGTTGATGAAGAACGAACTGACGCGCAAGGGTGCGAGTCAGGAACTTGTCGGGCAAAGCCCTGCCTTCCTGAGGATGATCGAAAGTGCCGAGCGATTTGCACAAAGCGATTCGTTCGTCTTGATTCAAGGCGCGAGCGGAACGGGAAAGGAGTTGATCGCCCATCTTATTCACCGCAAGCAGCAACCGCCCCTTCGTTGCCGTGAATTGCGCTTCCATTTCCGACGCGTTGTTGGAGACGGAACTGTTCGGGCACGAGAAGGGCGCGTTCACGCATGCCTATTCGACGAAGCAAGGCTTGGTCGAAGTAGCAAACGGCGGAACACTTTTTCTCGACGAAGTCGGCGACATCAATCCCGCCATACAGCCGAAATTGCTCCGCTTCTTAGAAAGCGGCGAGTTTCGCAGGGTAGGCGGAACGAACCTGTTGCGTGTGGATGTGCGGGTGGTCAGCGCTTCGAACAAGGACCTGCACGAAGAGGTCGTTGCAGGACGGTTTCGCGAAGACCTGCTGTATCGTCTCAATGTCGTTACGCTTCGTGTGCCGCCGCTGCGTGAACGCAAGGAGGATATCCCTCTGCTCGCCGAGCACATCTTGCAGCGCAAGAGCAAAGGGAAGACGCCGAAGAAACTCTCTCCCGCAGCGCTCGATCTTTTGCTCGCACACGACTATCCGGGTAACGTGCGCGAGTTGGAGCACATCCTCGAAGGTGCCATCATTCTTTCCTCCGGCGACATCATCGAGCCGTCCGATCTCTCCCTTCACCGTGGTGAAGCAGGCGTTGGAGCAGGAGAGGGAAGTGGTGTCTCATCCATCACGACGACAGACGACCTCTCGCTGGAACAACTCGAACGGATGCACATCGAACGCGTCCTTCGCAAGTACCATTTCAACCGCGGCAAATCCGCGAAGGCTTTAGGCATCTCCAAGAAAACGCTCTATCTCAAAATCAAACACTACGGGCTGAAGGTCGAAGATCACGTGCGTTGACGCCGTCGTATTGTATACCTTCTTCCGAAAGCCGACAGAGCCTGACCAACTTTGTCGGCTTTCTCCTTCGAGAGCAGGACGATGACGACGTAGCATGTTAATTGATTTTCGAGGAGAAAATCCTTTCCTTCTAACACAAAATCAACAACGTGTGCCCTGTGTTGTTTTTTCTCGACAGGGCATTTTTTCCATCTCACCCCGTCTCTGAGGACTCCATGCCTGTAAAGTTCCAAGGTATCGATTACATGAACGTGGACAGCTTGCTGACGGAGGATGAACTCCTCGTCCGCAACACGGTCCGCGAGTTTGTCGAAGACAATGTCGTCCCGATCATCGAGAAGCATGCTCGTGAAGGCACTTTCCCGATGGAGCTTGTTCCGAAGATGGCTAACCTTGGCTTGTTCGGCGCGACGTTGCCAGCGAAGTACGGCTGCGCGGAGATGAACAACGTCGCGTACGGATTAGTCATGCAAGAACTTGAACGGGGCGACAGCGGTGTTCGGAGTTTCGCTTCGGTGCAAAGCTCGCTCGTGATGTATCCCATCTATGCGTATGGGTCGAACGAGCAAAAAGATTACTGGTTGCCGCGTTTGGCCAAAGGCGAAGCGATCGGATGTTTCGGCTTGACGGAACCTGATTACGGCTCCAACCCCGCGGGGATGATTACGCGCGCTACAGAAACAAGCGATGGCTACATCCTCAACGGCGCCAAGATGTGGATCACCAACGGTACGATTGCAGATGTTGCGGTGGTGTGGGCAAAACTCAACGGCGTGGTCAACGGATTTTTGGTGGAGAAAGGAACGAAGGGATTCAGCGCGCCGGAGATGAAGGGCAAGCATTCGTTGCGAGCGTCGGTCACCTCGGAGTTGATCTTTCAGGATGTGCACATCCCCAAGAAGAATCGCTTACCGGGAGGCGAGGGGCTGAAGCTGCCGCTGAGTTGTTTGAGTCAAGCACGCTACGGCATCGCTTGGGGAGCGGTAGGGGCGGCGATGGCGTGCTACGACACGGCGTTGAACTACGCACAGTCCCGCATTCAGTTCGACAAGCCCATTGCCTCGTTCCAACTCACGCAAGAAAAGTTGGTGAACATGTTGACAGAGATTACCAAAGCGCAACTCCTCTGCATTCACTTAGGCCGACTGAAGGATCAGGGAAAGGCGCGCTTCCAACAGATTTCGTTTGCAAAACGGAACAATGTTTATCACGCTCTGCAGATTGCACGCGAGGCACGAACAATTCTTGGTGCCAACGGCATCTTGGATGAGTATCCGGTGATGCGCCATGCTGCGAACCTTGAATCGGTGTTGACCTACGAGGGAACGCACGAGATGCACACGTTGATCATCGGTGAGGATATCACTGGCATTCCGGCATTTGTCTGACCACCTTCGAGAAGCGACCCGATTGTGAAATCCAAATTCCTCTTCGAAGCCCTCACGTACGACGACGTTCTGTTGGTGCCCGCGAAGTCTTTGGTGCTACCCCGCGAGGTCGATGTTCGTACGAAACTGACCCGCACCATCGCGCTGAACGTTCCGCTCGTCAGCGCAGCGATGGATACGGTCACAGAAAGCGAGATGGCGATCGCGATGGCACGGGAAGGGGGCATCGGCATCCTGCACAAGAACATGTCTATCAAACGGCAGGTGGAGGAGGTGCTGCGCGTGAAGCGGTCCGAGAGCGGCATGATTCTCGAACCGATCACCGTCCGCCCGAATCAAAAAGTACGGGACGTGCTGATGCTGATGCGCACGTATGCCGTCTCCGGTATTCCGGTGGTGGATAAGACCAACCGCCTCATCGGCATCATTACCAACCGCGATCTCCGCTTCGAACCCGACGAGGATGCACTCGTCGAAGAGATCATGACAAAAGAGAATCTCATCACCGCACCTCTGGGTACGACGCTGTCGCAAGCCGAACGCATTCTCCAAAAACACAAAGTCGAAAAGTTGCCCGTCGTGGACAAAGGCGGTGTGTTGAAAGGGCTGATCACGTTCAAGGACATCCTCAAGAAAAAGAAACATCCCCATGCGTGCAAAGATCAGCACGGTAGGTTACGCGTTGGTGCAGCCGTGGGTGTTACTGCCGATACACTCGACCGTGTCGAAGAACTCGTGAAAGCCGATGTCGATGTTGTTGTTGTCGATACTGCACACGGCCATTCGCAGGGGGTGTTGGAGATGGTGCGTCGCATCCGCAAGCGGTTCCCCGACCTCGAACTGATTGGGGGCAACGTCGGGACTGCCGAAGCGACGAAGGAGATGATTCGTGCGGGCGTTGATGCGGTGAAGGTTGGCATTGGCCCGGGTTCGATCTGCACGACGCGGGTGGTTGCCGGTGTCGGCGTGCCGCAGGTAACGGCCATTATGGAGTGCAGTAAAGCAGCAGCACGAAGCGGCGTTCCGATCATTGCAGATGGAGGCATCAAACAAACGGGCGATATTGCCAAAGCCATTGCTGCCGGCGCCGATAACGTGATGATCGGCGGTTTGTTCGCGGGCGTTGACGAATCGCCGGGCGAAAAGGTGTTGTACGAAGGTCGCAGCTACAAGATCTATCGTGGCATGGGATCGATCGAGGCGATGAAGCAAGGAAGCAAGGACCGATACTTCCAAGATGCAGAAGATGATTTGCAGAAGTTGGTTCCGGAAGGAATTGAAGGGCGCATTCCCTACAAAGGTCCGTTGGGCGACACGGTGTATCAGATGATCGGAGGATTGCGTGCTGCGATGGGGTACTGCGGTTGCGCCACAATTGAGGAAATGAAACGCAAGGCGCAGTTCGTACGCATGACCGATGCCGGCTTGCGCGAAAGTCATCCCCATGACGTCTTCATTACGAAAGAAGCGCCGAACTATCACCACTGAGCGATCGCCCGGCATGACCCGACACCGAATTGCGCGTGTACAGCAGGAAGTGCAGAAACGGGGATTCGACGCGTTGCTGGTTTCATCGCTGCTGCACATCCGTTATCTCACCGGGTTCACGGGCACGAACGGGTTACTCATTCTCACACCAACATCCTCGATCCTTCTCACCGACGTGCGCTATGCGCTCCACGTGCGCGAAGAAGTGAAAACCTGCAAACGCATCATCGTGTCGCAACGAGGATTGTTGGAAGAGGCAGCCCGGCGCGGACTCTTCGATACGGTGTCGAAGGTGGGATTCGCAGCGGCTCAAGTGACCTATGCCCAATACCGCTCGATGCGCAAGCTCTTTCCGCACGTCTCGTTCGCCTCGACGCACGATATCGTGGAGGAGGCGATAATCGTGAAGGATGCGGAAGAGATTGCACAAATTCGCGCGGCGGTAAAGATTTCTGATCGTGTGTTCGGTGAGGTGGTGAAAGTTATGCGGCCGGGTGTGCGCGAACTGGAGATCGCCGCGGAGATTTCGTATCTGCACAGAATGTTCGGTGCGGAGGGAGATGCCTTCGAGACCATTGTGGCGAGCGGCGAACGCAGCGCGTTCCCTCATGCACGTGCAAGCCAGAAGCGTATCAGGAGCGGCGAACTGGTGACGCTCGACTTTGGATGCGTCGTCAACGGCTACCATTCCGACATCACGCGTAAAACCGAGCAGGCAAGCCCGCCAGCTCTACGACGCAGTCCGAACGGCGCAGGAGGAAGCCATCGCGTCGGCGCGTGGCGGCATGTGGGCGCGCGACTTGGATGCCGTGGCGCGCCGGCGTGTTGCACGCGCAGGCTTCGGCAAGTTCTTTCAGCATTCGCTTGGTCACGGACTGGGATTGCATGTGCATGAGCGCCCGCGCGTCTCGCAGCACAGCAAGGAACGTCTCGTCGCGGGCAGCGTCATCACGATCGAACCGGGCATCTACATTCCGACATTCGGCGGAGTGCGCATCGAGGACGATGTTGTGCTACGCGAAACGGATTGCGAAGTGTTGAGCACGGCGCCCAAGGATTTTCTCGTCATCTAAACACGTCGTCGTATGATCGAAGTCGTCACAACACCATCCTCGCCTTCAGCCGCCGTCCTGGGGCAACGGCGCGTGTTGGTGATCGCGTACTACTTTCCTCCCATGGGTCTCAGTGGTGTACAACGAACGTTGAAATTCGTGAAGTACCTTCCGCACTTCGGCTGGAAGCCGACGGTGCTCACGGTCGAGCCGCGTGGCTACTTCGCTCATGATGAATCGCTGCTCGATGAGTTGAGGGGACGCGACGTGGAGATCATCCGCACCGATGCTATCGGTCCGGGAAAAGTCTTTGCACGAAATACAAACGTCGGCTTGCCCTACGAACCTCTGCGCAAACTTCTGAGTCGTGTGAGCGACACGTTCTTCATTCCCGACAACAAAATCGGCTGGAAACACAAGGCACTGCGCACAGCACTGGCGGTGCATCGTAGCGCTCCGTTCGACCTCATCTTCGCCACTGCACCGCCATTCACCGATTTTCTCGTCGGCGCCGCACTTCGTCGCCGTACCGGAAAACCGCTTGTGCTCGACTACCGCGATCCATGGGTCGAGTATCCGCACAGGTTCTATCCGACGCCGCTGCACAAGCGGCGGCACGTTCAGCTCGAACGCCGCGTGCTGAAGGTGAGTAGTCACATTCTCACGACCAACCGACGCGTGAAAGAGTTGCTCATCCGGCGCTACGACTTTCTCGGCTATCACGACGTGCAGATTCTGCCGCAGGGATTCGATCCAGAGGACTTTCAAGCGGTCAGCGCCGAAGGCGTCGTGCCGCGTTCGGGCAAGATGCGTGTAACGTACGCGGGAGTGTTTTGGGAAGATCGCGTACCGACGTACTTTCTCCATGCGCTCCATGCCCTTTTTCAAGAACGGCCGGAATGGCGCCAACGCATCGAGGCACTCTTCATCGGAAAATTTCGCGCTGAGAATATGAAGCTCGTCCAAAAACTCGGGCTGTCCGATGCGGTGACGATCGTGGACTATCTCCCCCATCGGTTATGTGTGAACAATCTTGTTACCTCCGACGTGTTATGGATGATCGTCGGCGACGATGTGGGGTCGCCGGGCAAAGTGTACGAATACATCGGCGCACGGAAACCGATCCTCGGGTGTGTGCCCGAAGGATTTCTGAAGCAAACGATTCTCGAAGCAGGCGGTATCGTTACGCAGCCGCGTGACGTTGTGGGTATCAAACGCGCGCTCGAAGAATTCTATCGCCGCTACGAAGCGGGAACGTTGCAGGGTCCCCACCCCGAAGTGGTTGCAAAGTACGACCGCATCAAGCTGACCGCCGAGTTGGTGAAAGTCTTCGAAGCGTTGATGGTTGTCTGATATGCGCGCTTTGCCTCGACGCATCGCAAAAGGAATGAAAGGTGTGTGGGGGATCGATGGAGCGTACACCTTCTACACTATCAGAACGTACCCTATCGAGCGAGCATTTCTGGTCGATACCGACATGACGCCGATCGTGCGAGAGAACCAGCGCACGATGAAGCATCTCTCGCTCATCGAAGAAGATTTCGGGAAGCGCTCGACGGTGGAGCGGATCGGCAACGTGGACGCTGTCTTCCTGTTCGACGTGTTGCTTCATCAGGTGGATCCCGATTGGGACGAAATCCTCCCCCTGTACGCGGACCAGACGAGCAGCTTTCTCATCTACAATCAACAATTCATCGCGGGGACCAAAACTGTGCGCCTTCCCGATCTTGGGAGAGAACAAGACTTCGAGCACGTCCGGATGGACGCCGACAGCCCGGGCTACAAGAATCTCTTCGAGCGTCCGTACGAGATGCATCCTCGTTATCGCAAGCCGTATCGCGACGTGCACAATGTGTGGCAATGGGGAATTACCGATGACGATCTCTTGGCCGTGATGGAGAAGATCGGATTTCGTCTTCTGTATCGAAAGAACCATGGGCGGTTCAGCGACTTCACGGGTTTCGAGAATCACGCTTTTGTCTTCACGAGGCAAATGTCATGAACGTGTTGGTGGTAGGATCAGGGGGACGTGAACACGCTCTGGTGTGGAAGATCCGGCAGAGTCCTCGCGTCAGGAATGTGTACTGTGCACCGGGCAATCCCGGCATCGCAGAGCTTGCGAGCTGCCTTCCCATCAAAGCAACGGCGATCGCGGAACTGGCGGAGACTGCCAAGCGCGAGAAGATCGACCTGACGGTTGTCGGTCCCGAACAGCCGCTCGCCGAAGGCATCGTCGATCATTTCGAAGCGATCGGCTTGAAGATTTTCGGACCGACAAAACGAGCTTCACAGTTGGAGTGGAGCAAAGCGTTCGCGAAGGAATTTATGCTACGCCACAATATTCCGACTGCTCGTCACACAACGTTCACTCGAGCCGAGGAGGCGGAGGCACAGACGTACCTGCAGAGCGTACCGATGCCCATCGTGCTGAAGGCTGATGGACTTGCCTCAGGGAAGGGTGTCGTGATCTGCCACGAACGCGACGAGGCTGTGAAGGCGCTGACCGACATGCAACGGCAATTTGGTCCGGCGTGCGATAGAATTGTCGTGGAGGAGTTTCTCGAAGGTGAAGAGGCTTCGGTCTTTGCCGTTTGTGATGGGGAAGAGTTTGTCACGCTTGCACCGGCGCAAGACCATAAACGCGCGTTCGACAACGACCGCGGGAAAAATACTGGCGGTATGGGTGCTTACGCTCCCGCGCCCATCGTCCCGAACGACATTCTCCGCGACGTGGAAGACTCGATCATCCGACCGACGCTGAAGGGTATGCAACAGGAGGGGAGACCGTACAAAGGATGTCTGTATGTGGGATTGATGATCACTTCTGCGGGACCGAGTGTCGTGGAGTACAACTGTCGGTTCGGCGACCCTGAAACACAAGCGGTGCTGCCGCTGTACACATCCGATTTCGTCGAGTTGTTGGAGGCGGCATGCTCGGGCAAGATCGGGAAGCTTCACAAACGGCAGCGTGCTGCCTCGAGCACCCCATCGGCAGTGTGTGTTGTGCTCGCCTCGCAAGGCTATCCCAACGAGTATCCCACAGGATTGGAGATCACCGGTTTGGAAGAAGTAGAAGCAATGGACAACGTGTTGGTCTTTCATGCCGGCACGAAAATCTCGGGTGGTACGTTGGTGACTGCCGGCGGAAGAGTCCTAGGCGTTACGGCGATTCACCCACAACTCGGTGAGGCGATCCACGACGCGTACGAGGCGGTGAGGAGAATTTCTTTCGCGGGCATGCACTATCGGCGCGACATCGGCAAAAAGGCATTCGTGCACTGATGGTTCTGACGATCGAGCATCGACTTGTGTTCATTTTGATGCTTGCCGCGTTCATCCTTCGGCTTGCAGGGATTGCTCCGCTTCATGCTGCAGGCTACACGGCAGACGAGAAGGAGTATATCTCACTCGCCACGAAACTGGCTTCCGGTGAGCGGTTTCAAGATTCCAACGGCGACTACTCGACGAAAGCGCCGCTCTTCCCTCTGTTGCTTTCGTGGCTCATGCGGGTCTTCGGCAGTGGTTTGCTCATGCCGCACTTGCTGCATGCAACACTCGGCGCGATGATCGTTCTCCTCGGATACCATCTGAGTCGAACCGCAACGGCCGACGCACCGCAAGCGCTCGTCACGGCAGGCATTGTAGCGCTCTATCCGGGACTTGTGGTGTATTCCGGCGTTTTGCAAACGGAGACGCTCTACATCGTTTTCGTTCTTCTTTCTTTTGTGTTGTGGGAAAAGATGCGCAAGGTGATATCGCCCATGGAAGCGTTGGGCATGGGTGTCGCCGCAGCGCTGGCGGCATTGACGCGGGCAGTCGTTGTCGGATTTTTCCCGCTGATGCTTCTTCTCCTTTTGTGGCTGGAGCGGAAAGCTTGGAAAAAGATGGTGCCTGCTGTGGGAGTGGCACTCGCCGCGTGGTGCATTGTGCTGGCGCCGTGGACTGTACGAAATGCCAACGTGCACAACGCGTTCGTTCCCGTTTCATCATGGGGCGGCGTCTCGCTCTTGTTGGGCAACAATCCGTATGCAACAGGGACGTGGAGTACACGACCCGGTTTCGAAGAGTGGTTGGAGAGGAGTGCCGAGCAGAAAGGCGTGCGTCTCGATGAGTTGAGCGAGACCTCGCGCAGCGCATTCATGGCAGAACTGGCGGTGTCGTTCATCGCGGACCATCCGGGAGATGCCGCGGCTCTGGCGGCGAAGAAGCTCTACATGTTTTGGATCTATCCGATTGCAAACTCCGATTCGGATACAATGCAACAGGCGCTTTGCGTTTTGGGCGATATCATTCTCTACGCGCTCACCATTGTCGGCGTTGTGGCATGCGCCAAAAAGGGGACTGCGTTATGGGTGACGGCGATTGCGTTCTTTACTCTTGTGCACGTAGCGATGCACGTCGAGGCGCGATATCGACTCCCGCTCGTTCCGTTGATCGCCCTCTTCGCGGGGAACGGAGGAGCGTTGTTGATGGACACAGAACGGCGACAAGATTTTTTCCAGAATGAGAAGCACCGTGTCGCCGTCGGTGTAGGCTGGGCGGCGCTCGGTCTCGTCTACGCGTACACTGCGTGGCAATTTTTTTCCGGCAATATCTAAAGGTGTAACACGTGAACATTCTCGTTACGGGGGGTGCAGGTTTCATTGGTTCACACGTTGTCGATGAATATCTTAGGCTCGGCCATCGTGTTGCCATCGTGGACAATCTTTCGACGGGCAGGACGAGCAACCTCAATCCACAAGCGATATTCTACCAAGCCGACATTCGAGATGCGAGCGCCATGCAGCACATCTTCGAACACGAACGCTTCGATCTTCTTAACCATCATGCAGCCCAAATGGACGTGCGCCGCTCGGTGGAAGACCCGGTGTACGATGCATCCGTCAATATTCTGGGCGCACTCACGCTGTTCGAATGTTGTGTGAAGACGGGCGTCCGGCGCGTCGTGTTCGCCTCCAGCGGCGGCGCTATCTACGGCGAGCAGGACTATTTCCCCGCCGACGAACTTCATCCCACGCGACCTATTTCACCATATGGCGTTGCGAAGCTGACGACGGAACAGTATCTTTTCTACTACAAAGAAGTGTACGGCATCGATTCGGTGAGTCTCCGCTATGCCAACATCTATGGCCCCCGACAGAATCCCGAAGGCGAAGCCGGCGTCGTCGCCATCTTCACAACCCGGTTTCTTCGAGGCGTACAGCCGATCATCAATGGCGACGGAAAGCAGACGCGTGATTATGTGTTTGTAGGTGATGTGGTGCGCGCCAATGTGCTCGCACTCGACTGTACCGGCTCGGCAGTGTTCAATATCGGAACGGGGATCGAGACGGACGTCAACCAATTGTTCTCGTATCTCAAAGCAGCCATGGGTTCGTCGGCCGAAGAGAAGCACGGTCCGGCAAAGAAGGGAGAACAACGCCGAAGTGTTCTTTCCTTTAAGAAGATCGAACAGGCGTTGGGCTGGCGACCGACGGTGACGATCGACGAGGGGCTACGCCGGACGCTCGAGTACTTTCGCAGCGTGGAGCGCTATGATGCGTAAACCGGCCGTTGATATCGAGAAATTGCTGAGCGGCGACCGTGTCGCCATAGCGCGTGCGATTACGCTCATCGAAAATGAACTCGACGGCGCGGAAGACCTCCTGCGTGCGATCTTTCCCAAAACGGGTCGTGCTTATCGTATCGGCATCACCGGTCCGCCCGGCGCCGGCAAGAGTACGCTGACGAACAAGCTTGCGCAGGTGTATCGCAAGCAACACCTTGGCGTGGGCATCATCGCTGTCGATCCGACAAGTCCGTTCACGGGCGGCGCACTTCTGGGTGATCGCGTGCGGATGACCGACGTCGAGTTGGACGAAGGAGTTTTCATCCGCAGCATGGCGTCGCGCGGAAGTTTGGGCGGTTTGAGCAAGAAAGCGATGGAAGCGGCAGATGTGCTCGATGCTGCGGGTAGAAATATCATTCTCTTGGAAACGGTCGGCGTCGGACAATCGGAGTTGGACATTGCAGGCGCCGCCGATACAACCGTGGTCGTGCTCGTTCCCGAGTCGGGCGATTCGATTCAAGCCATGAAGGCGGGACTCATGGAGATTGCGGATTTCTTTGTGCTGAACAAAGCTGATCGTGCCGGCGCAGAACAGGCGGTCATGTTTATCAAAATGATCCTCCACTTCAAACCCGCAGGCGAGTGGACACCCGACGTTGTGAAAACGGTTGCAAGCGAAGGGCTTGGCGTCGAGGAGGTAGCCGTGAAGATTGCCGAGCACCGTGCATTCTTGGAGCGCACGGGGCTGCTTGCCGAGAAACGTCGCAGTCGTTTGGAGCATCGCATCCAAGAGCTTGTTGCCGACAAACTGCGGATCGATTTTTGGAACGACGACCGCAATGCGCTGTTGAGAGAGAGAATCACAGCGGTTATGAATGTGAACGCAACACCATACGATCTTGCCCACGAATTGATAGCAAACTTTCGTCATCAGGAGGAGAATCCATGACAGACATCGGCGTTATGAATGGTTTCGATCTGCATCTGAATGAAAGCCAGCGAGCTGTTCAAGAGCTCGCGCGCGCGTTCGCTGAAGAGGAAATCCGACCTCATGTGATGCACTACGATGAGTCGCAGGAGTTTCCCTTCGACATCATCAACAAAGCGGCAGAGCTTGGCTTCATGGGCATGACATGGCCTGAAGAGTTGGGCGGGGCGGGTTTGTCGGAACTCGAAGCCATCATCATTATCGAAGAGGTGGCGAAGGTCGATCCCTCTGTTGCCCTCACGATCGCGTCGCACAATAGTTTGTGCACGGGGCATATCATGAAGTTTGGCAACGACGAACAAAAACGACGATA
>PSMW01000001.1:170309-184580 GCA_040290295.1 Ignavibacteria bacterium
TGGCTGCGACTGGATCATCAACGGAAGCAAATGCTTCATCACGCAAGGCTCGGTCGGCTCGACGTATGTGGTCATGGCGGTCACCGACCCCACCAAAGGCAAGCACGGCATTTCTGCCTTCATTCTTGAAAAGGGAATGAAAGGCTTTACGATCGGCAAGAAAGAGAACAAGCTCGGCATGCGCTGCAGCGATACCGCGACGCTGCTGTTCGATAATGTGCGCGTGCCCGCCGAAAACCTGATCGGCAAGGAAGGTGAAGGTTTCAAACAAGCCTTGGCGGTGTTGGACGGAGGGCGTATTGGCATTGCAGCGCTGTCGGTGGGGATAGCACAAGGCGCGCTCGATGCAAGCGTGAAATATGCGAAGACACGTGTTCAATTTGGCAAACCGATCGCCGAGTTCCAAGCCATTCAATGGAAGCTGGCGGACATGGCAACGGAAATCCAGGCAGCGCGCTTACTCACGCAACGTGCTGCTTGGATGGCAACGAAGGGAATGAACTTCACACTCGCCGTTTCGCAAGCGAAGCTCTTCGCCAGCGAGGTTGCCGTGCGGGCAACCAACGAAGCAGTTCAAATTCATGGCGGGTACGGCTTTATCAAAGAATTCCCCGTCGAAAAGTTGTATCGGGACGTGAAACTGATGACGATCGGCGAAGGCACGTCGGAAGTGCAAAAGATGGTCATTGCCCGCAACCTTCTTGCATAATCCCATGGCGCAGATCGGATCGGCAATCAAACGCACTCCTGCGTTTCAGAAGAACGAGGAGCATCTTCGCTCGCTCATTGCCATGATGCACGAACGAGCAGCCAAGGTGAAAGTAGGCGGTGGTCCGGTAGCCATCGAGAAACTTCATCAGAAGGGAAAGCTGACGGCGCGCGAACGTATCGCGAAACTCGTCGATCCGGGCAGTGACTTTCTCGAGGTCGGATTGTTCGCGGCATACGAGATGTACGAAGAGTACGGCGGCGCGCCGTCGTCGGGTACGGTGTTCGGCATCGGGAAAATTCACGGTCGCGACGTGGTGATCGTTGCCAACGACGCAACGGTGAAAGCCGGCGCATGGTTTCCCATCACCACAAAAAAAAATCTGCGCGCTCAAGAGATCGCCATCGAGAATCGCCTGCCGATCGTGTATTTGGTGGACTCCGCCGGTGTGTTTCTCCCGTTGCAGAGCGAAATCTTTCCGGACAAGGAGCATTTCGGCCGCATCTTCCGAAACAATGCGGTGATGTCCTCCCTCGGCATCACGCAGATCGCCGCGATTATGGGTCCGTGTGTTGCCGGCGGCGCCTACTTGCCGATCATGAGCGACGAGGCGCTGATCGTCGATAAAACCGGCAGCGTGTTTCTTGCCGGTTCTCATCTGGTCAAGGCGGCCATTGGCGAAGAGATCGATAACGAAGCACTTGGTGGCGCCACCGTGCACTGTGAGATCAGCGGCGTCACCGATCATAAGATGGTGAATGACGATGAAGCACTCCAAAAAATTCGAAGCATCATCAGCAAGCTGGGGCACCGCCCGCACGCACCGTTCGATCGCAGCGAATCCGTTCCACCCACATTCCCACTCGAAGAGATCTACGGGTTGCTTCCTTCGGATCGCACCAAGCCGTACGACATGTACGAGGTTCTCGCCCGCCTCCTCGACGGCAGTGAACTGGACGAGTACAAGGCGAGCTATGGCAAAACCATCATTACGGGCTACGCTCGAATCGATGGATGGGCAGTCGGGATTGTTGCCAACCAACGAGCGGTGGTCAAGACCGCGAAAGGTGAGATGCAAGTGGGCGGCGTCATCTATAGCGATAGCGCGGACAAGGCAACGCGGTTTATTCTCAATTGCAATCAGAAACTTATTCCCCTTGTCTTCTTTCAAGATGTTACCGGCTTCATGGTGGGGAGTCGAGCTGAACATGGCGGCATCATCAAGGATGGAGCGAAGATGGTCAATGCTGTTGCCAATAGTGTGGTGCCGAAGTTCACATTCATGGTCGGCAACAGCTACGGGGCAGGCAACTACGCTATGTGCGGCAAGGCGTACGATCCGCGATTGATCTATGCTTGGCCCACCGCGCAGATTGCGGTGATGGGTGGGAAACAGGCAAGCGAAACACTCTTGAGCATCAAGCTGCAGCAAATGGAAAAAGGGGGCAAGCATATTTCGACAGAAGAACAGCAAGCCTTGCTCGCCGAAATTCAGGCACGGTACGAAAAGGAAACCGATCCATATTTTGCTGCTGCACGCTTATGGGTGGATGGCATCATCGATCCGACCGAGACGCGCAAGGTCGTCTCGACCGGCATTGCGATGGCGGCACACAATCCCAACATCCCACAATTCAATCTCGGCGTCATTCAAACGTAAGAACCCCCACAGTGGAAGAGATCATCGATGTGCACGTGTGTCAGACGGCTGATAGCAAGGAGCGTACGAGCAGTGTGCATTCTCGCCTGCACTGTGGTGGTCGCGTGGTCCAGCCGCGCGCAAGCGGACGGCGATGCATGTCGGTCGTTCGGCGAAAGTGTGGAGACCTTGGCGAGCTTCCTTGCACCTCTTGTGCTGCCGAAGGTCGTACAGGACGATTTTCTCTTGAGGGACTATATCCGCAGCGAAGAGTTTCGAGCACTGCGGCGAGAACAAGACGACCTTCATGCCGTGGACGCGATCTTCGCAGAAGCCCTGCGATTGAGTTGGAACAATACCTACGAAGCGTTGTTTCTCTCGGCGGTGGCTACGATGGACCATCGTCGATTCGGTGTTCGGCTCCCGCTTCTCGGTCCGCTCCTTTGGGTGCCGCTGACGGCGGAATTCTCGGATGAGTGCGCCGCACGCGTGAATGCTCTTCCCCGCAAACTCTACGACGATACACCCGCAGGCACGATCGGGGATCGGGACAAGCTGCAGCATTTTTTCGGCTCGGCACTCATCACGTTCGTGTTCGCATCGCGCGAAGCTGCCGAGCGCATCGGGGCGTTCATCGAATGGGGGGAGGATGTCGTGATCGTCGATGGTGCACTCGACGAACGCGACATCCGGGCAAATCGGCATGGACAAGAATTCGGTTTAGCACTTTTGAGCGACCGATCGGTCAAACCGTCGGCGTTCTTACGCTTCACTCTCGCCCGCAATGCTGCCGGGCTCCATGGGGAGAGCGCTCGTTGCGGTACGCGGATCATGCAGAAGGACCGATGAAATCCATTCTCGTTGTTGACGACGACAAAGCAATCCGCGACAGCTTGCGGATGATTCTCCAATACGCGAAGTACGAAGTCCATTTTGCCGAAGACGGTCAGAGTGCCCTTGCGCAGGTCGCCGCCTTGCCGCTCGATCTGGTGCTGCTCGACATCAAAATGGCCGGCATGGACGGACTGGAAGTTCTCCGTCGCATCAAAGAAATGGAACCCGATCTGCCTGTGGTCATGATCTCGGGACATGGAACAATCGAAACTGCCGTCGAAGCCACGCGCATGGGCGCGTATGATTTCTTGCAGAAGCCTCTCGATAAGGAGAAGCTCTTGATCGTTGTGCGCAACGCCATCGAGAAGAAGCAACTTCTGCTCGAGAACAGGCGGATGAAGGAACGCGTCGAAGGAAAAGGTACGATTCTGGGTGAAAGTCCGAAGATCAAGGAAGTGCTCTCAAGCATCGAGCGCGTTGCACCGACCGATGCGCGCGTGCTGGTGACGGGAGAAAACGGCGTGGGCAAGGAGTTGGTTGCTCGCGCCATCCATCGCCTCAGTCGCCGGAAGGACAAGCCGTTGGTGGAAGTAAACTGTGCGGCTATCCCCAACGAACTCATCGAGTCGGAACTCTTCGGGCACGAGAAAGGATCGTTCACCGGAGCGACCGCGCAGCGGATCGGCAAGTTCGAACAGGCGGATGGCGGGACGATCTTCCTCGACGAAATCGGCGACATGAGCTTGAACGCACAAGCCAAAGTGCTGCGTGCACTCGAGGAGGGGAAAATCGAGCGGGTGGGTGGGACGCGTCAGATCGCTGTGGACGTACGGGTGCTTGCAGCAACCAACAAGAATCTGTCGGAGATGATCAAGGAGGGGAAGTTTCGCGAGGACCTCTTCCATCGTCTCAACGTTATCCCCCTTCTTGTACCGCCGTTGCGCGAACGACGTGAGGATATTCCGCTCCTTGCCAATGCGTTCGCCGAAGAGATTTGCCAACGCTACGGCATGCCGCAGAAACGCTTCACCGACGATGCCCTCATGCTCTTGAAGTCGATGGATTGGCCCGGCAACGTGCGCGAGCTACGCAACATCGTCGAGCGGCTCGTGATCATGATTGCTTCGACGACCATCGATGCAGCGCAGATCGAGCAGCGCGCTCCGGGGACGAAAACCCAATTCGACGACCTGCTCAACCTTGGCGGAACGTTTCAGGACTTCAAGGATCGTGCAGAAGCGGCGTACATCAAGAAGATGTTGGAGCAGCATCATTGGAATATCAGCAAGACTGCGGAGGCGCTGGACATTCAGCGCAGCCATCTCTACAACAAGATGAAAAAGTTTGGATTGATGAGAGGGGATCTCAACGAGGAGTAAAGGCTCTTCGTCAGTGTTTCCCACACCGTTGACGCACCACTTCGTACATCACGATCGCGCCCGCTGCGGAAGCGTTCAGCGATGCAATCTTGCCGAGGAGCGGGATGCGCACCACGAAATCGCAGTGGTCCTTCACCAAGCGCCGCATCCCTCTCCCTTCGTTCCCCACAACTAACGCGATCGGCGATGTGTAATCCACCTCCGTGTAGAGCTTCTCGCCCGACGCATCCAGTCCGGTGATCCACAGGTGCTCTTGTTTGAGTTCCTCGATGGTGTGCATGATGTTCGTGACTTCTGCGATGGGGAGATGTTCGGTCGCTCCCGCCGAAGCTTTGACGACAGCGGCACTCACCGGCGCCGAGCGGTGCTTGGGTACGATCGCACCATGCACACCCGCGCACTCTGCCGTACGCACCAGGGCACCGAGGTTCTGCGGGTCTTCGATTTCGTCGAGCACCAAAACGAATGGCTTCTCGTTCCGCTCGGCAGCACGCGCCAAAAGTTGTTCAACGGTCGAGTAGCTGTACGGCTTGCTCAAAAGTGCGATCACACCCTGCGTCTTTTGATGCCCGACCAAGTCACGAAAGCGGTATCGATTCATCACAACAACGGGGATGTTCCTCGCTTGCGCCACTGCGCGAATGTCTTCGAGTTGCTTTCCTTGCACTCCTTCGAGAAAGAGAATCTTCTCGATGGCTGTACCCGCTTTCAACGCTTCGAGGACGGGCTGCCTGCCGACGATGGTTTCCGCCATGATGTTACCTCAATCGTAACCAACAACCAGCAATGATGCCTGCCGTTGCCACGCAGATCGAAGCCATGACCTATTCTTGCATACCTTGACTTCGAAGCCTTCGCCCACGCCATTTCTCGATCCCCCAACCAAACAGAAAAACGACGATACCGATGATGCTGAGATACAACTCGATCCAGAGAGTCGGACTGTTAATGCCAAGAACAAGTCCGGCAAACACGCAGGCGATGCCCAGCGCTTCCAGACTTTTCGCCACGAACAACATCACGGTTCCTGAGCGTTGAGTGTGTCGATATCGTCCTCGAGAGTTGCAGGCTTGCCTTCTTTGGCGATCTGCTGAAAGCGAATCCTTACCATGTTTTCGTTCAACCGGTGTTTGAACGCGAAACGCTTATCGATGTGGATGACGGGGAAGTCCTCTTTGAACTCTTCGAAGTTCGCTTCACCCGGGAGCAGTTTGATGACACGCAGAGTGAAGGGAATCTCGCTCTGTACACGCTCCAAGACCTCTTGCGCTTCATCGCACAAGTGGCAATTGTCTTTCGAATAAAGCTCGACCAATATCATGATGCGGCAACCGACGATGGAGCCTTACGAGACAACAAGAGGATCCAGACCACGCCGACGACGAACAAGACGGCACTGATCAGTTGCGCCTCGGACAAACCGAACAGCAAACGCGGATTGAGCCGCAAGAACTCGACGCTGAAGCGAAACACGCTCGAAAGCACAAGGTAGATTGCGAACAGCATCCCATCCGGATACGATTTCTTCCGGAAGACCGACCACATCAGTGCGAAGCTGGCAACACCGAGGAGCATTTCGTACACGGGCGTTGGGTGACACGGTGTGTTTGCCGGGACGCCGTTCGGAAACTTTTCTATGATTTCGGGATACAATCGTCGCATTGCTTCCGACTCGTAGAAGATTCTGAACGCGCGATCGGGTGGGTAGGTGCCTCTCTCGTAATTCGTTCCCCACGGCAAATCGGTCGGGAAACCGTAATCGCCGTCCCCCGAAAAGTGACAGCCCAGCCGTGCGACACCGTAGGCAAGGAGCAACGCAACACCGAGCGCATCCAATACTTTCAAGATCGAAACCTTTTTCGCGCGCACATACACGACGACCGCGGCAATGCCGAGGGTGAAGCCGCCGTACCAAGTCAGTCCGCCGGCAGAAAACGCCATGCCGATAGGATCGAGAATGAACTCTCGCCAGTTCTCGATCAGATACAGCATCTTCGCTCCTGTGATGCCGAAGATCAGCGCGATGATGGTGATGTTGCTGGCGAGATGAGGGTCGATGCCCTTGCGCTTGAACTCCAGCGACAGGATGTAGCTGCCGATGAGAAAGCCGATGCCGAGCATCAAGCCATAGCTGTAAACCTTGATGGGTCCGATTTCGAAGAGGATGGGGATCATGCGATGATAAGTTCGACAAATGGATGTTTGGGAGATTGGAGGACCTTCATTTGCTTTGCCGTGCACTGCACCACGAAAGTGTTCGCTGTTCCATCGATGTGTGCGACCACGATCGTGTACGTTCCCTTCAGTCGTGGATAGTCTCTCACGAACTGCGCAGTACCCGTCGCAGGCAAATCCAAGCGCGGTGCCTTCAATCCCAGAATCTCGTAGCGAAGTTCCTTCTCGCCAACGTGTTCGCGTATCGAGAGCTCGTAGCGAAAGCTTGCAAAGACTTGGACCGTTTCGAGAGTTATCCGTGTCATCGGTGTCTGTCGCAGATCGTCGATGTAGGATGTGATGATGAGGCGGTATTCCAATGCGGGCGGTGCCTGCTTTTTTTTCGCCATGGGGATCGGCTCATCCTTCGAAGTACGAATCCTCTTCCTGTTTGAACATTGTGATGATCTCCTGGGGTGAATTGACGGTGAGCAACTTGGTGCGAAACTCCGGTTTGTTCATGAGTCGAGAGATTCTGCTCAACAGTTTGATGTGAGGTCCGACCATGTTGGCGCGGCTGACCAGGAGGAACACCAAGCGCACGGGTTTCTCGTCGAGAGCTTCGTAATCGATCGGTTCGGCGGTGATGGCGAATGAACCGACGATATCCGACACCGCGTCGGTCTTGCCGTGCGGGATGGCGAAGCCGTCGCCCACGCCGGTGGACATGATCTTTTCGCGTTCGAAGACGGCTTCGCGCACCTTCTCCTTGTCGAGCACCTTCGGCGACTTGGCAACGATGTCGATCATGGCATTGATAACGTGATCTTTCGTCTTGCCCTCAAGATTGGTTACCACAAAGTCTTCGGTGAGCAGGTCGCTAATCTTCATGCGTCGGGAGCTCCTATGGTTCGTCGCGCCATTGTATGATCTTCTGTTGGTATTGCTGGGCCAAGCGTTCCGCCAGTGCGTGGTTGGCTGCTTCTGCGTTGATGTGAAAGAGCGGCCGTTCCTTGTCTGGCAGCAGCAGCACACTGGCTTTCTGTCCGTTGTGCTCGAAGTAGATTTTCACGCCGTCCACAAGATCGCGCTCCTTGCCTTCGGAATCCTTCATGATATGCCGCATTACCTTGCCTTTCAACTCGAACGAGCAGTTTACGTTCCGCTTGACACTGGCGAGTCGAGGCAGCGAGGCGTCGATTTCGCCAAGACGCTTGCCTGTCAAGGCCATCATTTCCAAAATTTTTGCCAGCGAGTACATCGCATCGGTGGCGAAGAAGAAATCGGTGAAGATGAACCCCCCTTTGCTCCCCCCGACGAATTGCACCTGCTTGCTGGTTGCCGCTTCCATCATCGCCAGATGGCTGTTGCGTGTTTTAATGACTTGCACGCCGCGCGGTGCGCAGATCATGTCGATTTCGCCGGGGGAGGTGATGGGCACGGCAATCGCCGTTGTGTTGGGATTCGTTTCGAGGAATAATCCCGTCACGACTGTCAGCAAGCGATCGCTGGGAATGATGTCGCCCTTCTCATCCACCACGAAGATCTTCTCGCCGCCGGCATCGATTAAACATCCGAGGTCGTACTTCAACGAGGTGACGACGTGTGCCAGTTGCTTGAGCGAGTTTTCGAACTCGACCTGGTCGCGTGTCAGTCGACGTGGATCGAGGTGCGCGTTGGTTGCGATCACCTGGCAATCGAACGAACCGAGAATGATCGGGAAGATCGTGGAGGCAACGCCGTTCGAATAGTCGATGACCAAATTGAACTTCCGCTTGTTGATTGCTTCCACGTTGATCGAAGAGAGGAACTTCTCACGGTACGACTCGGTCGTACGTTCAGGAAATGAAATGTTGCCGACTTTATCCCGCGGTGCTCGTGGAAAGTCCTCTCCGAAAAACAACCGTTCGATATTCTTCGTTTTGCTCGCCGGTAGGTCTTTACCGTTGGCATCGAAAAAAATGATGTCTGTGAGGTTCTTGTCGAATGGCGAACGCCGCACGTGGATACCGCCTGCCTCCTTGCCGCTACTCAACTCGTGACGAAGCAGGGGAATGGACATGGCACGGAGATCGTAGGTGTTCACGCCGGCGGAAATCAACCCGCAGATAAGCGCACGGTTCATCATGCGGGAAACATTGTCCGAGTCGCGACAGGTGACGACGGTTTTGCCTTCGCCGATGAACGCGCCGTACGCTGCGCCGAGTTTTGCTCCAAACTCCGGATTCATCTCGATGTTGGCGAGGCCCGTCACGCGGGCATCGGCGAACAGCTCGCGCAGCCACTTGTCCTCCCACACCAGACTGCGTGTGAGGATGGCGCCTTCCTCCACCACCTTTTCGGGCCAGAGCTTGATGTTGGAGGAGAGTTGCGCATTGCGCCCAATCCAGCAGGCATCACCAATGAAGACATTCTCGGAGATGACCGCCTTCTCGCCAATGGAGCAACGAGAGCAAACGACATCGTTCGAAAGCTCCGCGCTGTGTCCGATGACCACGTCGTTCCACAAGACGACATTGCGGAGTGTCGAGCCGGGTCCGATAACGCAGGTATCGCCGATGACACAGTTGGAGAGCGTCACGTTATCGCCGATGGTCACGTTCTTGCCCAACAGTACCGTCCCTTCGATGTGCAGCTTGTCGCGTTGGAAGGAACATCCATCGCCGTAGTAAAGATTGCCGTCTCGCCGTCCTTCGATATTGACCTTGACGATGCCGTTGAGCGCGTCGAGATGCGCTTCTTGATATTCGTTCAGGTTGCCGATGTCGCGCCAGTAGCCTTCGGCGATGTAGCCGTAGAGCCCCAGTCGATTGCGCAGCAAGTAGGGGAAGAGGTTCTTACTGAAATCGAACTCTTCACGATACGGGACGAGCTCGAGCACGTCGGGTTCGAGAATGTAAATGCCGGTGTTGATCGTATCGCTGAACACTTCACCCCAGGAGGGTTTTTCGAGGAAGCGCGTGATGGTGCCGTCGTCGGCAGTGATGACGACGCCGTAGGCAAGCGGATTTTTTGCGTGCGTCAGCACGATGGTTGCTTTGGCGTGCTTGTCTTCGTGAAAACGCATCGCTGCGGTCAAGTCAAAATCGGTCAGCACATCGCCGCTGATGACGAGGACGCGTTCGTTTAAGCCTTTCGTTGCGTTGCGTACGCTGCCGGCTGTGCCGTAGTCGGCGTCGGCTTTCACGTAGGCCATCTTCACGCCGAAGCGCGAGCCGTCGCCGAAGGAGTTGGTGATGACGTCAGGGGAGTAGAACAGCGTCGCGATCATTTCTGTGATGCCGTGGGCCTTGAGCAACTCGACGATGTGGTGCATCATCGGTTTGTTCATCACGGGTGCCATGGGTTTTGGGGTATTGCACGTCAATGGTCGCAGGCGCGTCCCGAACCCGCCAGCCATGATTACCGCTTTCATCGCTCGGTTGTGCTTAGGTGAAAGGTTCCGCCGGTTGAAGTGCCGGCAAAAAGATACCAAATTAGCCTATGGAATACAACGCAGTGCTCATGCCGCGTTCAACGCCTGCTCCAAGTCGGCAATGATGTCGTCTGCGTCTTCGATGCCGACACTGATGCGTACCAATCCGTCCGTGATGCCGATGCGCGCTCGCTGTTCCGGCGGTATCGCCGCATGCGTCATGGTCGCCGGATGCGTAATGATGGTCTCAACCCCGCCCAGACTTTCGGCAAGTGCGCAGAGGCGGACGTGTTTGAGGAACCGTGCCGCGGCATCGAGACTTCCGACTTCGAAGGAGATCATCCCGCCGAAGCCGCGCATCTGTTTCTTGGCGAGTGCGTGTTGGGGATGCTCGGGCAAACCCGGATAGTACACTTTCTGAATCTTCGACTGTGTGGTGAGCCATTGGGCAATGCGCATCGCGTTCTCGCAGTGCTGTTTCATGCGCACGGCGAGCGTCTTGGTGCCGCGCAAGCACAGCCACGCATCGAACGGACCAAGAATACCGCCGACCGCCTTCTGCAGAAAGCGGAGCTTTTCTGCATACTCATCACTGTTGGTCACGACCAACCCACCGAGCATGTCGCTGTGTCCGTTCAGGTATTTCGTCAGGCTGTGCACAACGATGTCGAAACCGTAGGCGAGCGGCTGTTGAAGGTACGGGGTTGCGAACGTGTTGTCTGCGACGGCGATAAGATTGAATTGTTTGGCGATCGCAGCCGAGCATGATAGATCGGTGATCTCCATGGTCGGGTTGGTCGGCGTCTCGATGAAGAGCATGCGGGTGTTCGGACGAACGACGCGTTCAATTTCTTGCAAGCGTGTCGTATCCACAAAATCGAATTGCAGTCCGTACTCCTCCCATACCATCTTTGCGATGCGATAGGTGCCGCCATACACATTGCGGCTGAGGATGACGTGATCGCCGGGCGCCAGAAGGTGCATGATGGCATCGATGGCTGCGGTGCCGGAGCCAAACGCCATGCCGTGTTTCCCGTTCTCCAATGCGGCAATGTTCTGTTCCAACGCCGTGCGTGTGGGATTGGAGACGCGAGAATACTCGTAGCCTTTGTGCTTACCGAGTTCCTCTTGGACGTAGGTTGACGTCAGAAACACCGGCGTCATGATAGCGCCGGTAACAGGCTCAGCAGGCTGGCCTGCATGGATCGCTTTGGTGGAGAATCCTGGTCGGTTCATGCTCTTCAATGCACGTGCTATGTAAAGATTGTGTGGAGGAGAAATTTACTTTCTCCAAAACTCGATCACGTCGTAGCGCGTCAGAATGCCGATAATTTTCTGCTGGTCTTCGATGAGGACGGCCGAGTTCTTCTTGGACGTCATCAACTTGAGGAAATCATCAACTAACGAGTCGATATTGACGACGGGGAACGGCGCATCCATCACCGAGCTGACGGGCGAGTCCATGAGGGCCGGTCGTTCGAGCACAAGCGCCATGACGTCGGAATCGTGCACCGCCCCGACGGAGCGCCCTCGATCGAGCACCGGAATTTGGGAGATGTCTTTTTCTTTGAAAGTCTCCAGTGCCTTCCGCACCGATGTGGTGGGATCGACAGCAACGATTTCGCCCACACGTTTTTTCGACTCGAGAATATATCGCGCTGTGATCTTTTCCGGAACGAGAAAGCCGTGCTCTTGCATCCAATCGTCGTTGTAGATCTTGCTCAAGTAGCGTTCGCCGGAGTCCGGCAACAGCACTACCACCACGTCGTCTTCCCTGAATCGATGAGCAATCTTCATCAAGCCGGCAACGGCGGTGCCCGCCGATCCGCCCACCATCATACCCTCCTCACGCGTGAGTCTGCGCGCCATGAGGAACGATTCGCGATCGTCTGCTTCAACCACTTCATCGATATACTCGAAGTGTAACGTACCCGGCACGTAGTCCTGGCCGATGCCTTCCACTTTGTACGTCTTGAGAACAGGAGAAATTTTCTTTGTGTAAAAATACTCACGCAGCACACTTCCTTTTGGGTCGACGCCGATGACTTTGATGTTGGGATTTTTTTCTTTGAGGTATTTTCCTGTTCCGCTGATGGTGCCGCCGGTGCCAATGCCGCAGACGAAGTAGTCGATCTGCCCGCCGGTTTGTTCCCACAGTTCCGGTCCGGTTGTGAGATAGTGTGCTTCGGGGTTCCGCGGGTTGTAGTACTGATTCGCAAGAATGGCGTTGGGCGTTTCGTGCACGACGCGCTTTGCGACTTCGGTGTAACTTTCCGGCGACTCATGCGGGACTGCCGTCGGTGTGACGATCACTTCTGCGCCGAATGCCCGCAGCAGTCGAATCTTTTCCATACTCATCTTGTCGGGCAGCGTGAAGACTGTCTTGTACCCTTTGACTGCCGCGACCAGCGCCAAGCCCATTCCGGTGTTACCAGAGGTGGATTCTACGATGGTGCCACCGGGCTTGAGCCGACCGTCGCGTTCAGCATCTTCGACGATCGAGACACCAATGCGATCCTTGACCGAACCGCCGGGATTGAAATACTCCACTTTGGCGAGGATCAAGCCTTTGACATCTTTCGTTATGCGATTGAGTTTGACCAACGGTGTGTTGCCGATGGTTTGAAGAATAGTATCGTAATATCGTACCTTGCTGAGCTCCTTCGCCATGCGCGACTCTATCCTTTTCGTTCTTTCTTTTCGTCTTTTTGCTTCTTGGCAACTCGTTGAACAATGCTACTCTCGTTTTCTGTTGATGGTGCTGGCGGCGAATCCGGCGCCGAAGCCGTTATCGATGTTGACCACCATAACACCCGCGGCGCAGGAGTTGAGCATTGTCAGCAGCGGTGCAACTCCATGAAAGTTCGCTCCATAGCCGATAGAAGTCGGGACGGCGATCACGGGAACATCCACCAACCCGCCGACCACGCTGGGCAGCGCACCATCCATTCCTGCCACAACGATCACGACCGATGCCGAGCGCAACTTCCTGCTCTGCAACAAAATACGATGGATGCCGGCAACGCCCACGTCCGTCAGGCGGTCCACCTCGTTGCCCATGATGCGCGCGGTTTCGAGCGCCTCCTCGGCCACGGGCAGGTCGGATGTACCGGCGGTGATCACCAGAATCGTTCCTCGCCCCCTTGGCTTGACGAGATGTTCATTTGCCGTGATGGTGCGTGCGGTTGAATTGAAACGAGCGCCCTTTATTCGCTTTTTCACAGCAGCAAAGTGTTTTGCACTTGCACGCGTGGCAAGGAGAACGCTGCCTCGTCGTACGATGCGCTCGGCAATCTCCACCACCTGCGGCCCGGTTTTCCCCTCACACAAAATCACCTCCGGAAAACCTTGGCGCACTTCCCGGTGGTGATCCACTGTCGCGAACCCGAGCGATTCCATCATCGAGGTGGAAAGCGTCCGGAGGAGTTCGCCTTCAGAAACCCGTCCTTGTTTGTAACGCCGTAGGAGGTTCTTGATGTCCGCGTTCATCATGAGACGCACTCACACAGGCTTGCTGGGAGAGGGGAGTTGCACATGTATCGGGCGGTGATGGTCTCGCATTACATCGTCCAACACCTGCTCGAATTGTTCTCTGCAACCACGCGCGATCGGCCTCGAACGCGGAGGCCAGAGAATTTTGCAGGCACAATATAGCCGTTTGATCCGCGGGAATCAAGAAAGCCGTTGATTCTCCTAAAGAATTTCGTTATCGTTTTTTCGACACACACTCGCGCACATGATGAACATGGTGTCCTTGCTTCTTTTTGCTGCGTTCGGCTATCTCGTCGGTTCGATTCCCACAGCGTATCTCTTAGTGAAGTGGAGAGCGAATCTCGATATTCGCCGAGTCGGCAGCGGGAACGTCGGAACGCTGAATAGTTTCGAGGCGACAGGCTCGAAGCGTATCGGCGCCGCGGTTCTGATCGTGGACCTCATGAAGGGCTTGGCTGCTGCAGGTGCCGGATGGCGGTTCGGTGGTGCCTACGAAGTGGGCGCGGTCGCTGCTCTTGCCGCGGTGTTCGGACACAATTTCCCTATCTGGCTGAGCTTCAAAGGAGGTCGCGGCTTGGCGACTGCAGCTGGCGCCATGCTCGTGCTCGGTTGGGTCGTTCTTCCCGTGTGGATGGTTTCGTGGTTTGTC
>PSMW01000001.1:184690-211297 GCA_040290295.1 Ignavibacteria bacterium
CTCTCGGATCGGACCTGCTGCAGCAATGGATCCCGACGGAAACGTCTGTGGGGACGTTTCGTTTGTTTATCGCGCTGTTGGCGCTCTTGATTCTCGTGCGGCTCGTCGATCCGGTTCGCGAATATATCACGCAACGAGGGAGCGTGTGAGAAGGTACGGGCATGCTTGGATGATGGAAGGAGTATGGATATGACAAAAAAAGGAATGATGGTCGTGCTCATCGTGCCGTTGCTTCTGGGTGGGTCCATCGGCTACACGGTTGGACGCTTCGGCGGCGAGCAAGCGTCGATGCCGCGCTACCCCGACGCGCCGTTCGAGGAAGCGAACCCGGTTGCGTACCAACAGCGCGATTCGGTCACGGCGGGAGTGTCGGCATCGCGGCGCAATGCCATTACCCAGACGGTTGTGGCATGCAGTCCGGCGGTGGTCGGGATCAACGTGCTGGAAGTCCGACAATATCGCTACCGCAGTCCGTGGGGAGATGATCCGTTCTTTCGCCATTTCTTTCCCGATCAAGTGTACACACAGCAAGTGCGTGAGCTTGGTTCGGGTTTCATCATCTCGCCGGACGGCTACGTGATTACGAACGATCATGTTGCGGGCAACGCAACCGAGATCACCATTACCATGACGAACGGTGAGAAGTATAGGGCAGAATTGGTCGGCACCGATCGGACGACGGATATCGCTCTTCTCAAGATCGACGGCAAGAATCTTCCGTACTTGAAGCTTGGCAATTCCGACGATGTCATTATCGGTGAGTGGGTGATTGCTTTCGGCAACCCCTTCGGTCTCTTCGATAGGAACAATAAGCCAACGGTAACCGTCGGCGTCGTCAGTACGACGAACATCAGCCTGCAGTCCCAAGAAGGTCGCTCCTATCGCGGTATGATACAAACAGACGCCGCAATCAACTCGGGAAATAGTGGTGGACCGCTCGTCAACAGTCTGGGTGAGGTCATCGGGGTCAACTCGGTCATCTTCACACCCAACCAAGGCAACATCGGTCTTGGGTTCGCTATCCCCATCAATCGCGTCAAGGCGGTCGTTACGGAATTGAAACGCAGCGGCAAAGTGGAGCGTGAGTTTTATACCGGGCTCGAGGTGCAAGACGTGGACGCACGCGTTGCACGCTATTTCGGTTTGGAATCGGTAGAAGGTGCCATCGTCAGCAACGTGTATCGCCGCAGTCCCGCAGAACGGGCGGGCTTCCGTCCCGGTGATATCATTCTCGAAGCGAACGGCGAAAAGGTGACCGACGAATCGGCGTTGTACAGCATTCTCGAAGAACTTCGCGTCGGCGATGTTGTGCGCTTCAAAGTGCTGCGCGACCGGCGCATCATCGAACTAAGCATGAAACTGGAAAAACGTCCGACGTAACTTCATCGCCCATCATATCTATGAAAGCACTCGGCTTCCTCGTTGCCTGCTTGATATTCGCGGCAACATCCCACGCGCAATCCTTTATCAGCCTCCAAGCCGAAATCGCAGAGCCGACCGAAGAATTTCGTCAAACTGCAGGCACGGGTTTCGGCGCCAAAGGTTCGTACCTGCATTTTCTTACCACACGTTTTGCGCTCGGAGGGTCGTTGGGTTATGTCCGTTGGAATTCGCGCACGAACGTTCCGCCGAACAATGAATATAGAGTGATCGCCGTGCCTATTGCGCTCAACGCAGATTTCCTTCTCTCGAAGAGCGTTGTGGCACCTTACATCGGTTTCTCGGTCGGTATGAACTATTTGCGCATCCGTGGCATCGCTCCGAATGCAAACACGTACGAGGACAAGAACGAAGCGCATTTTGCTTACTCTCCCCACATCGGCGTCGGCATTCACATCGCTGGTCCGTTCGGCATTCTGTTGGTCGGTTCGTATAACGTTATCCACACCGAGCGGGTGCGTACGAAATACTTTGCGCTGAGCGTCGGCGGCGCCGCCGGGCTTTAAGTCGTTACGATCTGCTGCGATAGCAGATAGGACTGTAAGGCGCGCCGACCCTTCAGGTTCCATTTCAGCGAGGATTTTCGTACATTGACGTGCGGATTTTTTTTCGTCCCGCTTGTGCTCTCCCCACCACTCGTTTCCTTGAGAGAAAAGTATGATCGCTCGATACACTCGCCCTGCAATGGGCAAGATATGGGAGGACCGGAACAAGTTCAGCATTTGGCTGGAGATCGAACTACTGGCATGCGAAGCACAAGCGGAGTTGGGCATTGTGCCGAAGGCGGCGGTGAAGGAATTGCGGGAGAAAGCCTCGTTCGATGTGCGACGGATCGAGGAGATCGAACGAGAAGTTAAGCACGATGTGATCGCCTTCCTCACGAACGTCGGCGAACACGTCGGGCAGGCTGCGCGCTACATTCACGTGGGCATGACCTCTTCCGATGTGCTCGATACGTGTCTTGCCGTGCAGATGAAACAAGCAGGAGAACTCGTGCTCGATGATCTGCGACGGCTTGCCGACGTACTGGCGCGCCGCGCACGCGAGTTCAAAAAAACGATCATGGTGGGAAGGACACACGGCGTTCACGCCGAGCCGACGACGTTCGGACTGAAGCTCGCATTATGGTACGATGAAACACGACGCCACATTGCTCGGCTCGAAACGGCAATCGAGCGTATTGCGGTAGGGAAAATTTCGGGAGCCGTCGGAACCTACGAGCATCTCAGCCCGCACGTCGAGGAATACGTTTGCCGCAAACTCGGCTTGAAGCCGGCGCCGGTTTCGACACAGATTCTCCAGCGAGATCGCCACGCGGAATTTCTCACAACGCTTGCCGTGATTGGCAGTTCGTTGGAGAAGTTCGCAACGGAAATCCGCCATCTCCAGAAAACGGAAGTGTTGGAGGCCGAAGAGTTTTTTTCGGAAGGGCAAAAAGGCTCCTCGGCAATGCCGCACAAGCGGAACCCGATTACCTGCGAGCGCATCGCCGGCCTTGCTCGTGTTCTGCGAGGCAACGCAGTGGCGGCAATGGAAAACGTCGCTCTCTGGCACGAACGAGACATTACGCATTCGTCGGTCGAACGCATCATCATCCCCGATAGCTGCATCGTGATCGACTACATGCTGAGTCACATGACAGACGTGATCGATCGCCTGCTGGTGTATCCTCACAACATGATAAAGAATCTCGACTGTACGCACGGACTCATCTTCTCTCAGTCCGTTCTCTTGGCGCTCACCAAGAAAGCCATGCGCCGTGAGGATGCGTATCGCATTGTGCAGGCAACGGCAATGGAGACGTGGCAGACGGGAAAAGATTTCAAAGAGTTGTTGCTGCATAACGACGAGGTGCGAAGCGTGTTGAGCAGTGAAGAAATCGAGGGCCTCTTCGATGTCCAACACGCCATACGCAACGTGGATTATATCTTCGACCGAGTGGGACTCACCTAACAGAAGGGAACATACCTATGCCAAGGCAATTCAAGAACTTGATCAATGGGAAATGGGTGGATGCGAAATCCGGACAGACGTTCGAGAATCGCAATCCCGCCAATTGGAAAGAAGTGCTCGGTGTTTTTCCGAAATCGGGCAAAGAGGATGTTGATGAAGCGGTGAAGGCTGCGCGCAAGGCGTTCGAGTCGTGGCGATTGGTGCCAGCCCCGAAGCGGGGGGACATCCTGCGTAAGGTAGGAGATTTGCTTGTCGCACGGAAAGAAGAACTGGCTCGTCAAATGACCCAAGAGATGGGCAAGGTGCTCGCCGAAACTCGCGGCGACGTGCAAGAGGGCATCGATACCGCATACTATGCTGCAACCGAGGGACGTCGCCTTTTCGGGCGAACAGCGCCATCGGAGCTGCGGAACAAGTTCAACATGGCGATTCGTGTACCGATCGGTGTTGCCGGCATCGTGACGCCGTGGAATTTCCCCATGGCAATCCCGACATGGAAAATCTTCCCGGCGCTGCTTTGTGGCAACACCGTTGTGTTCAAACCTGCCTCCGATACGCCCGCGTCGGCGCAGTCGCTGGTGGAAATTCTTCTCGAAGCCGGCGCGCCCGAAGGCGTTGTCAATATCGTGCACGGCGGCGGCAGCGATGTGGGCATGGCAATCGTCAGCCATCCTGATGTCGACCTGATCAGCTTTACCGGCTCGACCGCCGTCGGCAAGAAAATCTCTGCGGTCTCGAGTGAAACGCTTAAGCGCGTCTCGCTCGAACTCGGTGGGAAGAACGCACAGATTGTGATGCCCGACGCTGACGTGAAATTAGCGCTCGATGGCGTGCTCTGGGGTGCGTTCGGCACGACGGGGCAACGCTGTACTGCGACCAGCCGTTTAATTCTTCACGAAAAGATCCACGATCAGTTCGTGGAGATGCTTGTCGAACGCGTCAAGAAGCTTCGTCTCGGCAACGGGCTTGATCCGCAGGTCGATGTCGGTCCGTGTGTGAACGAGGGCCAACGCAAGATCGTGCAGTCGTATGTCGAGATCGGCCTGAAGGAGGGAGCAACGCTGGTTGCGGGCGGCGAGATCCCGGCCGATCCCTCGCTGAAAGACGGTTGGTTCTACATGCCGACTGTGTTCACGAATGTGAAACGCGACCACCGCATTGCCAAGGAAGAAATCTTCGGTCCCGTGCTTTCCGTTCTCAAAGCCTCGTCGTTGGAAGAAGCGATCGATATCCTCAACGATACGATCTACGGCCTCTCTTCGTCCATTTACACGCGCGACGTGAACGCCGCGTTTGAGGCGATACGCGACATCAAGGCAGGCATCACCTACATCAACGCTCCGACCATCGGCGCCGAGGCTCACATGCCCTTCGGCGGTGTGAAGCAAACCGGCAACGGCCATCGCGAAGGTGGATGGGCGGTGTACGATTTTTACAGCGAATGGAAGACGGTGTACATCGACTACAGCGGCGGCTTGCAACGCGCCCAAATCGACAACTACTGAGGCACAAGCCATGCGGCGGCACGAAACATTTCTCATCTGCTTGTTCGAACACAACGAGTTCTTCTGACTGTCTGCTGATGAGCGCTGAAAAGCGATCGTAGAACGAACTCATCATCAATCCATCACAGACAGGAAGGAGAAGTTATGTCCACAACAACGATGACGATACACACACCCCGTATCCCCGCGGATCGGGTTTTGCCCACGCTGGCAAAACACATGCTGGTGGACGGTTTCGCTATTGTGATCGATCTGAAGAAGAGTCAAGGTACCTACATCGTCGATGCGAAGGACGGGAAACGCTACCTGGACTTCTTTACGTTCGTTGCCTCTTCACCGATCGGATTGAACCACCCGAAGATGAGGGCGCCCGAGTTCCTCGAGAAGCTTGCGTACGTCGCGGTGAACAAGCCGTCGAACTCGGACATCTACACGGCAGAGCAAGCGGAGTTCTTGGAAGTGTTCGAACGCGTTGCCATTCCCGGCTATCTGCCCTATGCCTTCTTCATCGAAGGAGGAGCATTGGGCATCGAGAACGCGCTGAAGGCTGCTTTCGACTGGAAGATCAAAAAAAACTTCGCGAAGGGGTACAAGGAAGAACGCGGCACGCAGGTCATTCACTTCAAGCAATGTTTCCACGGCAGAACGGGCTACACGCTGTCGCTCACGAACACCGATCCGGTGAAGACCGACTTGTTCCCGAAATTCAAATGGCCTCGCATTCTCAATCCGAAGATCACGTTCCCGCTCAACGAAGAGAACCTCGCACGTGTCATCCGCGAAGAAGAGATTGCAATGAACCAAATCAAAGAAGCGTTCCGCACGAACAAGGACGACATTGCCGCCATTATCATCGAGCCGGTGCAAGGCGAGGGAGGCGACAATCACTTCAGGAAGGAGTTCTTTCAGGCGTTGCGCCAGCTCGCCGACGAGAACGACGCGATGCTTATCATCGATGAAGTACAAACGGGTATCGGGTTGACCGGCAAAATGTGGGCACACCAACATTTCGTGCAGCCGGACATGATCGGGTTCGGTAAGAAGATGCAGGTGTGTGGCTTCCTTTGCAGCAAGCGTATCGATGAAATACCGGACAATGTCTTCAAAGTACCGAGCCGCATCAATTCGACGTGGGGAGGTAACCTTGTGGATATGGTGCGGGCGCAGCGGTATCTCGAGATCATCGAAGAAGAAAATCTCGTCGAGAACGCTCGCGTCATGGGTTCGTACCTCGTGAGTGGCTTGGAAGCCTTGGCGCAGGAGTTTTCTTCGGTCATTTCGAATGCGCGCGGGTTGGGTCTCTACGCAGCGTTCGACGTCGTTTCACCCGAGGTACGCACGAAGATACGCACACTCTGTCTTCAGAAAGGATTGATCGTGCTCCCGAGCGGTGAAGTTTCGATTCGGTTGCGGCCGCCGCTCAACGTGAGTAGGGAGGAGATTGATCTGGGGCTGTCTATCATTCGGTCGGCACTGCGGGAGCCCTGAGAACAAGCGAGAAAAAAAACAAAAGCCTCGAAGGGTTCCTTCGAGGCTTTTTCGTATGCCGCTGCGCTCTTACAGCGATCTATTCTGGCTTAACACGAGTCGAATCGAATCGACCTTCATCTCGTCCGAAAGACTGTACTGGATGAAGAGCATCGACCCTTCGGGATTGCCGGCGAGGTCGTACCCCAGTTCGGCTTGGAACGGTCCATTGACAACGCCTTTGGTCTCGTTCTTTGTGGAAGCGACAAGCTTTTTCTGCCCGCCCGAGGGATCGGTGTTCTCCGCCTGAAGGTCAACGATCGTCGAAAATGCATATTGATCGCAAAGGGCAGTGTACACGCACGAAATCTGTCCCGTGATTCTGAACGTTTCGCCTGTCGTTTGGTCTGCCACAACTTGATCGATCTCAAAGCGACTCGCGAAGTAATTCTCGCCGATCACTTCCGATTTTTGAAGTCCGTGCTCGGTAGATTGCGCATGCATGGCCGGGTCGGTAATCGTGTTTTGCTCGGCACAGCCGATGAGCATCGTGGCTGCAAGTGCCATCGAGACAACGATTGTGTGCTTCATTGTTTCTCCCTTATGATACATGTGAATAATGGTAGATGACAACTGTCTGTTCGTTGCGACGCAGAAGTACCAACACTGTGCCACCGACTGACTTCGTGAGAAGCGACGCGTTTTGCTTGCCCATGCGTGTGTGCGTGAACGACATTCTACCAATCCGTGATCGGAAGGAAGAACTGTGCAGAGTTGAGAGTCATGTTTGTAGAAAACAAACAAGGCTCCATGACCTATGCATGGAGCCTTGTTCGATGAAGGGAAGGAAGTCCCTACATCGTCACTTCAGCAACATCATCTTCTTTATTGCAGTGAACGGTGCGTTGGCGTTCATGGGTTGCGCCTCGATGCGATAGAAGTACACACCGCTTGCAACCGAAACGCCCGCCGAGTTTCTTCCATCCCAAACGAGCGAGTGCACACCTGCTGCCTGAACGTCGTTGACCAGTTCAGCGACACGCTGACCCAACACGTTGTAGATGGCGAGATGCACACGTGCCGGCGTCGTCAGCGCGTAGCGAATCGTGGTAGAGGGGTTGAAGGGATTCGGGTCGTTCTGTTCAAGGCGATAAGCAGTTGGGAGAGCCGAGTTGACTGCACCATCTTTCCCCAATGGCGCACTGCCGCCAAGCGGCTTGTTGGAGCCTGTACGTTCCGGGAAACTCGCAAAACGAAGCGCCGCTATTTTGGTCGCGTCATGGTTGGGCCACTCGCGTTGCAGCCGGGCAAGATATCCGGCAGCCGCTGCGCGATTGTGAAGACCCATCGCACTGATGTTGAAGAGCTCAGATACACACGCGCGACGTTGCTCGCTTGTCGATGCCGTCGCGAGCAGTTGCAGATACTCCGATTGTGCCGATGCGAAATCTTCTTGCCTCATCAGTTCACTTGCAGTCAACAGTTTAGCGAGCAGCTTCACTGCAGCATTGGGATGATCATTCATCTGTGTTCGAAGAAATGTTCTCATCACTTGACGCAAGTTTTCGTTCCCGGAAAAGTCAGCGTAATCGTGATAGGCATTGCGAAGTTCCAACAGTGCAATCTCTGCTTCCGGTGCGTGCGGCTGACCAGCAAGAAGATCCGTGTAGATTGCCAAAGCGGCGGCATAATTGCGAACGCCGCGCATCGCCAAGGTGCGATTGAGCAATGAGTCGCCAACCAACGACATGGTTTCGGAACCTTCGCCTCCTATCTTCACGGGAGCACTTCCACCAGAAGTGCATGAACCCAGCCAGTTATCCCAAACAATTGTTGAGTTCCCTTCCACACAAAACTTCGCGGGATGTGGCGGATCATCGGTCCAGAAATTTATTTCCGCCATCACCTCCGATCGCGTTCCACCAATCATGCGGGCATCACGTAGCAATTGCTATTGGTGTTGAAGCAATTGAAGCCGCCCATAACTGCGGCATTTGTGTTCAACCCAAGAAATGGCGTCGAACCGTACACCACCAAAGGCGTTCCCGTATTATTCAAGAATTTGTTGCCGCCAATACTGCCGCCGATCTGTTCGCCAAACGTCGGACTCGAATAGTTGTCCACGTATACGCCGAAGAAATTATTATTAAACTCATTTGAAAAGAAACGGGGAGCGGCATAGCTGTTCACACGGACACCGATTCCGCCGTTGCCATTTATCTTGTTGGACGTGAACGTCACTTTGTCCGATCCGTCGATGTTTGCACCGTAGTAACCGATTTGGCTTCAGGTGATCATGGAGGTCGTGAGATTGCAGTAATACTTCACACTCACCATCCCGAATAAATCCAAGATGGTTCCACAATTCGAGATTGTTGTATTGTCTATGTTCAGCTTCGAATAGCTCGCTGAAATGCCTGTGGCGGCGTTGGTTATTTTATTATAGAGCTGCTGAATGTGTTGAGTGCTACACCTGTTGCTATTGTGATGCCTGTCCACGGTACACCAGCGTTTGCGCTTGTGAAGGTTGTGCCTACCGCGTTCAGCGAGCCATACATATTCAAACGTCCGCTTGTGCCAAACCTGAACAGCGAACCAGAATTCGCATTCAATCTTCCGTCCACGTTCAGCCAACTGTTGTCGAGAACGTTCGTGATGGAATTGGAGAGCGCGTCCGCGGTGATGTTGTACCCGATCGTTGCCGCTTGCCCGCTCACCCAGTTGTTGCCCGTGAGAAGCGTTCGCTCAGAAATTGTTCCGTTGATGGCGTAAGGTTTTCGGCGCATCAAACTTGCATCCTCAATCTAATTTGAATGACCCCAAAATACATAGACGCCGACTGGACCAGCCGTGACGAACGGTTGCAACGGGGAATGTGATTCTGCATCAATAACTTCAGTTCTGCCAAAAAACCCCGGAACAAAAGTGATCAACCTAACCCCACCAGAAAAGAAATCGCATTGGCCAAATAAATCAGTATGGCATTCGTTGACAATGTACAATGTATCACCACGCGCAGTTATGTTTTTCTTTTTGTACGTGCTTTCAAGATTTGTGGTGCCAAAACTTGTTTCGGGCTGCCAATTCGGATCATCAGCGCCGCGAGATGAAAAATATAACTCTGTGCGATGGAGGGGCTGCGTGAAAATACCTCCGCCAATCAAGGCAACGTAGAGAGTGTTGCCAACTGTTGCACCATTCGCGAGCCAATAGCCAGGAGATATCTGAGGAATCAAGATCGTGTCATTTTCGTCCCATGCATTACTTTGAATAACGAGATCCCTCGACGATAATCTTTCGGCGCCAGTGCCGCCCGCCGGAACGTTGTCGATGTAGAACACATGGGCTTGGCTTGCAGACGCAACAACTTTCGGTCTTGTGCCTTTTGTATCTTGATACGGCGGCGGGCCGACGATGTCCGTTACGTGTTTGAAACCAAAGAAGTTCTGCATCTGATCATCGTACCTGACGTAGTAAATCTCGTGATCGTTTGTGAAATCATGTGCATCTTCCCACACGATGTGTGTGCCGTAGAAATCTTGGTACGCGTCAATGTTGAAGATTGGAACCGTAATCGGCGGATTTGGTACAAACGAAGCTGGCTAAGTAGCTCCGCCATCTGTCGATTGGTATACCACGATGTTATTATTTAACTTCATCGTTACCCGCACCTTGCTGCCATAGCTTGTAACAATTGGATATTCACCGCCCGGAACATGCAGACGGTCTTGATAGATGACGGCGCCATCGTTCCCGATAAGAAAATGTTTTACTGCGCCGCCGTAGACTCCTACAAGGTGTTGCCCATAACCGTCCGAAGCAGCGCTTATAGCGCCTACTGCGGCACCGGGAAGATTGACCGCGTAGATTCAAGAGTTGGTACCTGCGCTCGTGCCGTAGCGAAGGAGAGCACAAGAAGAATTACAGCAATCTTCAAAACAGCTTTTGCGGTGTTCATATTGTCTCCTGTGGTAATGATTTGATTGATTGAAACGTTGCGCTTTCACATATTATCGCCGCGGTGCTGGGCGAGGAAGCGGTATCTTCATCGCTTAGTTTTGTACGTAAAGAGTTGTCGCTACTACCCTCAGGCACCAGCATAACCACCTTTCCTTAGCGAATGAGGAGAAGTTTTTGAGTAAGTAATAGTTTGCCAGTCTTAAGTTGGCATAAGTAAATCCCAGATGAGATTTTCGTTGTATCCCAGTGAATGCGATGAACACCGGCTGTTTCAACTGCTTTTAAGAGAACAGCAACTTCTCGACCTAACACATCATAGACAACAAGCTCGACGTAGCCCGTTTGTGGAAGCTGGTAGGCAATCGTCGTAAAGGGGTTAACAGGATCAGGGTAATTGGGGAATAGCTCAACGCCAGGTGGAGATACTCTTGGACTCTCACGCACTGGCACTAGTGAACTGGCCATGTAGATGTCTGCATAAAGCCTGCCTTGTCCCTGAGGGCTTACGAAGCTTTTGCTGATAATGAAATCTTTCTTCCCGTCTTCGTTGAAATCGTAGAACTGTACGCCTTGCTTGCCGTCTTCGCGTTTCAAGTACCACAGGTAATATGTGTTATCGCTGTTTGACTTGAACACATACAAATCTCTCCCGCTCATGATGACAAGTCCAACCTCTGGTCACCATCAACGTCGGTCGTAAGGTAAATAGGCTGATCCCCGAAGCCCCCTGAGATCAGATGAAAGAGGAACTTCGGCGAGTAGTGATTGTTACTGTCCGCTTCGTACATTGTTGTCCAATTTCCGTTCGACATGGTAGCCTCAACGAAGAACTCGTTCTTGCCGTCGTTGTCCCCATCGCCTGAGGTCTGATAATAGAGATTCACAAAGGGAAGGCTGTCTCTCCATACTTCTACATAAGAATTGTTTTCATTGTTTTCAGTTAGATGGACGCGTCCAAATAGTTCGGAATCCACGAATTCCATTTTTCCATCACCGTCGTAATCTCCTACCGTGTATCCGCCAAAGCCAGCTTCGCCAGGTCGGTTTCATCGCATTGACCAAACCTTTTGACAATTGTTGGCAACAGGATTGAACTCTGCAACGTAGGTCCCACCACGAAAACCTGATGGGACAGTGCTGTCTCGCTCACTGCCTAAGTATAAGTAGCCTATAAGTGAGTCATTGTCCATTTCAGTTATGTACTCTCGGTCAAACGATGCAGTTCCCGGATATTCAAATTTAGCATGAGCGAACCGTGGCAGCACGGGAAGTGAATGTCGTGTGGGTTGTTCGTAGAAAAAAGAGGAATCACCTAATTCCCAAACAACTTCCATAACTGAGTTCTCGGTCTACATCAACGAATTGAATTGATGCACCACGCCGCGGTATGTAGCTATGCAGTAAAGTTGCTGTCCCGTTCGAATCCACTTCGTAAATATGACTCTCAAAATCAGAGGTATAGCTTTTGAAGTCGCCATATACTTCCGGCTTGCCATTGCGATCAATATCTCCCACCAGCAACGGCTGACCAAAACCATTAGAAACCGGCACCGTCGTCCAATACCGATACCATCCTGTGAAGCGCGAAGTGTCAATTGCGTTTGGGTCAATTTCGAGAATAGGAATGCCTCGCGCTTGCGCCCAAGTTCGTATCTGCTGCTCGCTCGGCTCGCGCAGAAAGAATACCTGTGAGAGACCAATCCACTCTTGTTTTACTTCAACAAGGTCGTTGTTGGGAACCTTGTAGGTAAGTCCTTGCTGCTTGAGCCTGTCGACTTCCCGCTGGAGTGAAGCGCGTTGGATTCGCGAAGAGAGTTGTCCGCCAAGCAGCAGCACGAGCATCCCTGCAAGCGTGATGAGAAGTTTCTGTTTCATTGTTCGGCTCCCTCGTTCTGGTAAATAACGCGAAAAAACGATTCACTTACGGGAAAACGGAATTAGATTATTGTTCATGGTGACGGACTGAATGAGCACAGTCCCGCAGCGAAGTGCGCGCTTTGTGGAGGAACGCAATCGTTGTCTTGCCAATCATGCGATGGGTCGATGACGCGACCTCAGCGCCAATGAGCGGGCGAGAATGAAATAGTCGCGATGATTCATCCCCGCGGGTTCGATACGTACGAGAACGTCGTCCATCAGTCCCTTGGCGGGGCAGTCCGCTCGATGTACTGTATGCTCCAACGCCAAATGGACCTGTGGCATGGTGAATGGGTGAGTTGGTAATGGGCATTGTGCCTCCTTTGCACAAGAGCGTAGGAAAGTTCTAGGTGTGAGTTGATTGCGTACGGCACGAAGTGGATGCACACTCACACCGTAAGAAGGAACTCCCTAGGCTGTTGTGCTGCAGGAAAAATCCTTATGGCTCGCTCCAAAGTCAAGAGTGTGAACGAAATTCCTTTCACCTCGAGGAGAACAACACGGTGAGTCTTGGCAGCCCCGCTGGACATCGAGCGAATCCTCACTCACTCAAAACACGAAGGCTCCGTCCACGCAGGGTGAACGGAGCCTTCGCAAGTTGCTGCCATGTGCAGCGAAGGTTGGTTACTTCATCAGCACCATCTTCTTTGTACTGACGAACGGCGCGCTGCCGTCGGTCGGCCGAGCCTCGATACGGTAGAGATACACGCCCGTAGCGGCCTGCAGACCGGATTGATTGCGTCCGTTCCAGTTGACGGTGTAGTAACCTGCGCTTTGAACATCGTTCACGAGTTCATTGACCAACTGACCGAGGATATTGTACACGCTCACCGTAACACGAGCATCACGCGGTAGGGCGTAACGAATCGTCGTCGTTGGGTTGAACGGGTTCGGATAGTTCTGGAACAGGGAGAACGTTTCCGGCAGTTCTTGCATCGGTTGTTCCTCGACGTCGGTGATTGTGCCGAAGAACCGCGCAACGCCTCCGGTGCTCGTGACGCCCCAGCCCGCTGTGTTCGTGCCGAGGGTGGAGAAGCTCAACGCCACATACGTACCGGTGCCGGTATGCGACGAGGTGAATGTTGCCCCGCGGTTGGTACTGCGATAGATGGACGTGCCGCGAGCGTACCAGAAGTCGCTCGTACCCGAACCGGCACAGGCAAGCAAGAATCCACTGCCCGCAGGAGTGATGCTTGTCCACGTTGCGCCGCCATCGGTCGAACGGAACACGAGATTGCTTCCAATACTGGTTGCAACGCCGTATTGTGTATCGTTGAACCAGACGTTGTTCGTTCCGGTTGCTGTTGGAACCGAGCTACTCGACCAACTCGCGCCGCCGTTGGTGGTGCGGTAAATGCGTCCGCCTTGCGATGCGGTAAACCAAGCATGCGTGTTGCCGATACGTGCGAGCCCATTTTGTGTTCCGGACTCAGTACCCTGTTGCAACGGCGCATTGACCGTATCGCGCACCCACGTCGTTCCGCCGTTGCTGGTGTAAAGGATCGTCCAACGGCCACCGGTTGGATCACCTTGAGCGATACCGACGCTCGGATTGAGCATGCTGATTGCATCAATGAACGCGCCGTTGGAAGCATCGGTGTACACTTGTTGCCACGTCGCGCCGCCGTTCGTTGTGCGGAAGATGAATGTTCCCGATGGCGATGTGGTGACGAAGGCCGTGTTGGCATCGAGCGCATCGATATTGTAGATGTCGTTCGTACCGATCGCTCCGCCCCCGACGGATGTCCACGTGCCGCCGCCATTGACGGTCCTAATGACTGTGCCGCCTGCACCCGCTGCCCATGCAACGCTCTGGTTCACGGCTTTGACCGAGAAGAGATAGTTCGTTACGCCGGACGTTTGAATTGTCCATCCCGGTGCAGGTGGCGCACCCGGTGCGAACTCATCGGCACCGATGTCGGGCGCAGTAGCGTCGCGCGTCTGCCCGTCGATGTCCGTTGTGATCCCGGCGATCGGCGTCGCTCCGCCGTTGATCGGCGTGACGATCGTCGAGTCAACGTGCAAATCAGGTGAGCGGAAGTGCACGACAACGCTTACGCTCTGCGAATCACGACCGGAAGCGACCCAATCACGCAACGTTGTGTAGTTCGTTGTCCTAATTGCCGCGATGTGGCTGCCGGTTTGCTGCGCCGGCACGTACAGGTCGTTGTAGTTGGATGTGAATGTCGCCGCAGTTGACAAGACGTAGAACGCGAGCGCTCGACCAGTCCCCGATGCAAGCTGGGTATTCATCGCAATGTTATTACGAATGGTGAGCTGCTGAGGCGTCCCGAGGTACAACGCACCACTGATGATCGGACCCGCGGCTGCACCCGTAACATAGACGGTATTGTACGCTACCGTGTCCAGACGGCTCGTCGATGCGTACAGTGCTCGGAGCGTACCCGAGGCGTTGGAGGTGAAGTTCTCTACGCCGTACACCATATTGTTGTAGAACAACGACCTCGTCGTGTCGTTCGATGTACCGAAGTAGTAAATGCCGGAGGCAAAGACCGGGCCCGTTGCACTCGGTCGTGTCCGTACGCCGTTGATCACGTTATTGTACACGCGCAAGTTCAACTGACGTGTGGCGATCCAGATGCCGGCGATGTTGCCTCCCGCTAGAGCAGCGTCCTTCACGTTCTCGATGCGGTTGTTGGCAATGACACTACCGGCAACCTGCTGGTTGTATATGCCGGTCAGGCCGAGAGAATCCGAACCGAGTTGATTGTTGAGGATGCGGTTCCCGCGAGCGATGAAGATGCCTCCGCGGAGATACACGCCGAACTGTGATACTGGAATCTTGTTTCCAGAGATGAGATTGCTATCCGGCGCTGCACCTGATGCCGTATCGGCATAGATACCGATACCTGAGGCGTAGAGCGAACGGATCGTCAGATTCTGGATGATGTTGTTATCCGAGTTGCCGAGCAGAGCGATCGCGATGCCGTTCGACGCGGTGTTCTCGATCGATAGTTGCGTCGGACCCGTCGTGCTCACACCATCGAACGTGACGTAGCTGACGTTTCGGAAGTTGAACGTCGCGGCGCCCGTTCCGACAATGCGTGCACGCACGTTGTTTGCCGGACGAATCGTTACGCGATTCGTAGCGCTTGCGCCCGGAATCGGACCAACCAACGTGATACCGACAATCTCCGGCGAGTCGGTTGGTTCTTCTTTCGAGGTTTCGGCTTGCGGATCGATCGTCACCACGTGACCATCCTCGCTTTCCATATCCAACGTGCGTGGCGTGCTGAGTGCCTGTGCATCGGTTTCGCCCAGCCGCGTCACGGGTGCATAGAGTGAATCGATCAACGACAGCGTCACCGGACCTGTAATGCCGCGGGCGATGTCGGCGAAGGCACTATCCAACGTGGGATATTGACCGCCGCTGCCTACCGTGTACGTACCCGACAGTCCCGGATTCTGGAGGTCAGTCAAGTACCGCGGCTGCGTCTGGTAGCCGTTGTTGTACACGCTCGGCGCTGATGAGAACTGGCTAATCACGCCCGTGACGTTGACGGGATAGCTCGGCTCGGGCGAGCCGGGGATCTCGGTGTCGCTATCGATGCGCATGATGATCGTATCGGTAACGACGTTTTGATACATCACGATGTTGGCGCTCGTGCCTGCTCCGGGCCAAGGTGGTGTCGGGTCGCGGCGCTGCAAACTGGTCATGCGCAGCAAACGCGATTCGTACTGCTCGGGATTGGCGTTGAACGCTGCAACGCTGACCGTTGTCGGGGTGACGGGTCTACCTGTAGCAACGACCTGAATATCCGTCGCCTGCGTGTCGGGAACAATCTCCGTCAGGCCGCGGAACTGCATAATGCGACCGACAACGATGATCGAGTCACCCAGATTGAGCGGCGGTCGTGTAATGCCGAACGAGAACAACTGAATCCCGCCGACGGCATCTTGGAAATGATAGCCAAGATTGGTCGTCTGGAAGTTCGGCCCGTTGATGGTGCCCGTCACGCGCGCGTAGTACAGGCTATCGATGATGCGTCCGTTCGGATGCATCCGCCTCAACCCGGTAAGCGAGAGAGGGCTGATTCCCGCATAGTAACTGAGAGCCGCAGCCTTGGGCGTAACGGTTGACAGTCCGCCAGAACTGATTGCTTCGATTTGCAACTCCACGCGGTTGCCATTTTGGTTGGCGCTACCCGGAACGACACCACGGTAGGTGCCGTTTTGTGGCGTTCCGCTTGTCCGCACCATCGCAACGGAGTTCACCGTGTCATTGACGTTGTAAATGAGGTTCGCTGTAGCGATACCCACCGTGTCCGTAATTGTGCATGTCACCACGAGGGTATCACCGGCGAGCGGAACGCGAGTAGAACGCACGATATTGGAGATGACCGGAACAACAGGCGTGAATTCATCCGCTCCGATGTCGGGCGTTGTGGTGCTTCGTGTCTGACCGTCGTAGTCAACCGTCACTCCCGCGATGGGAGTGCCGGCATTGTTGACGGGGCTCGGCGCCAACGCATTGATGTGAAGATCGACGGTACTGCTTGTGTCCTTGAATCCTGGCCATGCAGAGATACTATTCAGGTCTTGGCTCGGACTGAACGTTGCCTGCCAAGCAGCAAGTGAAGCGACGTTCGTGTAGGGGACTGCCGTGCCGATGCCACCAAACACCATTTGTGGATTAGCAGAGTTCACCACGTAGTCGTTGTAATTCGAACCTGCCAGCGTTCCCCATCCGAATGTTGTTGTTGGAGCGACGATCGCATAGTGCTTGAGGGTCGAGGTTTGCGAACCCAAGTCAACATACACGATGTTGTTCTTCAACGTGAGGTTCGAGATCAACGTTGCCGAAGCAATGCGGATTCCTGCTCCACTTTGCGTTGCTAAGCTCGTACCGGCTGGGTCGATCGTGTCCTTCTTCATGAAGACGCTATTGTACACCACTACGTCTCCATTGCCTGCGCCGATACCGATTCCGAGGCATTGGTCAGGGGCGGTCCCGTTTGCCCACACGCGATAGATCATATTGTTGGCAATAGTGTTGCCGCTCGGGTTGGCATTCGAACCGACAGCGATACCAGCAGCCGAGTACGTTCGTTCATCGACGATATCGTGCACCAGATTTCGGGTGATCGCGGAATTCGTCACGTTCGTTGAACTGACGGGCCACGAGAGCGTGCCGACGCCAATGCCGAAGCGATCATCACCCGCAGATGTGTTCGCCAACGTTCCACCAACGGAGCGAACCTCATTTTGTGTTACGGTCGCGCCAAGCTGATGCTGAATGATGATACCGCCTGCACCGATTTGGTCGGCACCGAAGGCGACGGGCCCAACGAGGTTTTGGTTGATGACGTTGCCCGTGTTGAGCGACGCTTGCGCTCCTCGCAAGAAGATGCCGTAACGAGCCTTCGTCACGTAGTTGTTCGTGAACGTGTTGTTGTTGTTGTCAAAACCATCCCCCGTCGTCGCGATCGTCGCGCCGCTGGAAACAATTCCGAACGTGATGGTCGTTGCGGTATTCTGTGCGACACCCGCAGAGATGTTGCAATTCTTGATGACGTTGTTCGTGCATCCTGCGCCGGGACCGAGGCTCGACAACCAGACCGCGGCAGTATTTGCACCTGTACCCGTGTTGGTAATGGTCAGGTTACGGGTTGTGCCGCCCGAAGTATTCGAACCATCGATGATCACGTAGTCTGCACCATTGAGTTTAATGATCGAACTCGTCGAGACGCCGGAGATCGTCGGGGTTGCACCGGTATTCGGTTTCAAGGTGATCGTGAACGGCGTGCTGCCAGAGTAGATCGGCTGATTCAGCGTGAGAGGGAAGGAAGGCTCGACGCTACTCACGTAATCGGAGTTGATCAACAGCGTGACGTTTCCGGTCAACACACTGGCGTTGATCGAATCGAATGCGGCTTTGATGCTGGTGAAGGTCGCCGCACTCGGACCGATAGTCATCGAGCCAGAGATGGTGCTGTAGACGCGATAGAAATTCGTGTTCGGGGGGGCGACATTGCCGGGAGGTGTAAGCCCTGAACCGCCCGCCGGGTTCGTGCTCACGTTGCCGGCACTATCGGCGGCGGCAACATAGTAGTACACGGTGTCGCCGAGAACCAGTCCACCGAGCAATGTTGTGTTGATGGTGAATGTCCAGACATTTCCGACGCGAACGCCCGCGCTATCCACCGTGGGCGACGACCAGTTCGAGCCGCCGTTCTTCTTGTAGTAGAGGCGAGGCTGGAGTCCTGGTTGAACGTGAACGCCCGAAACGAGGTCGCGAATCGTTGCGTCGAGCGTTCTGTTCCCCGTCGAGCCGGTGCCCGAAAGAGGAGTGTACGTAATCGTCGGACCGACGTTGTCAACTTCGGTACCGCCAAATTCATCGGCACCGATATCGGGCGCAACGTTGGCTCGTGTTGCCACCACGCGTGTTTGGCCATCGATGTCCGTCGTGATGCCGGGAATATTCACACCACCGGATTCCAAACGCGTCGCTACTGTGCTATCGATGTGCAGATCGTACGGCGCCGTAGCGGTATTCCGGAAGGGTGGATTCTCGGAGGCAGAGTTCAGGTCCTGTCCCGTTTGTGACTGCCAGCTTGCAAGCGTCTGTGCGGACAAGGTTCCGACCAATCCGATGTGACCATTGGCGCCACCGGCATAGAGGTTATTGTTGTTACTCGTCAACGCATAGCGAACAGTGTTGGCGTCGGCGATAGCGAAACTCTTTGCCGTTGCACTCGAAGTCGAAGTGTTGTTAACGAAAACGTTGTTCCGTGCCTCCACGGGCAAGCCCGTATTGAACAACACCAGTGCACCAGAGGAATATCTTACGCCGCCCGAAACGGTATCCTTCAAGTACACCGAGTTGTAGAAGACTCGACTCACACCGTTACCATTGGTGGTCAAGTTTGTGGTGCGGATGCCGTACGAAGCGATCGTGGATGTTGCAGCACCGGTAAAATCACGAGTAACGTTGCTGACAAAATTATTGAAGATGCGGGCGGTGCCGTTGATCGGCGGTGCACTCTGAATGCCTCCTGCAAGTGCGGTGGAGGTGGTGCCAAAGTGCCTGATGTCGTAGATCTTGTTATTGTAGAAATCTCCCGTACTCACTTGGCACGAAATGCCCAACATGCTGGCTGTGCTTCCTGCGTTGCGCGAGCGGAGCGAGTGGAGAGTATTGTTGAATACCTTCGCGTTCGTGTTGGCGCTGACGATGATCCCAATGGGGGAGCCGCTCAGCGACGAAAGGCTATCCCCAAGCGGAACGGTTTGTCCGAGCACGCAACCACTCACTTCGTTATTGTCGTCGCCAAACAGAATGTTCCCTGTTGCATCTAATACGGCAAAAATACCCACGCCGCGATCCGAGCGGTCGATGATCAGATTCTGAATCTTGTTATTGTTGCACCCCCCGCTGGGCGAGGTCGCGGCGTTGGCGATAAGCACACCATGAGAGAAGCCCGGTGCAGCGCCCGAACCGCCGAGCAGTATCCGGGCATTCTTGATTGTGTTGTTATTCGCACCGTCCGTACCGCCGTAGGATTGGAGGGCGTATCCGTATTCGACTTGGTTGGCGGTCGAGGTTCCTCCATCGACCACGTCGATACTATCGAACGTCACCCAATCGCATCCGTTGAGGAGAATCATCGCATCGTTGGTAGCGGCTGTTCCTGTTCCCATGACGGTGACCGCTCCACCTTGCCTGCGGAAGATGATCTGATTGCTCGCACTCGCTCCTGGGACAGGTCCGATCGCGAAGCGCTCGGGATAGGTTCCGGGTCGAACAAGGAACGTCACGCCGCCCGCACCAACACCGCCAAGAACGAGGTCGCTCACAGCATCTGTGAACGTTGCATAATCAGGTGACGAACCGCCGATGGTCTTTGTACCGGTCAACGGCGCAACCGATCGGAACGAGCCGTTGAGTGTATCGTTCGCAGAATTCGCGTCGGGCGTTAGCACCAACGAACGCATCGTGTAGTTGCCCGCGGCGACGCCCCCCGTGAAGGGATCGAACGATACGGTTGTCGTCGCTCCCGGTGCAATGCTCGCGATAACTTTTGTGCTCGTGTAGATGACCGCGGGGACATTGTTCCGGATTTCGAATCGCACTGAGACGTTCGTCTGCGTTGCCGTTCCAACATTTTGATAGCTGGCGGAGGGAGTGAACGTCGTGTTGGGCGGAATCCCACCCCCGTTCGGCGGAGTGACGAATGCCGTCGCAGCGATGTCGTTCGTATCGAGCGCACCGACACGAATGTTGTCCAAATAGAGATTGTTGCCGAACCCACTCTTTGCCATGAAGCGAATTTTATTCGTTCCCACCGGGATGACATAGCGCTTCGTTCCCCACTGGCTCGCCGACGTCGGGACGAATTGAGAAGTAGAGGAGGTCGTTGAAAGGCTCACGAATGGGGTCGGACTACTGTAGAGGCGGTCCAACGAAGTCCACGTCGTTCCGCCATCGGTCGATGTCTCGATGATAAGCGAGTCGATGGACGTGTTACTGTAGTACGCGTGGGCATAATCGAACACCAAGGAATCAGATGCCGACGAAGGTGTGAATGTACTCGTTACCAGGGATTGGATAACAGTCCTGGATGCACTCCAAAAATCGAACTTCGCAGAGCCGGTCCCAACAGTGTATCCGCTCACTGCCGCACGAGTCCAATACTGTGTTCCAGTAAACTCCAAAGTCCAGCCTGTCGGCGGGAACAAGTCCAGTTCGAAATCCTGCAGTAGTTTGAATGCTTCAGGATTATCCACGCCTGCCGGATTGCTCCGCCATGCAGATGCACGCGGCGCCGAAGGAATATCAAGGCGATGGAACTTCTCGGGCAGGTCCTTTGGGAATGCCGTCTCGGGCGTCTCTCGCGACTGCGCCATAGCAGCGACGCTGAGCGCCACGAGGACCGCAACGAGAAGTGTTACGATGGTCGCGAAACGGGTCATGACTCCTCCAAGGTGATGTGGTGAAATGTGATGTTGAGTTGTGAAATGTTGTTCGTTGCTTTTGTGTGACAAAGATTCCTTGATTCACGAACGTGAACGTCTCTGTCCTTCTCACAAAACGACTTCGAGAGAACCTTACGGTATGTTTCCCCCAGAGCAGCGAGGCGCCAAGTGGATCAATGGCGTTGTGGGGACGGTGGAAACTTAGTAAAGAGCTATCACAATGTCAAGTAGGAATCCGAGAAATTTTGGGTGCATGCCTTTGCAGTGTGTCGTTGATGCGTCAAGCACAACGAGGACAGCAGAACAAAAACCATAACGCCCTCTGCCGTTGCCGACAGAGGGCGTGTGAACAGCGTGAAGCTCGGTGTTTACTTCAGCAGAATGAGCTTCTTCAGGCTGGTGAACTTCTGACCGGAAGCTCCGGTTGCTTCGAGCCGATAGAAATACATGCCCGTTGCTACCGGCACGCCGCTGTTGTTCGTTCCGTTCCACACAACGTTGTGGAACGCGGCAGGCAATTGACCCTCTGCCAGCGTCGCTACCTCTTGACCCAAAACGTTGTACACCTTCAAACTCACAGTCGCTTCTTCAGGAAGTGCGAACCGAATTGTTGTTGAAGGATTGAACGGGTTCGGGAAGTTCTGGTTCAACGCATAGACAGTAGGAATGCCTTCCGGATTTTCCACACCGGTGGTCGTGCGACGGTAGCGGACGATCGTGCCTACTGCACCGACTGCCCAACCGTAGGTGTTATTCGAGGCGGACGTCATGCTGATAGCCCAGAGGGCTTGTGTGCCCGGGTATCCGTTGGGAGCCGCATTGGTCCAGCTTGTACCACCATTGCTCGTGTAGTACACGCTTGTCGCCGCAACAGCCCAGAACTCGGCACCGCTGACACCGCCTACACCGGAAACCTGACCCGTTCCTGCAGAAGCTACTGCCGCCCACGATGTGCCACCGTTTGTTGAACGGTTCGTCACGCCGCCGGCGAAGCCCGCCATGCCGGAATTCAGGTCGTTAAAGTGCAAACCGAAGCTATTCTCACTGGTTGTCGGTGCATAACCCCACGTTGCACCGGCATCGGTTGAACGATAGACTTTGCTGGAATTCGTACCGAACCACATCGTGTTGCCGATAAGAACGTACGAGTTGTTCCAACCTGCTTCGCTGCCGACCTGCGGAGGCTCGGTGGTGATACGTGCCCACGATGCACCGCCGTTGGTTGTGCGCAACACCATCCACGTACCGCCGAGCGGATCGCCCATAGCGAATCCTGTCGTTGCGTTCTGCATGCGGATACCGTCAATGAATGCTGCGGCGTTTGGTTCGTTGAACACCAACGCCCACGACGCACCACCGTTGGTCGTGCGGTAGATGTTCGTTCCGCTTGGACTGGTGGAAACGAACGCGGTGTTCGCATCGAGTGCTTCCAGCGTATAGATATCGGCAGTGCCGATCGGCGCGCCCGTCACGTTCGTCCAGTTGGCGCCACCATTGGTTGTACGCAGAACAACACCACCGGTGCCCGCAGCCCAAGCAACGAGGTTGCTGACTGCTTTCACCGTGTACAGTGTTGCCGTTGTACCGCTCGGCTGAACAACCCACCCCGTGTCGCCTGTTGCGCTGGTAATGGTGAAAGCCGCATTGCTGATGTCGAAGACCGTTTGATTACTCTTCTGCGAAATCTTGACATAGCAATTGTTTGAGTTCGGCACCGTTGTTGGAATCGTCCAGTTGTAGGTACCGGTCGGCTCATCGATCACGCCACCGTCAATGCCGCGTGCGAGAGCCTTCGGATGAATCCACTTCGTTACTGGGCGAGCGGGAACGCCTGCCGTGATCAAGTTCCACGGTCCGGTCGAACCCGTCGTCGAGTACTCGATGCGTACTGTGTCAACCGAGACGTGTGTCCAGGTGATGGGGTAGGTATTCCCTTGACGCCACACCTCTCCGCCGTTCGGGCTTGTGACGGTAATCGAGGGTAGGCCGCCCGTGATCGTGAGGCGAACGCCGACGATACCGACCGAAGGCGTGTTTGCACCGATGATGCGAAGCCGCCCTGTGTACGTGCCCGGGGATTGATTGGGCACAACGCGCAATTGCACAGCCTGGCTATCGCCCGGCGCAATCGTGCCCTGTGTCCTATCGGTTGACACCCACGGCAAGATGTCTGTCGAGAACAAGATCGCGAGATTGTCGTGCATGTAAGCCGCATTGAACACAACCTGCAAGCCGATGGTGCCCGCGCTGTTCTCGATGCCGATCGTTGCCGAATTCAACGTGCCCTCCATCCGCCGGTACTGCGTCAGGATTCTGCCGTCTCGGTAAAGGATTGTTTGGAATGTGTACCGGCCTGGTGTTGTTGCCGGGCCGTAATGCGAGACCGAATCCCATTGCACGATGAAGCGTTGATTTGCCGCATCATAGTAGTACCACGCCGTCCCACCCGGCTCATTGAAGTTCAAGTCGTCCCAGAACGGATAGATGGCATTATTGGGTGGTGCCGTGGTGGGAATTGCCGTGTTGAACCAGGAGGTGTATCCCGCCCCAAAGCTCAGGAAGCCATTGGTTCCCACGTACGCGTCGGTATAGGGACTACCATAGAAGCTGAACGAGAACGGCAGCGTTACCCGCGCGTAACCATCGTCACCGGAGCCGGTCCACGTGGTAATCTGTGTTCCGACGCTCTTGATATCCAACCAGCTAAACGTGGGTCCTCCCGGTTCATCGCTGTCGATCCACGAATACCCGAACGCATCAGGTCCGCCGCGGCCGTTGGGGCTGTCGCCAAATTCAGTGTCGGGCGCGCCTTTGGGCTTTTCGATCGGTGGCTCCTGCACAGGCGGCATCGGCACAACGACGCGAGAGCGATTCGCACGCAACGCATTATCGTCCCAGATGCGGAATTGCACCGAGTCGGGACTGGTGTTGGTGATGGTCAGATTCTTTGCTCTCGATCCTCCAACTGGAAGCGTATCGCGCATTGCAGTCGGGTTAAACGTGAGGACTGGGCTGGTCAAGGCATCCACGTTGGTTGTCTGCGCAGCGTTGATGACCACGCTGGGGAAGTTCAACGTGCGATAGGGAGGAGGTGCATCGACACGAACGCTGTATGTTCCTGCAGGGAGAGTGGTGCTCACCCGACCCGTCGTCCCGTTCGTAGAATCCGCGAACACGGTAAGCGTTCCAAATTTTACTTCAACGAACGATCGAAGGTTGGTTGTTGCGGTGTGCGAGTACACGCTCAACGTTCCACTCGGCGCCTGCCTGATCTGGAAGTTGCGTGTGAGTGTATCGAAGCGTGTCAGTGTGATAGCGATCGTCGTATCGATGTAGCCAAACTTGCGTGCACGCAAGGTAACGTTACGCGTATTGCCCGGCGTATCGACGCGAGCGCCCGCAAGGTAGAAGCCTGTTGAATCTGTCGTCGATCCTTGCTGCTGGATATTGTCCACGAAGTCGATCGCGACCCCCGGAACTGCTGTTCCTGTTCCCAAACGTGTTACGAGACCGCGCACCCAGCCGAAGTTCTCCGAGTAGGTTACGACTTCGACGTAGGCTTTGTTCGTCCCCGTACGGCGATCGGTCCATATTGCCCACGCTTTGCCGTTCGTCGCTGCAGTTTCGTAATAGTCGCCGTTGTAAGTAGCGTTCGTGTTGGGTGTTCCTTGCGGCTGCCAATTGGCACGCACGTCACTGATGACCCAACGATCCCACGTGTTGCCCCCATCGTTGGAGTACGCCATATAGCGATTGGTCATGAAGTTCGTCCCCACGGAATCCATGCTATAGTAGCTCACGGAGATGCCGCCATTGGTCGGGTCAACGGCAAGCGAAGCCATGAACTGCCATTTGCCCGCCTGCACATCTGGGCCGTTGACCTGAATCGGCGCGCTCCACGTTGCACCACCGTCGGTCGAACGACGCAAGAAGATATCGGCTTGTCCGCTTACCAATTCCGGTGTCACCGCATAGATCCATCCACGGCGAGGTCCATTGGAGCGATCCACATCGTGATAGGGAAAGCTGGCAGCGCGCACATTGTTGAGCGCCGGAATGCCACCGTTTGAAATACGAATGCCGCTAATGGTATAGGCGACCGTTGGCGTGCTAAACGTTGCGCCACCATCCGTCGACTTTGCAAACCCGATGCCCACCTCAGCCGTCCCGGACGTGTAATGCGCCCACATCAGGTACACTTCACCATTCGGACCCGTGGCAATGTGCACACCCTGTCCGCGGTTCGAGCCGATCTGCAATTGCACACGAGGCAACCAGGTTTGTCCTTGATTCGTTGACCGTGCAAACACAACCGGAGACCCGGTCACCCCGAAGTCCGTCCACGCAGCATAGACGTTGTTGGGATAGGTACCCGAATAATCTGCCGCTGCATGTTGCTTGTCGTCGTTGGTGCTGTTGAGATTGTCCGCATTCGAGCGTGCGCTCCATGTTGCGCCGAAGTTGGTCGTACTCACGAAGTAGATGCCTCCCGGCGAACCGAGCGTGCAAAAGTATGCGCGGCCGGTTACATCGAAGAACGCCACCGGATCGCCGAAGCTATCCAACACGTTCGGCGGCAGATCCTCGCTCTGCATGTTGGCGGGCCATGTCAAACCGCCATTGGTGCTGAACGCCCACGTCTGATGCACGACGGGGTTCGCGCCCGGAATTCGACCGTTTGTCGAAACCATCAACTGCTGGGGATTGGAAAAGTTCACACCGATCGAGTTTTCGCTCTGCGCATTCGCCGAGGGCGCGAAAACCGCGACGTCCGGTGTGTTGGGCGGACTCATGGGATTCATGGTTGCTGCACCGCCCGAAGTACTCGGCTGCGCAGGCGTCGGCGCATCGAGACCGAACTTCATTCGCTTGGCAGCGTTCCACATGGCGGGATCTTGCGCAAGCGAAGTTCCGGCAACAACGATGCTCAGAACGACGCACCACGAAAGTATCAATCTACGAGACATGTAGCCTCCTGAGAGATTGTTTGTGGATGATGGATGTTGAGTGAGTTAGGATGAACGATGATCTGTTCGAGCAGTAAGGTATAGTGCATCGATGACGATACTCCAGACTGATGCAGTACTTGGGAATAAGCGCACACGGATTGACACAGCTCGCTTGCTGTTACACATTGAGAGCGGATGGGTCCCCACTCGAGCGGTTTGCAGATATCCTTTCGATGCGCAGAAGTCTGTTCGAATATTACTGATTGTGAATTCCAAAGTCAACACTTCTCCAAAACTTTTTTTTGGAGAACAATGAGGATGTCCCCTGTTACACATTGAGAGCGGATGGGTCCCCACTCGAGCGGTTTGCAGATATCCTTTCGATGCGCAGAAGTCTGTTCGAATATTACTGATTGTGAATTCCAAAGTCAACACTTCTCCAAAACTTTTTTTTGGAGAACAATGAGGATGTCCCC
>PSMW01000001.1:211307-218724 GCA_040290295.1 Ignavibacteria bacterium
TCCAAAGTCAACACTTCTCCAAAACTTTTTTTTGGAGAACAATGAGGATGTCCCCCCGCAACCGTATCAGCGGACGATCACCATCTTTTTCGCTTGCGTCAAGCTTCCCGCTGTGAGTCGATAGAGATACACTCCCGCCGGCAAATTGTTTGCGTTGAATGTTACCGCATACTCGCCCGGCTGTTGCCTCGCCTGAACGAGCGTGGTGAGTTCTCTTCCCGTCACGTCGTACACGTTCAATGTCACAAACGACTCGCGTCTGATGCTGTAAGCGATTCGTGTGGTGCCACTTCCGCTCGTTGCGGAGAGTGGGTTGGGATAATTCTGCTGCAGCGCGAATGCCGCAGGCAGTTCCACCTCGTGCACATGCACAACAGGCGCTTGCTGTATTGTGATGAGTTGGTTCGGGGGAACGTTCCGTACCACCGAGCGGCGACGTGTCGAGGCAGTGTCGGGCCAGCGGACTACGATCGAATCTACCAACACGTGTGAACCTAAACCGACATGCGCTGTCATCATGTTCTGTGAGCGATACCCGACGGCTGTGTTCACTTCGCGCATCATGCGCAACGCGCCTGCATAGACCTCGATCTGCGCGCCAACACCATTGCGATTTGCACTGGTGCCGACGAGACGAATCTCGAGCCACCTCATCGTCGAATCGCCGTTGTTGCGGTACAGATGATTTCCCGCGGTGGTCGATCCTGAAGTGTACAGGTCCATATCGCCATCACCATCGTAATCACCCCATGCGGCGGAAAGCTGTACCAATCCGCTCAAGCCTGCCTCGGCGGTTGCGTTGGTGAATGTACCATTGCCGTTGTTCTTGTACAGCAAGCACGTCGTGCCCTGACCCGAAACGGTGACGAAGCAATCCTCATAGCCGTCATTGTTGTAATCTGCCCACGTAACACCCCACGAGATCACTGCGTCGCTCATGCCCGACGACGCTGCGACGTCCGTGAACGTGCCGTTCCCGTTGTTCCTGTAAAGCTTCACGGGCACAGGCGTCGTACCGCCGGCATATCCTGCAACGGAAAAATCCCACAGCCCATCGTTGTTGTAATCGACCCACTGCGAGCCGCGTGCCGCTCCCTGAAAACCGACCGATGCTGCAATCTCAGTGAAGGTTCCGTTTCCGTTGTTGCGATGAAAGAAACTTGGTCCTCCTGTTTGCAGATTGCCTATGAACAAATCAGGATAGCCATCTTTGTTCTCATCTCCCCAATGCACGCCCTGCTCCAGCACGCCGCTCACTTGATGATTGACTCCTGCACTATCGGCAACGTTGGTGAATGTGCCGTTCCGATTGTTGCGATACAATGCATCGGGGGACGTGGAGGAGTTGGAGATGGGAGAGTAAAAATCGAGATAGCCGTCCAGATTATAGTCAGCCCAAGCAGGCATCTGCGCGCCCGTCATGCTGATGCCTGCCGAAGCGGTGATGTCGGTGAAGGTCGTATCGTTATTCGGGATGAGGTTGTTGCGCCAGAGCTTCGTTGCTCCTCCTATTGCTGTGGTCAGCAAGTCGAGATCGCCGTCGTTGTCGAAGTCCGCCCAAGCACTGGTGATGGTGTTCGTCAGGTCGTTCAACCCTACCAATGCGGCGACTTCGGTGAACGTGCCGTTGCCGTTGTTCTTGTAAAGTTTGTTGGGAACGCTGCCCGCTGTCGGCAAGTACAGGTCCAGCAGCCCATCGTTGTTGAAATCTCCCCAAGAAATGGAACGCGTCGTTCCATCTCCCAATCCTTGTCCTGCACTCGCCGACACATCGGTGAACGTTACCTGACTGTTGGCTCTAAGCGGGCCGAGAGATACGAGTACGATCATAGCGTAGAATGAACGCATGGTTACCTCCGGTTTTTGTTCTTGCAAAAACACTACTGAGGGGTGTGAGAGCGTCACCCCTCGTTGATGTCAAAAGAGCGAGGAACTCTTGAAGATGATATGGATAATGCAGACCTACCTGACGATCATGAGCTTCTTGATGGCAACATTCTTTCCTGCCGTGAGCCGATAGAAGTACGTGCCCGATGCAAGCGTGCTCGCATCGAATTGTACCTGATGTCTTCCGGCGCCGACCGTCTCGTCGAACAGCGTTGTCACTTCGCGTCCCAACACATCGTACACTTTCAACGTTGCTCGTGAAGGCTCGGCGAGCGTAAAGCGAATCGTTGTCGAGGGATTGAACGGATTCGGATAGTTCTGTTCGAGTGCGAAGTGTTTCGGAACGTCGGTACCCTCTTCGGCAGAAAGCGGACCAGCGGTGCCGAAGCCATCGGAGACGAGATCATCTATGTACCAACCTCGATAAACGATAGTATTGTTATCGGCTCCGAAATCGAACCGAATCGTCAGCGTATCGCCTTCGACGGCGATGCCGCTGAGATCGAACGTCACTTTGCGCCAGCGAGTCTCGGTCACGCCCGAAAAGCCCGGCTGCCCTGCAAGCGGATTACTGAAACCGCTGTAGATGGATGAGAGCGGATAGCCGCCGGCGGGAGCAAGCACTTGATAGGGTCCGCCGTTGACCGACACCTTGACGTTGCATCCGTCGAATCGCGTTTCAGTCTCGTACCACTGATAGAACGAGAACGTCGCCCGATCGGAATAGACAGCATAGGGAGGAGTGGTGAGCGAAGACAAGCGGGGACCGGGAAGATAGTTTCCACTTAGGCGCGTTGCCCAACACTTTGTGCCGCTGTACGGCGCGGGTGAGGTGCCGCTTGGCGTTCCATACTCCCAATCGTTGGTTTGCGTGAATGAGCCGTTGTTCGTTTCGAACGAGTTCTCGACGTGTGTGTTGTTCTTGACGCGGAACTGGTAGTATCCGATAGCCGGTGCATACGACACGGTGCCCGCGGCATCCATCGCCCTGAAGCGATACTCGATGAGATCGTTCTCGCGAAGCAACGAGCGATCGATGCGCAACGTGTCGGCATAAATGCTGTCGCTCGATGTGAGCATGATGGGCGATTGCGCCGTGCCGTTGTAGTTGTATTCGATCCACACGCTGATGGGCGCGCTGATGTCGGTGACTTTCGCAGACAAGCGTGGGGGCCATGACGTAACGGCGATGTTTCCGCGCGGCGTGTGAACGATGGACGGTCCCACCGTATCGACATCGACACGATAGGAGAAGTATCCCGTGCCGAGCGGATAGCGTACAGTGACGCTATCGTTCTTTGCTCGAAAGTAATAGGTCACGTTCACACCGCGACCCATGAACGGGAGAAATGCGCGATACTGTTCAGTGCTTCCCAAGCGCGTCAACGGGGCACTGTTGGTGAACGATCCGTTGATGCCGTACCACACACGCGTCGAGTCGGTAAAGAGCGGGATGCGCGACTTGATCGTCAACTGAACCAAGCGAGACGAAGTATCGGCAGTATTCGGTAGCGGCGTGTGCGTCATCCAGATGTAGTGGGCTGCCTTGGCTGCGTTGGCGATGCCCCAGCCGTAGAGGTTATCCGGCGCATTGGCGCGGCTGGCGGTTTGCCGTAACGCTTCGCCCACCTGCTTGGGCGTCAAGCCGGGATTAGCCTGAAGCACGAGCGCCGCCACACCGGCAAGAAGAGGGCACGAGAATGACGTGCCGCTCACACCTCCATAACTTGAGGTTCCCGTTGCCGCCCATGTTCCCGAGCCTTTCGCCATCAAGTCGGGCTTAATTCTACCGTCGGCAGTGGGTCCCGTTGAACTGAACGATACTCGTGTGCCGGTGGAACCTACAGCTCCCGCAGCGAGCACGTTGAACCCATCGGCAGGAGCGCCGAGCGAGTTTTGTCCTGCTGGTGCCTGACCATCGTTGCCGGCAGAATTCACCACGACGATGCCGAGCTGCGTTGCAAGATTCGCTGCGCGCGTGACGATCGTATTCACACCATTCATATCCTGCCATGAATAACTGGGCCACGGTGGATCGTAGGCACCTGATGGGGAGCCGTACCCCAATGAACTGCTGATCACATCTGCACCGAGACTATCCGCCCAGATGACTGCACGCGCCCAATTGTCTTCTTCTTTTGGAGTCTCCGTCGGATCGACCTCTGTCCGTGCCAGCGCAAACGATGCACCGTACGCTGTGCCGACCAAGTTGCCGTCGGAAAAACCGCCGACGCAGGAGAACGTGTTCTGCCCATGCGAGTGCGACGCAAGCGTGCTGCTGTTGGTTTGAAAATCGTATCGGGCAACGATCGGTCGAGTCACCAATGCGGGATGCGAAAGATTCGAAAACCCTGCATCGAAGATCGCGATCACGATGCCGGTGCCGTTGATGCCTTGATTGTGCAATGCGATCGTGTTCAACTGCTCGTTCTGGTTAAGCGAGCCTCCGTAATTGATCAACGGCTGGACACCCGAAATCGGAGGCGGCGGTAGTTGTTCATCCATAACGGACACAAGCTCTTGATGCCTGGCGGGGAAGCGTGCAACAAGCTCAAGCTCCCGTACGAACGGCAGTCGCCGTAACGCAGCAATCTGTGCTTTCGTTGCCATCACACTCATGCTGTTGAACCACTTCACCTCATGACGGACTTTGGTCACCATGCCCGCAACGGCAGTAACGTACGATCGCTCGAGAGGAATGTCTTCCATCATGATGACACTCGTACGGTCGAGTTCTGCGTTGCGTTGCCGGCGAGCAATTGCCCGTGGACTCAGATAGGTTTCGTCAGGAAGCATGAGCTTCGTTTGGGTATCCGCTCCCTTGTCCTTGAAATACACCCACACCGGCACCGGCTCGTTTTCTGGAAGTGTGGCGAAGGAGCGCTCGAGGCACTTGCCGAACGGGGCAAACTCCTGTCCGAAAAGCGGAATTGCCATGATGAGAGCACACGCGAGGGAAAGAACAATGCGTTTCAAGTATATCACCTCTGGGTTGTTGTGGAAGGATTATTGCTTCTTGTCGTAGCTATTGTACAAATGCAAAACGAAAAAAGAAAGTACGCTGCTCAGATAATGCGTGTTAGTCGAAACACTCAGCGAACGAGAATGAGCTTGCGTGTTTGCCAGAACGTTCTCCCCGACGATGCCGTCGCTATCATGCGAGCGAAATACACCCCGCTCGCAAGCACTTTGCCGCCCGCATCCGTGCCTGTCCATTCTGCCGTGTGTTTCGAACGTGGAAACGTCTCGTCCACCACTGTTCTTACTGCGCGACCCAACAAATCGAACACGGTGATCCTTACGTGTGCAGGCTCGGCTACGGTGAACACAATTCTCGTTGTCGCGTCCCTGCCGATGACAAATGGGTTGGGAGAGTTTTGTAGAAGAGCAAACTCCGTTGGAACTTCAAGACCGCCTCGAAGTACGGTAACTGCGCTGAGTGCGTCGATGATACCCCAACCGTAGAGATTATCGGGAGCCGGTGCTCGCGATGCGGTTTGTTTCAAGACATCGGCGATCTCTTGAGGCGTCGCCGACGGCTTAGCGTGAAGCAAGAGTGCAACAACGCCTGCGGCGAGCGGGCACGAAAGCGATGTCCCTCCCGAATACGTGTACTCTGTGGGGTTATCCCAATGAGCACAACGAACGGACACCCCTTGTGCCATAAGATCGGGCTTGATGCGCCCATCCACCGTAGGTCCTACCGAACTGAAGCTTGCACGTTCACCCGAATTGGCCACCGCTCCAATCGCGAGCACGCGCCGACCATCAGCCGGTGCATTGAGCGTGTTATGCGAGCTATTGAAGCCGTTGTTGCCCGCCGAATTGCAGACAACGATCCCTCGTGCGACTGCCATATCCGCTGCGCGGGTAATCACGGTGGTGTTGCCGTCCATATCTTGCCACGTCCAACTCGGATACGGAGCATCATACGTAAGGTAGCCGAGCGACGTACTCGTCACGTCCACACCGAGGCTGTCCGCCCATTCAATTGCCGCAACCCAGTTGTCTTCTTCGAGCGGTGTTTCGCTGCTGTCGTTTTCGGTACGAGCGAGAATGAATTGCGCGTCGAACGCGGGACCGATGAGCTGCCCCGGCTTGAATCCACCGAGCGCCGAAAGGGTAATCACTCCGTGTGCGCCGAATCCGGTCGAAGGATTGTTCGGCACCACGCTCACCTTGTGGTCCACAAAGTCGTACGTCGCGATGATACGCGTGCGAAGCGTGTCGAACGCTTCATGGTTCAGCAAACGGAAGCCGTTGTCGAACACTCCCACAATCACACCCTGACCGTAATTGCCCATCTCGTGCAGTGCGGGGACTTTCAGTTGCTCGAGCTGCGCCAACGATGGTCCATAATCGAACCCATGCGTTGTACGTGAGAGAGAGGAAAGCGGTGAGGTGGAAGACGCAGCTGTCGCGGCAAACTTCTCAGAGGTGTTCCGCCGAAATCTTGCCACGCGTTCGATGCGGCGGACGAACGGCAACGCCGCTAGATGTTCCAGTTGTGTGCGCGTTGCCGACACGCTCACACCGTTGAACCATTTCGTCCGCTGCCTGATGTGAACACCCAAAGCAGCCACTGCTTGAACGTAACGCTCCTCGACAGGCAGGTCGGTTTCATCCACAACGTCATCCGCTGTGCGGACCTTCAGGCGGCGCTGCAGCGAACGTTCGGTCACAACGGTGCGAGGGATGAAAGCTTTTTGACGTTCGTGCGTGCCTTTGTCGGTGAAGAAGACCCATGCGGGGATGGGCTCTCGATGTGGGAGCGAGTGCAGGATTGCGGCAAGGCGAGGATCGACTTGCTCGCTTCCGAATGCGAGACACACGACAAACACAACGAGCACGAACGAACGCATCACAAAAGGGAATGAATCAGAATGCGACATTGAGGCGATCGACTTCGAGCGTTTGCGGTTCGTTTGCATGCTGGCGTACCGAATGCTTTATTCCTTCGTACCATGAAGACTCGAGTCCATTGGCGAGCGCGATCGCATGGAGCCATGCATCTTCGGCGACATGCATCGCTTGTCCTCCGCCTGTAATCGTCAGTCCGTCCTTGATAAATTTCTTGGCAAGCTCAGGACTGGAGAACTGTGGAGGCAATGGATCGATGTGTGCATTATCCAGCGCTTCGCGCAGCGCGGTCTCACAAAACTCTCTCTGGAACCCGAGCGTTGCACCGATGTGCATCATCAATGCCGCTTCGCGTTCGGTGATCTTTCGATCCTTTCGCACCAACAACAACAGCCCGCGATAGTAATTGCTCCTATCCATCAGCGTCATTGTCATCGGCGTGCCCTTTCTATGCAAGGAGGAAACGTTTGCTCCTACGCTCAATATACATACTCCGCACTTAGAATGTAGCATCGACCCGCGGTGGAGACGGAGAATCTGCGCCATCGTGTTTCCTCCGGTATGCGCTTCTCATGCTGAGCGAGCGCCGCGAGACGAAGGAGAACTCTCTGTTTGTCGATCATAGGTGCGCGGAATAAGTTGGGCGTTCCCCCCGCCTTCGCCTCGCCAA
>PSMW01000001.1:218734-219036 GCA_040290295.1 Ignavibacteria bacterium
CCTGCCTACGCCACGAAGCGGCTTCGGCGGGCTACGCCACAAAGCGGCTACGGCGGGGGTCGGTGCCCTACGGGCTACGCTTGCGCTTCGGTGCCGCTGCAAGTAAAGCAGCAGCGGCACTGGCGCTTGAAAAGCAGCGCCACCCCTCGGGCACCTAACGCACGCAACCGCTAAGCTTCTACCATCCATTTATGCTCACCCGTAACGACAGCGACTCGCAATTGGGGTCCAACCGGTTGTAGCTTGGAGCTTGAGTATTGGAACTTCGCCTCAAGCGTTGTAGGTCGGGACGCCCGTCCCGA
>PSMW01000018.1:0-19465 GCA_040290295.1 Ignavibacteria bacterium
AGCGTAAGCGTAGCCCGTAGGGCACCGACCCCCGCCTGCGTCCCGCCGTTGGCGAGGCGAAGGCGGGGGAACGCCCAATTATTCCAAGGTACTCTCACTCAACGTTGGTGCGTGAACGTTAACCCCTTCTACGCAATGACGAACGCTGTATCTGAGTTAAGATGAGACCGCGGAGCGCTTTCGCAATTCGCGCAGCGTCACGATGGCAACCGTAAGAACGGTGAGGGGAATGACGAACCACATCATCACGGAGCTGAAGACCGCTATTGCCTGATGTTGTTTGGCGTCGAGAACAAGGAATACGGTATAGGCAATGTAATAGCAGAGGAAGAGCACACCCTCCCATCGGGAGATGCGGTTGCCGGTGAAAAAGATTGGAAGGCATGCGACGGCTGTTGCGACCATTATGGAATGTCGAAGTGCAATGCTGCAGGGGCGACGTCGATGCCCGATGGACTCACGACCCCGCTAAACCCAAGAACGCCGAGGATGTTGAATATGTTGCTTCCGACGACATTGCCCACAGCAATGTCCGGTTCACCCTTGATGGCTGCAAGAACTGAGGTCGCCACTTCAGGAAGCGATGTGCCGGCAGCAACCACTGTCAAGCCGATCACCAATTCATCGACTTCGAACAGTCGCGAGATTGTTACTGATGATTCGACGAGCCAGCGCGAACCGAGCACCAACAGGAAAAGTCCTGCGACCACGAACGCACTGTAGAGAAGCACGCTGTGGACTCTTCTGTTCTCTCCCTCAGTCGCAATAGTTGCACTCGCGTTGCGCGCCTTGTGCGCTTCGGCGGTATCTTTGCGACTCTGACGGACGAGTACGCTCGTGTAGGCAATGATGCCCGCGGTAAACGCTGCCGCTTCCCAACGGCTAAGGTTGCCATCAAGGGCGATAAGCCAAAAGAGCACCGACACGCCGATCTTGATCGGAACTTCCGAGCGAATGACTTGGCACGCGACAGCGAGCGGAAGTATAATCGACGAGAGTCCAAGGATGAAGAGGATGTTGATAATATTACTACCGACCACGTTGCCAACAGCAATATCTGCCTCACCTGCCAGCGACGCTTGAACACTCACCGCGAGTTCAGGTGAACTCGTTCCGAAGGCAACAACGGTTAAGCCGATCACCAAGGGCGAAAGCCCGAGAAGTTCCGCGAGACGCGATGCGCCCCGTACGAGCAGTTCGCCTCCGGCAATCAGGAGGAGCAATCCTCCGGCAAACAGCGCAAGTAATTCCAGCGTCATGGTTGTTTTGCTTTGTTCAAAGATTCCTGTCTGAGCCTCGAGCGAGCTTGCCTGTGGGTATCATTGCTGTGCGTAGTCAAATGCGGAAGAACAACCACCAGACGAGAGCAAAGATGGGAAGAAGAATAGGAATGCTGAACTTCGCGATGTATCCGAAGAAGCTCGGACATGGAACGCCGCTTTGTTCGGCGATCGATTTCACCATGAAGTTCGGTCCGTTGCCAATGTAGGTCATCGCTCCGAAGAATACTGCAGCGATGCTGACTGCTTGGATGTAAATGTTATGATTGCCGATCAGGTAGGAGACTTGGATATTATCGACGGGGACGGCACCGCTGGCGACCAAGTCGCTGTGGTACTTCATGAGTGTGAGGTAGGTGTTCTTGATTTCGACGGCATGGGCACCGATGAGGACCCCAAGATCCTCACCGTGGGTTTGCACGAGATGCATCACTTGTTTGACCATCGTTTCGTCAACGAACAGTCCGATCGCTGCAGTGAGGAAGTTGAGATAGGTCGGTGCATTATCCAACACGGCGGAAAGAACGCCGGTCGCCCAATAAAAGTGCGACGGAGACTGGATGCCGATGCGCGACGCGTTCAGCTCCAACCAATCGAGGGCGGGTACCATCGTTGCGAAGATGCCGAAAAAGAGAATCGCCACTTCTTTGATGGGGATGAAGTTGAAATCGTTCTTCTTGTGAGTCTCGTGACGCGTCGTCTTGTACGAAGCGAATGCGGCAAGCGCCATGAGCGCTTCGCGGACAAAAGGCGGATCGGTGATGAAAATAGCGATCAAGATGATGACGAGATAGAACACGTTGTGCGCGCCACTCACCTCCCCTTCTTCGTGCTCGATTTCCGCGCGGTGTTCGATGACCAGAGGCAACCTGCGGAAGCTCCATAAATCTATGACGAAGAAGATGAGCAGTATCAGTGCCATCCCGAGCGCCCACTTATACCAGAGATGTTCCGCAACCCAGAAGAACGGAATCCCCTTGAGGTATCCCAGGAACAGCGGAGGATCACCTATCGGTGTCAGTGCGCCGCCCATGTTGCTGACAATGAAGATGAAAAAGACGATGTGGAACGGTTTGATCCGGTATCGGTTGACGCGTATGTATGGACGAATCAGGATCATCGAAGCGCCGGTTGTGCCGACGATGTTGGAGATGACGGCGCCGATGGCAAGCAGAAAGACATTTCTCAACGGTGTTGATTTTCCGCGAATCCGTATGTGAATCCCTCCTGCGACCACGAAGAGCGACCCGATTAAAGCGATGAAGCTGATATACTCGTACGCCGTGTGCAACAGCCGAGGAACGTTTTCGATGCCGAAGATGTAGTACGCGATCGTAACAACGGCGAGTGCGACGGATACGTACGGATAGTTCCGTTCCCACCAGTGCCGGTTGATAAACGGCATCACCGCGATGGCAAGCAACAAGATGCCAAACGGAAGAATCATCAGCGGATCGACAGGCACAACGTGCAACACTTCCTCGGCCTGGGCTGGAGTTGCAACAAGCGCAAGCGTAGTTATGCTGCCAAAAACTGGACGTCGCAATGGAATCATCGAGATGCCTCGTCGGGGAGTGGCTGGTGTGCGGCTCGCATCTGTGTCCCGATGCGCGCCTCGTGAATCTGTTGGATCAACTGCTTCGTCGAAGCTTCAGACTTACTCAGGAACGTTGAGGGATAGAAGCCGATCCAAATAACGAACAGGACAACGGGAACGAGAACAAACCACTCACGCACGGTCATGTCCTTCAGCGATGCGTTTGCGGGGTTTTCGAGTTTTCCAAAAAACACCCGTTGATAGCTCCACAACAGGTACACAGCCGCGAGGATAACGCCCGTCGCGCCGAAGATCGCGAACCAATGCGAGTCGAGCAGTTGCGATTTGAAAGCACCCAGAAGAATGAGGAACTCTCCCACAAACCCATTCAGTCCCGGCAACCCGACAGACGAGAGCATGATGATCATGAAGAACGACGCGTAGACCGGCATCACCTTCGCGAGTCCGCCAAAATCCTTGATCATCCGTGTATGCCGCCTGTCGTACATCATGCCGACGAGCAGGAAGAGTGCGCCGGTGGAAATGCCGTGGTTGATCATTTGAATGATGCTGCCTTGCATGCCTTCGACGTTCAAGGCAAAAATGCCGAGCACAACAAAGCCAAGGTGCGACACGGAAGAATACGCAACAAGTTTCTTCAGGTCGGGCTGCACGATGGATACGAGTGCGCCGTAGATAATTCCCACAACGCCCAACGCCGCGAGATACGGCATGAACTCGAATGTCGCGTACGGGAACAGCGGCAGGCTGAACCGCACCAAACCGTACGTACCCATCTTGAGCAGGACGCCTGCAAGAATCACGGAGCCGGCCGTCGGCGCCTGCACGTGCGCATCAGGGAGCCAGGTGTGCAGCGGAAAGAGCGGAACCTTGATGCAGAAGCTCAGCGTGAACGCAAGGAACATCCACCGTTGTCCATCCCATGGGATGGAAGGAGCGATCTTGTACAATTCCAGAAGATTGGTCGTGAACGATCCGCCCGGCTGCGCGCTTGCATACGAGCCGAGCCAGAGAATGGCGACAAGCATCAGCAAACTGCCGAACATGGTGTAGAGGAAAAACTTGACTGCCGCGTAGATGCGCTCCTGCCCTCCCCAAATCCCGATGATGAAGTACATCGGAATCAGCATCGCTTCCCAAAAGACATAGAAGAGAAAAAGGTCGAGAGCGAGAAAGACGCCCAGCGTGCCGACTTCGAGGATCAACATCGAGACCACAAAGCCTTTCAGTCGCGTTGTAATGGATTCCCACGACGCCAGCAACGCAATCGGCGTGAGGAACGTGGTCAGTGCGACGAGCAACAGCGACATGCCATCCACGCCGAGATAATACGAAACCTGAAGTGAGGGAATCCACACATACTGCTCGACAAATTGCATGTTCGGATTGGCGCCGTCGAACGCCAGGAACAACCACACCGAAGCAACAAAGGCAGCAGTTGAAAACACGATGCCGAGCGTCTTGACGAGCTTCTCGGCATCTTCGCGCACGAGCGCAACGACAAGCGCACCGAGAAGCGGCAGAAACAGAATGGTCGAAAGAATGATTGGCTGGTTCATACGTTCATTTCATGATCAGGATACCGAGGATGACAACCACTCCCAACACGAACACAAAAACGTAACTCTGTGCAATCCCTGTCTGCACTTTGCGCGCAAGACTGCTGAAGAGCGCGATGAGCTTTGGGACACCGTTCACGACTCCGTCAACGATCTTCACATCGAAGATCTTCCACAAGAACGCCTCGGACGTCTTATGAATGGGTGTCACGATCACGGCATCGTACAGCTCATCGACCTTGTATTTGTCTCGCAGAAGATTGTAGAGCGGACCGAACCGCGTGGCAAGCATCTTGGGTATTTCCGGCTTCGAAAGATACCAACGGCGAGCAAGCCAGATGCCTGTTATGCCCACACCCACCGAAAGGACCATCAACACATATTCGACCGCCCCCTCGCCATGAGGAGCATGCAAGAGTTTGCTGTGTGCCCGTGCGAAGACCGGCTCCAACCATTGCTCGATAGCGTTGCTACCTCCCAAACTGTGCGGCACCCCTACGAATCCGCCAATCACGGAAAGTACTGCGAGCACAACAAGAGGCACGGTCATCGTTGCCGGCGATTCATGCGGATGAAGATGGTGATGATCGAATCGCTCGGTGCCGTCGAACGTCAGCGTCGTTAAGCGCGCCATGTAGAATGCGGTGAGTGCAGCACCGACCAAGCCCATTCCCCACAGCAGAACTTGTCCGCTGGAGAAAGTCTTCCAGAGAATCTCATCTTTACTGAAGAACCCTGAGAGCGGGAAGATGCCGGCAATAGCGAGCATCCCGACAAAAAATGTCCAATACGTAATGGGCATATACTTTTTCAATCCGCCCATGTTCTGGATGTCCTGTTCCTCGTGCATCGCATGTATCACCGAACCCGAACCGAGAAAGAGCAGAGCTTTGAAGAACGCGTGCGTCATGACGTGAAAGAGTCCTGCCGCGAACGCGCCGACGCCCAGCCCCAGGAACATGTAGCCAAGCTGACTGACAGTCGAGTACGCCAACACTTTCTTGATGTCGTTTTGCACCAGACCGATGCTTGCCGCCAGCAGCGCAGTTGCGACGCCGATGCCCGCGATAACGGTCATAGTGACGGGCGCCAAAGCGAAGAGCACCGAACAGCGCGCAACCATGTACACGCCAGCGGTCACCATCGTGGCGGCATGAATGAGAGCCGATACGGGTGTGGGACCTGCCATCGCATCGGGGAGCCAAACGAACAGCGGGATTTGCGCCGACTTTCCGGTTGCCCCGAGAAAGAGCGCCAGCGTCATCCACATGATCGTGGTATTGCCCACAGAAAGCGTCGATGCTTGAGCGAACACGTCGTTGAAGTTCAGCGTCCCGAACATTTCGAAGATGAGGAACATTCCGATGAGAAAACCGAAATCGCCAATACGATTGACGATGAATGCTTTCTTCGCGGCATCGCCGGTTGTGCCTTTCTCGAACTTTCGATCGTACCAGAATCCGATCAGCAAGTACGAACACAACCCAACGCCCTCCCAGCCGAGGAAGAGCAGCAGGAAGTTATCCGCCATGACCAGATTGAGCATAGCGAAAATGAAGAGATTCAGATAGGCGAAGAAGCGCCAGAATCCCGGATCGCCGTGCATGTACCCGATCGAATACACGTGGATAAGAAAGCCGACGCCGGTTACGATCAGCATCATGAGAACGGAAAGTTGATCGAGTTGGTACGCGAAGCTCACGTTCAACGTGCCGGTGCTGATCCAGCGAACGTACTCGACCGTATGCGATCGCTGCTCCACTGGCGCACCGAGCATGGCGAAAAAGATCGCGCAGGCGATGGCAAAACTGATACCGACAGTTCCGCTGCCGATCAGACCGATGAGTCGTTCGGACTTGATCCTCGAGCCGAGCAAGCCGTTGATGATAAATCCGAGAAGCGGAAGGAAAACTGCTACACCAATCAGTTGATAGGGCATCGTTTGCTATGTTCCGATGTTGGAATCACAATGATCGAAAAAGCTTGGAGCGTGGATGTTGGAGTTCACCATATGGAGCTACCCTCTCCCTTTCCTCACCATTTCAGAATATTGATTTCGTCGATGTTGACCGTTTGTTTGTTTCGGAAGAAGGAGACAACAATCGCCAACCCGACCGCGGCTTCCGCTGCCGCCACCGCCATGACGAAGAAGACGAGCACTTGACCCGTCTGGTCGCCGAGGAAGGAGGAGAAAGCGGCAAGCGTGAGGTTGACTGAGTTCAACATCAACTCGATGCACATGAAGAGGACGATCACATTGCGGCGCACCAACACACCCACGACGCCGATGGAGAAGAGCATGGCGCTGAGACCGAGGTAACTGGAGAGATCCACATTCATACTTACTGCACGCGACGTTTTGCAAGGATGACTGCCCCAACGATGGCAACAAGCAGGAGCAACGACGTTACCTCGAAGGGAAGGAGAAATTTCGTGAAGAGTGCATTGCCGATGGCTTCCGTGGTGCCTAGCGTACCTGCATCTGGATACATGGCAGCATGCACGTCGTTCCTGCCACGGAACATAACGATGTACGCCATCTCAGCGAGGAACCCGGCCACCAGCGCTATCCCGATCGACTGCCAGAGGTTGATGCGTTCCGCCATGCGTTGTTCATCGCCGAGATTCAACAACATGATCACGAAGATCACCAACACCATAATGGCACCTGTGTACACAACGATTTGAATGACGGCGAGAAATTGCTGCTGCAACAAGAGGTAGAGTCCGGCAATGCAAAAGAAATTGCCGATGAGCAACAGTGCACTGATCATCGGATTGCGTTGTACGATCATCGCCAGCCCGGTGCCGACCGCAATCGAGCCGAAGAGGTAGAACAAGAGTAGTTCAATGCTCACGGATGTTCTGAAACGATTGGATGACGATATTGGGTTAGATCATCTGCCTGCTGTCAAACAGGACGCTGTAAAAGTATGAGAAAAATGGAAGAGAATCAAAGAAAAAGGACGAGAACTCCCTGCGCGTGAACATCCCTCATACCTCGACTAACGAGAAGAAAGAGTTGTGGCTTTGCCGCAGATGTGTTCGCGTGAGTCCTGCGAGTGACACCACGAGGAGACTTTCGTAAGCCGCTGATCGTCCCGTTCGCTTTTTGGTCGCTCACGATGATGATGGCGACCGACATGGCTCCTTGACTGATGAGCTCTTCTGAACACAGCAATCGTCGATGGGAGATCTTGTTCGACGGACCTTGTTAGTTGAAGTAGTAGTAGACTCCAAGCTGCGGCAGTGGGAAAATGGTTCCGTCGCTGAAGAACGTGAACATTCCTTCGGCAAGAAAATGCAAGCCTCCACTCATCACCCATTCACCTCCCAACCCGAGTCCGCCACGTGTGGGAGCTTTCATTTCGTTGTTGCCGTCTTTCCCCGAGTAGTAGTAGGCGAATCCTCCGGCAACAAAAAAGCGCGTGCCGCTGCCGCGTGCTAGGTCGTAATGCACTTCGAAGCCGATGTCCGAACGCAGCTTGTCGCTGACGCGAATGATGCCCCCGGTAATCTGATAGCTCAACGGCGATGGGAGATGATGACGAAAGCTCAGACCTAACCCGCCCGATGCCCCGCCGAAAAATCCCAACCCAAACACATGTTGGCGAAGAGAAGTGCTCTGCCCCGAAGGCATCACCACTTGTGATGATGCTGAGGCAAACGCAAACACCATAGCCGCTGCAAGAGTCGCAATGCCTTTTAGAAACTGCCCCGTATATTTCATCGGTTGTGTCCTCCGAACAAAATGGATGTGTCGTTGATCGTGAGACAGGCTATCCTTCTCTGACCCAACTCCATATCTCTGCAAGGCTGGGCCGTTTCCCCGTCGCAAGGATGGCAACGCGGAAGATACGTCCTGCCGCAATCATCATGAGGTACGTCGCAGCGATGAGTAAAGCGATCGCGCCGAGAATTTCACCTGTCGAAGGCATCTGCACCGGAATTCGCAACGCCATGAACGTCGGCGTCAGCAGCGGGATGAACGTCAACACTTTTACCCAGTCGGCGTCGGGATGTTGCATCACCGGCAGGACGAGTGCTACCGGCAGAATGACGAACAGCACCAGGTACCCGTTGAGTTGTTGCGCCTCCTGTTCCGTTGTCACCGGCGAGCCAAAAGCGATGAAGATTGCCGAGTAGAACAGGTATCCGAGAATGAAGAAAACGACCATGAGGAGAATCTGCTCGACGGGTGGAAACGCTGTACTGCCGACCTTGCCGAGAACGGCAAGGGCAATGAGTGCCCAGAACGCCATTTGCGTCAATCCCATGGCGCTCAAGCCGAGCACCTTGCCGAACATGAGTTCCTTCGGGGTGCACGACGAAACCAACACCTCCACGATGCGATTCGATTTCTCTTCCAACACACTGCGCACGAGAAGTTGGCCCGACGTGAAAATGAGAAAGAACATTGCCATGATAAAGATATACGCCGAGAAGAACGTCTTCACGAAGTCCGTCTCTTCTTGCTCACCCGCGGCAATCTTCACGGTTCTCAGCTCGATGGGCACGCGGAGGTCATCCAGAATACTCGGATCGATCCCGCGCGCAATGAGCCTCCTCTCCGAAAGAATATTCCTCACGTGCTCTCCCAGCCGATTCACCAAACGGATATCGCCGGCAGTCTTCGACCGATACTCCACTGTCGTATCCTTGCGACCCCGGAGGTCGAGCAGGATATACCCATCGAGCTCGCCTCGCTCGACCATCGAGTCTGCATCGCGAATCGCTGCAGGAAGATTGATAGTCGTGCCGACGGCGACGAAACGCGTCAGATAATTCGGCTGGCCGTTCGAGAGCGTGTACCGCTCCATGCGCCGAGCAAGGGGCTGAGCAAGCTCACCGGTTGCGTCTACGATACCGATAACTTTTGTCGTTTCGTTCTCTTTGTCGGCAAGCAAGCCGGGCAAAACGCCCATCGCGACAATGATCATTGGAGTCAGAAAGAGGCCAATAAGGAAGGCTTTGCTCCTGACCTTCTCCACATATTCCCACTGCGCGACAACGAGTGTTTTGTTCATGCCATCAACTCCTGCTCGCCCACCGCATGCAAGAAGATCGAGTGCAACGACGGCTCGTGCACTTCGAATTTTCGGATCTCCAATTTCCCGACGATTTGCGAGAGGATGGTTTGGGGATTCGCGCCGTCCTCCATGTGGAGCTCCGCAGAGTTTTCCGACACCATCACGTTCTTGATTCCGTTGAGCAGACGAAGGAACGTTCCGTCGCCTGCGTACTCGAGATGGATGGAATTCTTGCCATACTGCTTCTTCACATCGCGCAACAGTCCGTTGAGCACAACCTTGCCTCGATCGATCAAGCACAGGGCGTCGCTCAGTCGTTCGGCCTGATCCATTTGGTGGGTGGAGAAGATGATAGCTTTGTTCTGCTGTTTGAGTTCGAGGAAAATATCATTGAGCAGAATCTGATTGACGGGATCGAGTCCGGAAAACGGTTCATCCAACACCACAAGCTGAGGGTTATGGATGATGGCGATGATGAACTGTACCTTTTGTTGGTTGCCTTTGGAAAGTTCTTCCACTTTGCGCTGGGCGTAGGGCCGCAGCGAGAAGCGGTCGAGCCAACGCAGCGCTTCGCTTCGCGCAAGTGCGCCGCTCATTCCTCTGAGTCGGGCAAAGTAGAGAATCGTATCCAAGAGTGTGCTCTTCCGATACAAGCCGCGTTCCTCCGGCACATACCCGACGAGATTGCGCGTGCGCTCGGAGAACGGAAGACCATCGAACGTTACGGTGCCTGCGTCGGGTTTCAGGATGTTCAACACCATGCGGATGGTCGTCGTCTTGCCGGCGCCATTGCGCCCCAAGAGGCCGAAGATAGCGCCGCGCTTGACCTCGAATGACACGTCGTCCACGGCTCGAACGGCTGTGAAGTCTTTTCGTAAGTGCGATGCTTTCAGCATACGGTCATGTTCGCAACCGAGACATTATGGTGTGAGGCGATAGATCATGCGCGGGAAAGGGATCGTTTCGCGCACATGATCGAGTCCGCAAATCCATGACACCGTGCGCTCGACGCCCAACCCGAAACCTGAGTGCGGAACGGTTCCGTATCGGCGCAAGTCCAGGTACCATTCGAACGCCTCTTGCGGAAGATTGTGTTCCTTGATGCGTTGCAGAAGCGTATCGTAATCATCTTCACGCTGGCTTCCCCCGATGATCTCGCCGTAGCCTTCAGGAGCGAGCACGTCAACCGCCAGGGCAAGATCAGGATTGTCGGGATCGCGTTTCATGTAGAACGCTTTTACCTTTGCCGGATAGTGATGCACCATCACGGGCCGGTCGAATTGTTCGGAGATGACCGTCTCGTCCGTTCCACCGAGATCGTTGCCATATCCGAAGGGCAAGCCCTTCTGGTGAAGTATCTCCACCGCTTCGTCGTACGTGATGCGCGGCAGTGGCTTCTGGACTTTTTCCAAGAACGCCGTGTTGCGTTCGAGAACCTTCAACTCGTCTTGCCGATGCTTCAGCACGGATTGCACGACGTGGATGAGAAACTCCTCGGCAAGGTCCATGTTGTCGTTCAAATCGTTAAACGCCACCTCCGGCTCGACCATCCAGAATTCAGTCAGGTGCCGGCGTGTTTTTGATTTCTCCGCGCGAAACGTTGGACCGAACGTGTACACCTTCCCAAAAGCCATCGCGGCTGCTTCGGCGTACAGTTGACCGGATTGCGTAAGATATGCTTTACCGAGATCGAAGTAGTCCGTTTCGAACAGCGTCGAAGTTCCCTCGCATGCTGCAGGGGTGAAGATAGGGGAATCGACCAGAACGAACCCGCGGTTATCGAAGAACTCACGTATCGCCCGTATGATCTGATGGCGAACGCGCAGAATGGCATGCTGCCGGGAAGAGCGCAGCCAGAGATGACGCCGATCCATCAAGAATTCGACGCCGTGCTCTTTCGGTGTAATGGGATAATCCTTTGCAATCGAGATGATGCGAATATCCGTCACATCCAGCTCGAAGCCTCCCGGCGCGCGATCTTCCTTCCGTACCTTTCCCCGCATGATGAACGATGATTCCTGCGTCAACTCATCGACACGTTGAAACACCTCATCGCTCACCTGCCCTTTGACCACCACTCCTTGAACGATGCCCGTGCCGTCTCGCATCAGCGGAAACTTGATCCTCCCGCTCGAGCGCTTGTTGTAGAGCCATCCTTGGAGGGTGACTTCTTGCCCGACATACTTTGCGAGGTCTTCAATGTAATACTGTGATGCCATAGTTCAGCCGATTGTCTTCGATGACGTGATGTTGTGGATGGACGAATATAGAAAAGTATCGCGAGAGGTACAACGGAGAGAGCGCCACCTCAGCTCATCTCGAGCATGCGCTGAATCGGTACGAGCGCCTTCTGTATGATGACTGGATCGAGTGTGATCTCAGGCGCGCGATTCTTCATGCACAGGTAGAGCTTCTCCATGGTATTCAGCTTCATGTACGGACAATCGTTGCACGCACAACTGCTTTCGGGTGGCGCGGGAATCAATTCTTTGTCCGGAGCGAGCTTGCGCATCTGATGAAGAATGCCCGACTCGGTCGCAACGATGAACTTCTTGCTGGGGCTTGACTGGACATGCTTCAGTAACATGCTCGTCGAGCCGATGAAGTTGGCGCGCTGCAAGATCGGCTCCTCGCATTCGGGATGGGCAATCAACTCGGCGTCGGGATGTTCCATCTGGAGCTGCATGATCTTTCGGAGACTGAACACTTCATGCACAATGCACGAACCTTCCCACAACAGCATGTCACGACCGGTCTTTTTGATGAGATACGTACCGAGATTTTTATCGGGAGCGAAAAAGATCGGCTTGTCGGGTGGTATCTGGCGAATGATCTTCTCTGCATTGCTCGACGTACAGATGATGTCACTCGCAGCCTTTACCTCAGCCGAGCAATTGATGTAGGTGATGGAAATATGATTGGGATGAGCAGCGCGGAAGGCTTTGAACGCGGGCGCGGGGCAACCTTCGGCAAGCGAACAACCGGCGTTCAGGTCGGGAAGGAGTACCTGCTTTGTCGGATTGAGGATCTTCGCCGTCTCCGCCATGAAATGCACGCCCGCGAACACGATGACGTCGGCGTCCGTTTGCGCTGCGCGGCGTGCAAGCTCCAAGCTGTCGCCCACAAAATCGGCAACGTCTTGGATTTCCCCTTCTTGATAGTAATGAGCCAGAATAACCGCGTTCAGCTCCTTCTTCCTTCGAAGAATTTCCTCACGGTAATCGACCTGTACTTCTGGCATCCCAATCATCGCTTCTCCTTTCGATTTCAATCTATGACATCAGCACAGCAAACTCAACCGCTCGCCGCCAACATTTCCTCTGCAGTACGAGTCACCTCTGAGACTGAAAGGCACTGTATATCCCCTCGTTCCCCTCTAAGAAAACGATGCTGAGCTCCGATCGGTGCCCACTGTGCGGGGTCGGTTGGACCGAACAACGCAAGCACCGGAGCGCCGACGGCTGCGGCTACGTGCATAATGCCTGTATCATTCGTGATCACCAAATCGGCAACCGAAAGGTACACGGCGACCGCGCGTATCGGCCTCCCCTTGATCAGCTTATACGGGACGGCAACGTGGCGGAGCATCTCTTTCACAGGCTCATCGTCCATCGGTCCCCAACTGATAAACGTGCAAACGCCGCGTGCCGTCGCCAAGGTATTGACGACAGACGCAAACCGTCTGGGGTCCCAACGGTTGGGAACCTTTCCCGCTCCGGGATGATAGACTACGATTTTTTTGCCATGCTCTACTTTCTTTTGTCGTAAGAGATTAGCTTCCTCAAGCTCGAGCGGGTTCAGCGTCATCTCCAAACGAAGATCAGGCGTCCGAAGGCCCAACGGTCGGGCAACATCGAAGTTGCGTAGCGTTTGATGCCTCGTTGGGGTTGTTCGCCAATCCAGTTCCACCGGCAAGTTGAAACAGCATGCCGCAATGTTCTCTCTGCCGTCGAGGCTGTTGGCGCCGATTCTCGTCCGTGCTCCCGACAAGCGAGCGAGGAGATCGCTCGTAAACGACATCGAAACGGTCGAGGGAACGATGGCGAGATCGAAGTTCTCAGCCCTCAGTGTTCGGATAAAGCGCACAAGATTGCCGATACCGCACACGCCGTTACGAAGAAACTCACGCTTGTCGAAGTTGATAACGCGATCCACGTAACGAAGATGAACCATCACGTCGTAGTTCACGGGACTCGCCATAAGGACGATCGAGGCGGATGGAAATCGATCACGGAGCGCCCGCAACAGCGGAACCGCACAGAGCATGTCCCCCAACTGGTTGTGTTGACGAATGACGAGAATGCGATCGAAGGTGAGGTCGGCAGCAACTCCACACGGGGGTGAACCCAGCAAGAATCGAAGGAGTAACGAGATGAAACGTTTGAATGTCGGTTCGAACGCGCGCAGCAAGAGCTCACCGGCGCTTACTTGGGGGAAGATTTCGGGTCAGTGATCTCTTCGAATTCGGCATCTTCCACATCTTTGAATTCGGCCGACGCCGAGGGCTGTGTCGCCGAGCCAACGTCGTACTTTCGTCGGGCTTTTGGGGAAGCCCGTTGCGTCAGAGCGACAATCACTGCTCGAAGAACCTTGCCAATCAACCACGCGAGTATGATCAATAAGAGAAAACGTAGCATGAGAACGACCTTCTTCACGAAAACTTCTGGACCGCGGGATTGTAGTATTCGACCGCGCTATGTGTTGGACGAAAGATCGCCCGCACCAATTCCTCGAAATGTTCTTTCTTCGAAACGAAATCCAATTCGGTAGCGTTCACGATCAGCAACGGGCTACTTCGGTACCGGAAGAAGAAGTAGTTGTACGCCTCGTTCAAATCTCGGATGTAGCTCTCCTGCATATTCGCCTCAAAGTCTCTTCCCCGCCTTCGGATGTTTGCCATCAAGCGCTCGACGCTCGACTGAAGATAGACGACGAGATCCGGCGTAACGATGTTGTGTTGCATGTTGCTGATGAGAGTCTCGTAGAGCTTCAACTCCTTATCTTGAAGATTGAGATAAGCGAAAATCTTGTCCTTCTCGAAAATATAGTCCGTCACCAGAAAACGGTGAAACAGATCCGCCTGACTCAGTTCCTTTTGCTGGTTGTACCGGGTGAGCAAGAAAAAGATCTGCGTCTGAAAGGCATACCGATCCGGGTCTTTGTAAAAATCTTTGAGGAAGGGATTTTCCTCGAACCGCTCCAACACGACTTTCGCGTCAAGGAGCTCGCCCAGCATCGTTGCCAATGTTGTTTTCCCCGCTCCGATCACTCCTTCGATAGCAATGTAACGAAGCTCAGACTTTTCGATCAGTTCTTTGAGTGACTCTTGTTGGTGCTTGGACAAAGATGCTCCTGAAAAACCGGTATGGACTAGATGAACAACGTAAACGAAGTTGTGGTCACCCTCCCCGAATCCACACATACCTGAGCGAGTTCCGTCACCGTCATGCCATTGGCCGGGTGCACGAGATCCGGTGCGATTTCGCGCAAGGGCACGAGAACGAATTTTCTGCGCTCCAGTTCGCTGTGCGGTACGCGCAGTTCTTCATCGCTGTAGACCAATCCGTCGTACAGCAAGATGTCGATGTCGATTTCGCGCGGTCCCCATCGTTCGTTCAGTGTGCGACCCATCGCGGCTTCGATCTTTTTCACCGTCTGCATCAAAGCCGTCGGGGGAAGCGTTGTTTCGATTTCCACGACGGCGTTGAGAAATTGTGGTTGGTCGGTCCTCCCTACGGGGTCGGTTTCGTACACGGAGGAGGCCGCAATCACGTTCACCCCCTCGAGCGTGCGCAAGCGTTCGACTGCGGTACGAAGAAACCGTGCACGATCGCCGACATTCGACCCGATGCCGAGAAACACTCTGTACCTCTTCATCGCTGCTGCGAAATCTCCACCTCAACGTAGTCGATCACACCCTTCACCGGCGGATGGACTTTCCGTACGCGGACAACGACCTTCTGCAACGGCTCGAACTCGTTCAACAATCCCTTGCCGATCGTGTTCGCCAGCGCTTCGAGCAGATAATACTTTTTGTGTACTACGGTTTGTCGAATGAAGGCGTACACCTTTTCGTAATCGACAGTTTTCGCAAGTGAATCGCTTTCTGCCGCTGCCGAAAGATCGCAGTAGAGATCGACGTCGAATTCGAATTTGCCACCAAGGTTTTGCTCATCTGCGATGGCGCCATGATAAGCATAAAAGACGGCGTTCTTGATGCGAATAACGTTGAGTTCTTTCATGCGGCGGTGCTGTGCAACGTCTGCAAGATAGAGATTGATGGAGCGAGAATCAAACGGGCGGCTTCACGACTGCGCGATCTTCGCCCACGTGTCGCGGAGCGTTACAGCGCGGTTGAACACCAGCGCCCCCTCTTTCGAATCATCGTCAACGCAAAAGTATCCGAGCCGCTCGAACTGAAAACGATCCTGGGGTCGTGCAGAAGCAAGGTTCGGCTCCACTTTGCATGAGCGAAGGATCTCGAGCGAGTGTGGATTGAGATACTGCTTCCAGTTCTCGCCGCTCGGATCTTCGACAGTAAACAGGCGATCGTAGAGGCGTACCTCTGCATCCAAGGCGTGCTCAGCAGAAACCCAATGGATCGTGCCCTTCACTTTTCGTGCACTCTGCGGCATGCCGCTCCTCGTCTCGGGGTCGTAGGTACACCGTACTTCGACAATCTCACCCGTCTTCTCGTCCTTCATAACGCCGAGGCATGTGATGATGAAGGCGTAGCGTAAGCGAACCTCGGCGCCGGGAGAAAGGCGAAAATATTTTTGGGGGGGATGCTCTCGGAAATCCTCTTGTTCGATATAGAGGACTCTTCCGAACGGAACTTTCCTTGTCCCCATCGATGCGTCTTCAGGGTTGTTGACCGCGTCGAGATATTCGACCTTCCCTTCGGGATAGTTTTCAATGACGAGCTTCAGCGGGCGGAGAACCGCCATGACGCGGGGGGCGCGCTTGTTCAGGTCGTCGCGCAAACAATCCTCCAGCACCGTCACGTCCTGAATGTACTCGCGCTTCGAAACGCCGATGCGTTCTGCAAACGTTCGAATCGATTCGGGTGTATACCCGCGTCGTCGCAATCCCGAAATGGTCGGCATGCGCGGATCCTCCCAACCGTTCACTACCCCGTCCTCGACCAACTCAAGCAAGCGCCGCTTGCTCATGACGGTGTAGCTCAGGTTCAAGCGCGCAAACTCGATCTGTTGGGGGTGGTGAATGCCTAACGCATCCAGGAACCAATCATACAATGGGCGATGGATTTCGAACTCCAACGTACAAATCGAATGTGTGATACCCTCGATCGAATCGCACTGCCCATGTGCCCAGTCGTAGGTGGGATAGATGCACCACGCGTTGCCGGTTCGGTGATGTTCGGCGTGCAAGATGCGATACATGACCGGGTCGCGAAGGTTGAAGTTGGGTGATGCCATATCGATTCTCGCGCGCAGTGTTCGCGAGCCGTCAGGAAATTCTCCGGCTCGCATTCTCCGAAACAGATCAAGATTCTCCTCGACACTGCGATGACGGTACGGACTTTCCTTGCCGGGCTGGGTAGGTGTGCCACGATACTCGCGGATCTCATCCGCACTCAAGTCGCACACGTACGCTTTGCCTTTCTTGATCAGTTGCACTGCATACTGGTACAACTGCTCGAAGTAATCTGAAGCATAATACTCGCGGTCTTCCCAATCGAATCCCAACCAGCGAACATCGCGCTTGATGGCTTCTACGTACTCCACTTCTTCCTTCGTTGGGTTGGTATCGTCGAATCGCAGATTGCACTTTCCGTTGTAGTCGCGTGCAATGCCAAAGTTGAGGCAAATCGATTTTGCATGTCCGATATGCAGATAGCCGTTCGGCTCAGGCGGAAAGCGCGTGTGCACCTTGCCTCCGTACTTGTTTGTTCGGAGGTCTTCGTCGATAATCTCTCGAATGAAATTGGTTCGTGTTGGCGACTCGCTTGCGGGTCGCTCTGGCGTTTCTTGTTGCTGATCGGTCATGAAAGTGTTTCGATAGCCTTGTTCAATCGTCGAATGGTTTCGTCCTTGCCGATGATAGCGAGAATATCGAACACGCCGGGACCGGCACCCGTACCGGAGACCGCCAGTCGCAGCGGATGAATCAACTGTCCGTTCCCCACCCCGAGGTGTTGGGCTGTCGCGTGCAGGGCAGCTTCGTAGTCTTCTTTCTTCGGACTGATCAGTCGTTCGAATGCGTCGCGCAGTGCAGCCACGTGCGCAGGGGTTTCCTTCTTCCATCGCTTCTGGACAACGTCGGGATCGTACGTCAGCGGCGGTTGGAAGAAATACGGACTCTTGTCGATAATATCGCGAACAAATCCGATTCGTTCCCGCATCGCCTCGATAACATTGAGGAGGTAGTTGTCACTGAAGTGTATGCTCTTGTACGCACTGCGCGCAAGTTCTTCTTTGAGCATCGAGAGGATTTCTCTCGCGGGCTTTTTGCGAAGGTGCTCGGCGTTCATCCACTTCAGCTTTTCGATGTTGAACACCGCGCCCGATTTCCCCACGCGCTCCAACGAAAACTCCTTCACCAACTCATCGAGTGTGAACAGTTCCCGTTCATCGCCCGGATTCCATCCCAGCAGAGCGACAAAATTGATGAGCGCTTCGGGGAGATACCCCTTCTCTCTGTAATCCTCGACCGCTACATCACCTTGCCGTTTGCTGAGCTTGGACTTATCGGGATTGAGCAGCAGCGGTAAGTGAGCGAACTGGGGGAGTTCCCATCCGAAAAACTGATACAACAACACATGCTTGGGCGTACTTGGAAGCCATTCCTCTCCACGGATAACGTGCGAGATTTCCATCAAATGATCGTCAACGACGTTCGCGAGATGGTACGTCGGATATCCATCAGATTTGATCAGCACTTGGTCGTCGAGCTGATCGCTAGAGAACTCTACCCTCCCCCGCACGATGTCGTCGAACGCGATCGTTGTGTCGTCCGGCACCCGCATGCGGATGACGTGAGGCACGCCTGAACGAAGTTTTGCCTGAACCTCCTCAGCCGAAAGCTTCAGCGCCCGCCGATCGTATTTTGTTGGGATGCGGAGCTTTTCTTGTTCCCGACGCATCGCTTCTAACTCTTCAGCAGTGTCGAACGCATAATACGCTTTCCCTGCCTCCACCAACTGTTGTGCATACGACTGATAGATCGCCAGACGTTCCGACTGACGGTACGGGGCTTTGGGACCACCGATATCGGGGCCCTCATCGTATTGCAAGCCAGACCATTTCAAGATATCGATGAGCTTCCGCTCAGCGTCGGGGACGTACCGACTTTGATCCGTATCTTCGATCCGAAGAATGAACGTCCCTTCTTGTTTGCGGGCAAAGAGATAGTTGTAGAGTGCTGTCCTCAACCCACCGACGTGCAGATAGCCTGTCGGACTCGGAGCAAAGCGAACGCGAACTGAAGACACCTGTCGTTGTGAAATGCAATGGCTGAACGGAATTCCAAGTGTTGAGAAGGTACGAAAAACGGTGAAGAGTTTCCACGCGTCCGAACGACGCGAGAAACTCTTCTTTCGTCGGAGCGTGCCGGCACGAGGGCAGTGCACGCCGCGTTCAGTGTGGTACTTCAACGCCCAAGATGCGGTCCACTGCTGCCGCGACCATGCGTAGCCGTTCCATCATGTCGCGAAAACGTTCGGGTTTCAACGATTGCGCTCCGTCCGAGAGTGCAGCTTCGGGATGTGGATGGACTTCGACCATAATCCCATCGGCGCCAGCTGCAACGCCCGCAAGCGCCATTACTGCAACGCCATCCCACATGCCGATGCCATGGCTGGGATCCACGATGATGGGAAGATGAGAGAGTTTCTTAACCACCGGGATCGCATTCAGGTCGAGTGTGTTCCGTGTGTACGGCTCGAACGTACGAATCCCACGCTCGCAGAGGATCACGTGCCGGTTGCCGCGCGCCATGATGTATTCCGCAGACATAAGCAGTTCTTCGATCGTGGCCGCGATGCCCCGCTTCAGCAACACAGGCTTGCGCATTTCA
>PSMW01000018.1:19475-25264 GCA_040290295.1 Ignavibacteria bacterium
TCCCCCCGCCGCTTCGAGCAGCGAATAGTTCTGCATGTTCCGCGCACCGATTTGGATGATGTCCGCCACTTCCGCTACTGCTGGCAGGGTCTTGGCGTCCTTTGCCTCCGTAACGATCTTCAGTCCCGTTCGTTCTTTTGCTTCACGCAAGAGTGCAAGTCCTTCTTCCTTCAATCCTTGAAACGCGTACGGTGAGGTGCGCGGTTTGTACGCTCCGCCGCGCAGAAATTTCGCCCCGGCTTCCTTCACTGCTTCCGCGGTTGCCATCAGTTGTTCTCGGCTTTCAACCGAACAAGGACCCGCAATGATGGCAAGCTCTTTTCCCCCGATGATCTCTCCATCCACATTCACTTCGGTGTTCTGCAGCTTCACATCACGCCCGACCAATTTGTATGGCTTCGTGATGGTCAGTGCATCCTCCACACCGGACATCATCGTGAAGAGCTCGGGGTTGATCTTGGTTCGATTCCCTGTAATGACAATGCCCGTGCGCTGCACGCCGGGGACTTCGTGCGGCACATATCCGAGTGCGACCACTTTATCCATGACGCGCTGAACGTCTTCGCGCGTGGCATGGGGTTTCATAACAATAAACATGGGGACTCCCTTTGAACGCTCTCAGCTTTGTGTGCACGAGCTGACAAGAACGGCATCGAATCGTGAGAGGTCAACATCGACGTGCTCGCACGTTGCACACGCACACATCTCAATATACAGTTTCAGGATGATTCTTGCATTTCCAGCCATGCTCCTAACAGGTCGTCACCTTGCTCGGTCAAGATGGATTCGGGATGAAATTGTACGCCGATGATGGGCAACGATACATGCCGGATGCCCATGATGACGCCGTCGTCTGTCATGGCGAGAACCTCCAGATCGGCTGGCACACTGTCCTGTGCGATGACCAACGAGTGATAACGCGTTGCTCGGAAGGGATTTTTGATCGAACGGAAAACCGAAGTTTGAGCATGGAAGATCAGCGAGGTCTTCCCGTGCATAAGCGTGGGTGCTTGCACGACGCGAGCCCCGAAGGCAACACCGATCGCTTGATGACCTAAGCATACGCCGAGAATTGGCGTCTGCTTGCCAACCGCCTTTATAACGTCGAGCGTAACGCCGGCATGTTCCGGTCTGCCGGGTCCGGGAGAGAGGAGAATTCTTGAAGGCCTCAGTCGACGAATATCGTCGAGTGAAATGGCATCGTTGCGGCGAACGCGGACCTCCTCTCCGCGCTGGTGTACAAGCTTCTGCACCGACTGAACGAGATTGAAGGTAAATGAATCGTAATTGTCGATCACAAGAATCATTGCGCGAGGGGTTTACTTGTTCAAGATGCTAGCTATGCTACAAGCAATATAGTCAGCATCACGGAACAATGCCACGTTACGCACACGTGCCGCGTGTGGCGAGTTGAGGAAAGGAGCGCATTGTGTTATATTTGAAATGGAGATGGTTAACGTTTTCGTATCAGACTCAACGACGAGGAGGTACGCCATGACGAACACAGAGAAAAACGCGATGATCAAGGGACTGGTAACGGGAACACTTATCGGCGGCATCATCGGGGCAACAATCGCGTTGTTGTACGCACCCAAGAGCGGACGCGAACTCCGTACCGACATCAAGCAAAAAACCTCCAAGCTGCTGAACGATGCTGAGCGCGCTATCGAACATGCGAAAGAAAAAGTCTCGACAACAGTCCGGGAGACCAAAGAGCGCATTGCCCATGAGGAAGCGCGCATTAAGGACGCTGTGAAAGCAGGCGTCGAAGCTTACAGGGAAGAGCGGCAAGGATGAGCGAGTAGTCCTGAAGATTGCATTCGCGCTACAGGTTTCCTATATTAACGCCGCACATTTTTGACGGACCAGAGAATCCAGCAGGAACTCTGAAGGAGTGTGAAGAAACGTAAGAGTTTTGTTCACCTGCTGCATACCGGAGAGATGCAGGAGTGGTTTAACTGGCACGCCTGGAGAGCGTGTGTACGCCTCAAGCGTACCGTGGGTTCGAATCCCACTCTCTCCGCTCGATGTGAACACAACCGCTTTTCACACACCAAAGCAGTAAGTTGGTTGGAGAGGTGTCCGAGTGGTTGAAGGAGCCGGTCTCGAAAACCGGTATACCCTTTACGGGTATCGTGGGTTCGAATCCCACCCTCTCCGCTCCACTACAACAGGTCGAGAGCACACAAAGCCGATCACCGTGCTCTCGTACGTGAACCGCCGGGTCAGCAACTCCTTCGCACTGTACGGAAAGGAGCCGTCTATGCCCTCATGGTTTGTGTACTTCCTCAAGAGCGTCGAGCATGATTTCGTGTATGTCGGGTCGGCTCGACCAACACCTTACAACGACGCGTGAAGGAACACCAAGACGGATACGTTCACTCCACGCAAGGCTATGCGCCCTTTGTGTTGGTCGCGTACATTGCCGTCAGCACCGAGCGCACGGCGCGTGATTTGGAGTCATATTGCAAGACTGGTTCCGGCAAGGCTTTCTTCAGGAAGCGAATTTTAACCGACGAAGCTGCTTCTCAAGCGTCGTCGGTCCCACATTCCCCTCTCCTGCTCGTTTCTCAGTATTTGAAAAATCTACAACCGGCATGGCAGTAAAGCGATGATGACATCGGTGTCTGGTGACTGCTTTCGGGAAACTTCAAGAGAACGCTCGTTTGCGGCAGGTAAATAGGTGAAGAGTGACTCTGGCATATCGCGTGAAGGAATGTGTGCGTGAGGCGAATCGTGTAGCGGCAACGATCGGGTTCGATGCAGAACCTTCCCCCAACATCTCGGGTCCCCCTGAACGCTCGAATGGTAGCCTCTCTGCCTATCGGCAGAACACTCATCATTCAACAACATGATACGCGGGACATTTATGGTAAAGGACAACCCGAAAACGCCCGGACAATCGGGCAGCGAGCAGTCGTCGTCGTTGCATCCACGGCTGGCGTGGATGATTTGCTACGAGGAAACCGGCAGTGCGCAGGAGGTATGCAGGCGCTTCGGTATCAGTCGCAAGACGTTTTACAAGTGGCTGAAGCGCTATCGCCAATCCGGCGGCGACACGAAGAGCCTGGTGGATCAATCCCGGCGCCCGCATCACTTCCCCAGTGCAACGCCGGAATCGAGCATCCAACTCCTAAAACGCTTGAGGGATCAAACCGGGTTCGGCCAGCGTCGGCTCAAGGCGATGCTGCAAGAGAAGCACAACATCAAGATATCAGAGCGGACCATCTGGAAGATCTTGAAGCGTCTCGAGCAGCAGGAGAAAGCCGGCGGCACGCCACCTCCCTCATCTATGAGTGGCGGCGCCGAACTTCGAGGCATGGGCCACGCGTCGTTGCATCCGTAACGTCAACCGTACGGGGAGCCATCCATCCCCTCGATGGCTCCGCGGTTTCCCCTCTCGATACAGCGTCACCGCTCTGCTCACCAGCTTTGCGTAATCCGCGCGAATCGCACAAACTGTAACATCGTTGCGCGGTGTTACAAGCAACCCGTACGCCGTCGCGTATATTTGGTCCACACATTTCCTCAGCGGAGTGTGCCACGTCCCCCGCAATCTCTTTCCTCGAGTTCCATCCCCGGAACTCCAAGCACATTTTCAACAACTGTTTACGTCACGTGAGGGTTTTTATGGGAGACTACCTCCGCAACCTGAACAATCTCGATCCTCATTTGAATGCGCTCGTCGTGTCGAAGCTGAAAGAGCTTCAGCGACGCGATGGACGACGCTACATGTCGATCGACGACCTTTCGGAGCAGGATGAGCTGGAGTTGCTGCGCGAGTATTGCCTGAATCTTTACCGTGAATACCGCATGTTGCGCAACATGTTCCTCGAACACATGCATGAACCGGGGCGCCGCGAATCTCTGCGCGACCGGATGAATTGACATTCTCTCCTTCGGGTGTGAGTCGCCCCCTTGACCCAGTTCGGTTCTTTTGCTATACTATTGCCAGCAAAGCACCATCGAACGGGGGTACCTATTTCGCAGGCTTTTCTTCGCAGTCGCCACGCACGACTGCCGTTAGTGACGCGCAAACTCTTTTCGGGCTACGTTGCGATCCTTGCTGTCGTCTTGCTTTTGGTGCCTGCCATTGGCAGTGCACAGAGCTTCGACACGCTTCGCATTGCGACCTATAACATTCTCAACTATCCGGGTTCAACTTCAGCCGTTCGGAACCCGGAGTTCCGCAAGGTCATCCACACCCTTTCGCCCGATGTGCTGGTGGTTCAAGAACTGGTGAGCGCGGCGGGGCAGAACGAGTTTCTCAGCAGCGTCTTGAATGCTTACACGCCGAACCTCTACGCCGCTGCCCCATTCAACGACGGACCCGATACCGACAATGGGTTGTTTTACAAGCCTGCCAGATGCGAGTTTCTCGGCGCGACTTATCTTTCCACACCATTGCGTGACATTGCCGAGTATGTTGTTCGGCCCGTGAACTCGACGACGTCGCTTCGCATCTACTCTGTGCATCTCAAGGCAAGCACGGGGACGACCAACGAGCAGGCACGCTTACAGGAGGTGACGATTCTCCGCAACCGACTTGATTCGCTCCCTTCGGGTACACCATTTCTCATACTGGGCGATTTCAATATTTATTCGAGTGCCGAGCCCGCGTTCCAATTGCTCACCAGCACGGGCACGAATGCTGCGGGTCAGGCATTCGATCCGCTGAATCTATCGGGGTCGTGGGGATCGAATCCTGCGTTCGCACCGTATCACACGCAGTCGCCTCGTGTGCGTTCGTTCGGCGGTGGCTCGACCGGTGGGATGGATGACCGATTCGATATGATCCTCACCTCAAGCACGATGGCGGGGAGGATTGTCCCCTCGTCGTACATCGCGTACGGCAACGATGGCAATCATTACAACGACTCGATCAACCGTTTGCCGAATGCCGCAGTACCGGATAGCGTGGCAAATGCTCTCCACGCTGCATCCGATCATATCCCTGTTGCCGCGAAGTTCGTCTTCGAGCGGAACGTGGTACCGATTCAACTTGCCTACTTCAATGGTTCGCTCAATGCACGTGCGGACAGCATTGTGTTGCGCTGGGGAACAGTGAGCGAAACGAACAACTTCGGCTTTTATGTTCAGAAGCGCACGAGCACGATCGAGCAGTGGTGGACCATCGAGCACTCGTTCGTGCCCGGGCACGGCACCACGTTGGAACCGCAGCACTATCGGTTTGCCGAGCCGAACATTCCACCTGCCGCGACGTTGTTCTACCGCCTGCAACAGCTCGATCTCGATGGTACGGCTCACTTTACCGAGGGCATTGCTGTGAACACTGTGAGCAGTGTTTCCATAACCCAACCAACAACGGCGTTCCTTTCTCAAAACTATCCGAATCCGTCCAATGCGCAGACGGTGATCGAGTTTCGGGTTGCATCGAGCGATGCGGTGTCTCTTACCGTCTTCGATATGTTGGGGCGAGAGGTGCGGCGATTATTTGATGGGGATGCCGCGGCTGGAACGACGTACAGGGTGAAGTTCGATGCAAGCGATTTGGCGGGTGGAGTGTACTTCTACCGATTCGTTTCAGCTCAGCATGGGAGTGCAACGAGGCGGCTGGTGTATCTTAAGTAACCGGGAATGTTTCGGGCTGAGGGGAGCGTGCTTTGTCGATCTTGCTGAAGCGAAGAGGTGCCGCCGCGTTAGGCGCCCGGAAGGGGCCTGCCGCAGGCAGGCAGTGCTGAGCGCTTTTGAGCGAAGCACCGAAGCGGAAGCGAAGCCTGAAGGGTGCCGACCCCCGCCGAAGTCCGCCGTCGGCGGGACGAAGGCGG
>PSMW01000018.1:25274-67690 GCA_040290295.1 Ignavibacteria bacterium
TGGGGGGAACGCCCAATTCTTCACCCGCCTCACGCTGTTGTCTCTGCTCCTACCCTTTCACACTGCCCAACGTCAATCCCGACACAAGATACTTGCTGAGACTGAGGAAGAGGACCACGACCGGAATGGTAACGATGATGGATGACGCGCCGTAGAGTCCCCATTCGGTGCTCATGTTTGCTTCGAACGATTTCAGTCCGAGCGGCAGGGTCCAGAGGTGTGAGTCTTGGAGGATTTGCGCGGCAACGATGTACTCCGCCCACGCGGTCATGAATGAGAAAAGTGCTGTGATGACAAGCGCGGGCGCGGCAAGCGGAAGAATGATTTTGTAAAATGCTTGGAACTGATTGCAGCCATCGATGCGCGCCGCTTCTTCGAGGCTGGTGGGAATGGTGTCGTAGTATCCTTTCATCGTCCAGATGGTGAAGGGGAGTGCGGTGGCGGTGTAGATGACGATAACGCCGAGATACGTGTTGATGAGACCGACTTTGATGAGCATGATGTAGAGCGGAAGGAGCAGCATGGTTGCCGGAAACATTTGCGTGGTGAGCAGGCTGAGCAAACCGAATTTCTTGCCGATGAACTCGAACCGCGAGAACGCGTAGCCCGCCATCGCCGCCAAGACCACGCCGGTGATCGTGACGACGCCGGAGACGAGCAGACTGTTCCACAACCACAACAGGAAGGGCTGATCGGTGAAGAGACGCACGTAGTTGTTGAACGTGGCATTGTCGGGAATGATCTCCAACGAGGTGGAGAGGAGCTTGTCTTCGGGTCGCAGCGAAATGGTGACGACTTGCAGAATGGGATAGACGGCAACGACACAGAAGACGACAAGGGTGAGATAGGTTGCTGTCAGGCGGATGAGACGTTTCATGGCACACTCCTTCGAGAGCAACGGGAAGAGATGATGATGTGAGAATGTCGTTTGTTCATTGCGTGATTGCTCAATAGGCTGCTTCGGTTGCGCGTGTGCGTTTCATGAAGAAGAGGCTGAAGCCGAGGAGGATGATGAAGATGACCATCGAGAGTGCGGCGGCGTACCCGTAGCGATACAAGTTGAACGCTGCCTTGTACACAAACGAGACGAGGATGTGTGTTTGATCGGACGGCTCGCCTCCATTACTGACCAACCAGACGATGTTCAAGTTGTTGAATGTCCACACCGTACCGAGCGTGATGGCGGGAATCATGACCGGACGAATGAGCGGGATGGTGATGCGCCAAAGTTTGTGCCACCACGATGCGCCGTCGATATCCGCCGCTTCGTAGAGTTCATGCGGAATGCTTTGCAACGCGCCTAAGGCAATCACCATCATGAACGGAAAGCCGAGCCACACGTTCGTCAGAATACACCCAATGAATGCTTCGGTCGGACTCTTGAGCCACTCGACTGCAGGCAGGTGCATATATTTGGTGATGATGAGATTGAGTGCACCGTACTCATAGTTGAACATGCCCCGCCACGTCAAGGCGACGATATACTGCGGAATCGCCCACGGCAAAATGAGCAACGTCCGAAACAGTGGTTTGGCTTTCACATCCTTCTGGTTGAGCACCAAGGCAAGGAACACACCGATGACGACATGGAAGAAGACGTTCACCACCGTCCACACAATCGTCTTGGCGAAGATGGTATAGAAGTCCGGCTGCGTCGGCTCGGTGAAGACTTTGATGTATTGCTGGGGACCGATGATCGTCCAGTCCTTGATGTGGCGGAGGTTCATATTCGAGAAGGAGATGACCACGTTGTACACGAAGGGATAGAAGACGACGGCGAAGAGGATGAGAAACGACGGTACGACGAGAAACGTGACGAACAGTTTGTGTTGAATGCGGTTAGTCATGTCGGTGCCTATTCGTTCATTTCCTGAATCTTGCGCAGTGCGAGCGCCTGCATCTCCTTGGCAGCCTGGCGGGGCGTTTTCGACCCGCCCAGCACGGCTTGATAGCCGGGGCGCATGGCATCCCAAATAGCACGAAGCTCCGGCACAACGGGCATAGGCTTGCCGCGCTCGATCTGCAACGCAGAGTTCCGCAAGATCTCATCGTTGCGCACGAATGCCGAGTTGAGTGCCTCTTTGCGTGTCGGCATTGTGCTGAGCGCACGCGCGGTTTCAAGTTGCTGTTCCGGTTCCATGAGGAAGCGCAAGAGTGTGAGCACGATTGGGCGCTTCTCTTCCGGCACGTTGGCGTTGAGCGAAAAACCTTTCGGCGAGACCATCGGTGCGCACCACAATCCCGTGCTAACGATCTTGGGCAAGGGCGCCACACCAATGTCGATGCCGGCTTTTTTATACCCCGCCCACGACCAATCGCCGTTGATGATCATTGCGCTCTTCCCATCTTTGAACAACGCATCAGCGATGTTGTAGTCCGCTTCACTCGGAATGATCTTGTATCTATCGCGAAGGTCGCGAATGAACTCGAGCGCCCGAATCATTCCTTCCGAATCGAGTGTCGGAACGCCGTCGTCGGTCATCACCCATCCGCCGAATCCGGTTAGGAACGGAATGAAGAAGAACGGCTCGGTGTAGTTCCAGCACAAGCCGTACTGATCCGGTTTCCCATCACCGTCCTTATCCACCGTCAGCCTCTTCCCGATCTCGATCAGCTCCACGTCTGTTTCCGGTGGCGTCTGCACCAACGCTTTGTTGTACACCAGCGTGAGATGGTTCCCCACTTTGTCGGCAATCTGGTAGAGATGCCCCTTGAAGTACGTGAGTCCTTTCGGGATGACGTTGTCGAGATACTTCGGGTCGAACAGCGACTCCAACGGCGCGATGATTCCCATGACTTCGAACGGTCCGACTTGGTCGGAGGGACCGTACACAAGATCGGGACCCTGCCCGGCAATCGCTGCCACGATGAAGCCGGATCGCAATTCCTCCGTCTCCTTATAGATCGCCTCGGCAGTGATGCCCGGGTTCTGATCCATAAAGCGTTTCAACTGCGCCTCGAGAATCACGCGCTCATCCACGCGCATCTGATGCCAGATGACAATATGGTTAGGATTGACAGGACGTCTGCACCCGCTTGCAACGAGCGCCCCGACGGCGAGCGCACCAAGCAGGAAGCAACTCACACTCCGTCGCACGATGGACAGGGGTGGCGTCAGCATTCGAAGACCAAGCATTGACCCGCATGTACCTTAGTGTGCAGGTGTCCCTGCTTCACCTCGTAGTCTTTACCGCTGAGAAGATCGGTCACCGTGGACTTTCCCGTATCCAACCGCACGTGCGCTTGTTCGGCAGCGTGATAGTTTGTATTGGTGACGATAACGATGCACTTGCGCGGTTGATCGGCGACGCGGGCGAACGCAAGAATGTGCTCGTTGGGATCATTCAGCATGACGAACGACATCGGATTGGGGTCGACAACGCACTTGTGATACTTGCGGCGGATTGCGAGCACCTTCTTGACCCACCAGGTGAACTGCTGTTTGTTCAGCCAGTTGTAAGCATACGCACTGAACAGCGGGAGCTTCTCCGAAGGAAAGTGTTTGAGTTGTTCGTTTGTGAAATCTAATCCCGTGTTGATCGGGTAGGTTTCGGCAAGCTCGTAGCCGGAATGAATGAACGGGATGCCGGGCAGGAAGCTATTGACCACCATCGCCCACATGCTATACGTGACACCGCCGGGACGCGCTGCTGCTCGAGGAGTGTTATGGTTTTCTGGCGTCGCGAAGAACGGTATGGGAAATCCTTCGGACGCGGCGCGTTTGCAGAAGGCACGCATGCGCGGCGGATGGTGCTCGTCGATCCACAGGAAGCCGAACACGGCGTTGTAGCCTTCCTCGCGACTGCGCCGCGTGATGGAGAAGTTCTCGTCCCAAAAGGCAAAGTCGGGATCGTACTTCCGCGCTGTAGCCACCATCTCGCGTTTCAACTCCATCGGCAACGCGTGCCCCATATCGATCATCACGCCGTCGATTTCGAATTCACGTTGATAGTACGGAATGATGCCGACAATGCGATCCCAGAGCGGGCGATTGATATTTTCGGGACGCGCGAGACGCTCGTCGTACATGCGGATGGTATTGTACGCGATGTAATTGAAATCGGGATGCACGTAGAGCCGCAGGTACGTCACGTCGTCCCACGGAGGTTGGTTGTCGTCGGGAGGCCAATCGGCGAAGGCGCCGGGGATTTTCACACGCTGGCCATTTTCCAACACACCAATGTAGCGTCCGTTTTCCTTCACGACCGCCTCCGGTCTTGGCGGCTCGGTGAAGAAATCGCGATACACTTGATGCGGAGGAAGCAGATTCATGTAGTGATGCTCTCGCACTTGGTGATGAATCCGTTCCAGCTCTTCTTTGGTGAAGAGAGGCGAACCGTACCGCGATTCATCGGGATGCGACGGGTCGCGTTGGAGAATTTCTTCTCTGATCCAATACATCCATTCGGGATGTTCCTTTACCCAATCGGAATCTTTCGCGGCGGTACGAAAGACGAATTCCACCACCACGCGCAGCCCGTAGTTGTGTGCCGCTTCGACGAACGCTTTAAACTCCGTCTTCGCGTCGAGTCCCAACAACGGCTCGGCGAGATTCTCATCCAGCTCGTACGGATTGCGGATAGCATACGGCGAGCCTAAGGTTCCCTTGTTCCCATCACGTCCGATCGCCGTAATCGGCAATAAGTGCACGGTGTTTGCACCCAGTTTTTTGATATAGGGAAGCATCGCCAGCGCCTTCATAAAGGTACCCGTTTCGCGCACGCCATCAGCGTTGACAGGCAAGTCCACCGTGCCGTTGCCGTTGTGATCGAAAGCTGCGGTTGTCCTCACGAACATGTTATAAATAATTGCCTCGCGACTCCACTCCCCTCCTGTCGGTTCTGGTTTCGGAGGGCGCTTTGCTTTCCTCGCTGCGCGAACGGCGTCGAGAAAGAACGCGAGAGGATGCACCTGCACGCGTTTCGGTGTACAGGGACCATCGACGTGTTCGCCCGGCAGCCAGAGCGATGGAACCGCGTAGTTGAATTTTTTCCCTTCCGTCTCTTTGATCTTCCTCCGTAACACCTCTTCGACAATCTCCAATGCGCTTGGTGGTTGGTATGGTTTCCCCATAGCTATCTCTTTCCGAAGGTATCCCGCACAATGAGTAGTGAGTCGGCAGTCGTTGGAACCACCAGACTACGGTTTTCTAAGGGAAACTCTTCACTCGGCGCCCACTCGCCTTTGCGACCGCTATTGGTGTACTTATATTGGACGGAAGCACCGGCAGTCAGCGTAAGGCGCAACGACCACACCCCGTCGCCGGCACGTGCATCGCCATGAGTTCCGTCGTCGTACATGCGCACGAGGTTTGGCGTCCATGCGCCAAGCTCCGGCAGATTGCCGGCGATGTAAATTGCATCCACGACGGTTTTGTTCGAAGCATCGACGGTGAACACGACTTCACGTGCATCCTTCACGCCTCGCGCCATCACTCCAGTTCCCCCGTGGTCCGCTACGGGTTTTGCATCACTGCCAGTGTTTTGAGCGATGAGCGGTGGGAAGTCGCGTTGAGGCATCTGCGCGCCCGCCCGGCCTGCGAACGTGTACACATTCTTGAGATGAGTCCGGAAGGCTTCATCGAAAGGCTTATCGCCCGCAGGTGCCGTCTGATCGTTACCGTACCACCAGAACCAATCAGAACCCTCCGCAGCGTAGATTGCCTCATACGCCATGAATGCGTACCATGCCTTCGTTCCGCGAGGAGGCGGCGGGGTGAACGGATCAGGTTGCTTCAGCCCGCTACGTTCCAAGTCGGCTCGCGCGCGCAACAGATATTCCCAAGCGGCATTCTCTTCCCTCTCGCCGATCCACGTATCGAAATTCGCGTTGATCCACGAGCCGGGCCACAAGCGCCGCATGGCGGGAAGAGACTCCAACGGATGCGGTTCGACACCGCGTGCAGGGTTACCGAAAATGTATTCAGACATGGTGGTCGTAATGATCTGTCGCGACTCGTACAACCTGCTCAATTTCCGATAAAGCGCATTCAAGAACTCTTTCCCATCCATATCGTGCCGGTACCATTCCCAGGCGTTCTCTCCGTCGAGAATAACCGTGATCAGAACATCCGGCTCGTAGGTGGTCGGCGCCCGCGCAAGAAGAGTGCGGATGAAATCCTCCGCTGCTTCTTCCCCCTTATAGTTTTGATATTTGAAGCCGATACGGTCGGAAAGCTCCGTGTCGCGAAAAACGAGCGCAAGCCACTGCGTATCGCCTTTCGCATCCGTGCCTGCTTCGAATCGAAACGGCGTTGTGTTCGGAATGATACCATGGCCAAGTTGGTCGAGTGGCTCGCAGCGGCGCAACACGTTCACATCGGTCGCAGCCCACCAAATGCCGTACGTGCGGAAGATGGGAAGTATCGGTTGTGCCACTGCACCTTCGGCGGGCCACATCCCTGTCGGTGGTGCACCGAACAACTGCCTGTAGAACGCTATTGCTTTTGCGACTTGCACCTCTGCGTCGCGCGCATACGCAAACCGCGGCGGCAGCACATCGTTCGGTTGGCACTCTGCTGCAATATCCGAATCATAAATGAGAGGAAGAATGGGATGATAGAACGGCGTGGTAATGACGTCGATCTGACCCGTTCGTCGCTGCCGATCGTACCGTAGCTGCTTGTGCATCGGAACGACGTTCGCCATCACTTTGTAGGCTTCCACAAGGATACGACGGCAATCGGCTTCCGTGACGCGCCGCTTCAAGAGGAACTGTTGCTCTTTTTCTCGAAACACGACGAGATCACGCAGATCACACACATCGCCGCTGGGCAGGCGGACTGCACCCCGGAGGAAGTCGGGATCGAAATGAGCGAGGTAGAAGAAGAACTTCAGCTCTCGCATCTCTTGTTCGGTGAAAGGATTCATGCCCGGGCGCATCGTGTGCGCAAGTTTCTCTTTCAGTGCACGATACTCGGGAAAGCGTTCGATCATCACTTCACTGACACCGAATGCGTTCCACGTGTTCTTGAACAGGTGTGCTTGATCGGCGCTATCGAACCACGCGGTCGGCTTCAGCATCATATCTACCCATGGATCGGTCTTCCCCTTCCACGCTTGCAGGAATCGCTGCGCCGCGATCGTATTCCGCTTCGTGTCAACGAACGGTTGCAGCCGCTTCACGTAATATTCTTGAAGCTGATACAGTAGCGAGGATGTAAGATTGATGTTGCAATGCACGTGCGGGTAGCTCCTCAGCAGTGCTGCCATATCGTAATAGTCCTTCGTGGCGTGCGTCCGTACCCAGGGACCCTCCAGTCGATCGATAGCAGGATTGAGATACAACGGCTGATGTTGATGCCAGATGATGTTGAGATGCAGTGGCTTGCGATCAGGCGTGGGTGGATACTGGTCGGTGGGGTTCGAAGCCACAGCGGGAGGAACGGATGTACGCGCGATGCTTCCATCCTCTCGTACCACAAAAACGGAATTCTTGCCGGTGTTGTTGTAGTTGTCCACGACCGCGGGATTGTGCGGGTCGCGTACATATTTTTCGCGGTTCACCAGAAAGAGATACTGGTAGATGCCGGGCTCGAGCTTGATGGTAACGAACCACGCTCCCGCATCCGTTTTGCGCATGGGGTGGGCATCTTTCGACCAGGCATTGAAATCCCCGACAAGTGCGACCGCAGTGTATCCGTCATCCACCAATTCGAACCGAACGCCTTCCTTCGTCGAAGTTGGTTGTGCACGCCCAACGATCGCAGCAGCAATGACACTTCCCGCGAGAAACATCCACGCGCGGCAAGCCACTCCACACAACGAGCCATCACGACTTCTGCGCAAGCGTCTCATCGAAAACTCCTTGGGCTACCGTATCAGGAGCATGCGCTTCGTCTCGGCGAATGTGCCGGAGGTGAGGCGATAAAGATAGACACCACTTGCCAAGCCCGTTGCATCGAAGCGTGCCTCGTACGAACCCGCCTTCAAGTTCTCGTTCACCAGTGTTCGCACTTCACGCCCGAGGATATCGAACACCTTCAGCGAAACGAACCTGGAGCTTGGAACTTCAAACCTGATGATTGTTGAGGGATTGAACGGGTTGGGATAGTTCTGCCTCAACGCAAAGGCAGTCGGCACCGAGCCGTTGCTTTGCTTCACGTCGTTGATGATGCTGTCGGGGAAGCTTGAAAAACACAGCGCGGTATTTGCCGGTACCATCATGCTCGGCACCACGCCGCCGCTGACGGTGAGCGTTGACTGATCAACGATGTTATAGAATGTGCCGCTTCCGACCCACGGCACATTCGTAACCGTTTGGGCCGCGTTCGTGAGATTGGCGAGGGCAACGAAGCGCGCACTCGTCGTCGTGTCCTCGAAGCCCCACACCAACGTTCGTTGCGCGTCGTACCGATACAATCTTCGGAGCACACCGTTGTACAATGCAGGATTCCGTTTGCGCTGGCGAATGAGTGTTTTGTACCAAGCGAAGTGCGACTGCCCGCGCTGCGTGGGATACAAACTCCACTCCACGGGCCTATAAGTCAACCGCTCGCCGCCCGTTTGCCAACCGCGCGGCGCGCTGAATTCCTGCCCCTCCCACAACATCGGAATACCGAGAGAGGCAAAGATGAATGTTGCGTAGAGTTTATCTCGTTGGAGTGCTTCGTTCAGCGGCACGCCTTGGAACGTGATCATCTCATACAACACGGATTGCTCGTCGTGATTGTTCGTATGGTTGACCGGCTCGGCTCTGCTCGCGTAGCGTCCGGGCGATGAAGGAATATCGTTGCCGGGATACGCGCCAAGATCGATCACCAAATCCTCGAGGCGTTGGAGCGTTCGATTGCGGAACCGAGCCTCATCGAACATCTCGTCGTGAAAGCTGTCGTGCCAACCACCGGTCAAACCGCTGTAGTAAATCAGAGCAGGGCTTTCCGGCAGATGCTCGGCGATTTGGTAGATGCGCCCTTGGTATTCTTGATCGATGCGATTTGCCCAGCCGAGGATGCCCTTCGTCGGCTCGTTCACGTTCCATCCGATCCCTTGAGTGTAGTCGTACCGAAATCCGTCCACGCGGTATTCATCGATCCACATCTTCAACGCCGTGTACACATACTCTTGCGTCTCTGGTGTCCAATGGTCCATATCTTGAAAGAAACAGAGATCATCTTCATTGAAACGACGATCGTTACAGTCTTTGAAGTACGGGCTTGAGGTATCCGGCTGCATTTGCCAGAGCGGACCGAGATCGTTGAGATGATTGAACACAACATCCAATATCACGGCGATACCGCGAGCATGAGCAGAATCCACGAACACTTTGAAATCGCGGGGCGTGCCGTACGCCGGCTCGATGGCAAAATGATGGCTCACGTCGTATCCCCACGAAAAGCCCGAGCGTCCGATCAACCCGTAATCGGTAATCGGCATCAACTCCACGGCGTTGATCCCGAGCGAGTCGAGGTACGGGAGTAATGTGGTAAGATGGGAGAAGCCGGCTTGACCGCCGCCGAGACCGTAATAACCGCCGGCAAACTCACCGACGTGCAATTCGTAAATGACAAGCTTGTTGAGCGGTGGACGCTGGTAGTTGGTCGATCGCCAAAGGTAGTTGTCGGCACTCAGTCCTTCGGGACCGATCGTGAAGCGCGTGCCGTACGTGCCGTTGTAGCGTCCCCACGGATCGTTGATCAGATTGCCGCTGGCAGTTTGGTACTGATACTCGTACGTCCCCGGAGGCAGTGAAAGATTGATCCAGAAATCATTTGTCGTCGGGTTCTTTCTCATGAAGACGGGCGTCGCACTCGTCACCGGCTGCCCGAGCGGAGCAACGCGCAAAGCAACAAAGTTGGTTCCGCCTACTCTCAACCGAAAAGTCGTGGAATCGTTCGAGGCTGGACTCGGAAGCGTCACTCCATGCTTTGCGTACGGCGGCAATGGCGCAAGGGGCGGACCGCCGACTTGCACGAGAAAGCTCACCGTATCCAGCGTGTTCCCTGCTCGAAGGATGACAGTGTGCATACCGTTGCTCATCGGAGTCGGAACGGTGTAGCTCATTTGCTTCGTCGAGAAGTTGTAGGAACTGCCAATACCGCTGATGGTGTTGCCGTCGATTGTCAACGCAAGTTGGGATGTATCGAACACTGTACCGACTTTCGGAAAAATGTATGCAGTGATGGTCGGCCTGTCGGTGTTCACGGAGCCGGTTCGTTGATTGGGAAGAAAATGGTAGATGGTCGGGTCTTTGACGATGATGAACGAATTATCGTTGTCCGAGGGATTGACGTGATGATTGAGTGGATCGTTGGGCCACACCGTCACGCCGTTGTAGTAGAATTTGTATTGGTACGCACCGGGAATCGGTGCAGGTGCCCCGCCAACCGCCAAGCGAGCGTCGCGAGTCCAGAGTGTTCCGCCGCGATAGGTCATGGTCGTACTCCAGCCGTTGAATTGACCCGGCACAGATAATCCCGTCGGGAATCCTTCGATATTATAGCGAAACGTTACATCGACGCTATCCTGCGCGACTGCACGCCCACAGCACAGCATCGCAGCAACCATCAGCACCCATTTCATAAGCGGCTCCTTTTTGTTTGAAGTATCACATGATACTATTTGATGATGAGTAGTTTTCGCGTCGTGACAAAATCGTTTACCTGCCCGTCCCGACTCGTCGGGACGAGGTCTCGTGTCGCAGAGGGCGACACGGACAAGCGGTAGTAGTACACGCCGCTGGCAAGGTGGGAAGCATCGAGCGTCACTTCGTGGAAACCTGCCCGATGCTCGCCATCCAACAACGTCTTGACCCGCTGTCCCAGCGCGTTGAACAGCTCGAGGCTCACACGCCCATCGTGTGGCAAGTCGTATCGGATGCGCGTCGTCGGATTGAAGGGATTCGGCACATTCTGATGAAGCGCGTACTCCGTCGGAAGCATTTCGTCCTCCACATTCAACACTGTGTTGACTGTCAGCGCATGACTGTAATGCACCGTTCCGTCGAGATCGATCTGGCGGAGGCGATAGGAGAGTCTGCCCGTCGGTACCTCATTATGCGTGAAAGCATACCGGTGGGGTTCAATTGTGGTGCCGTGTCCTGGTACGAAACTGTCGGGAACGTCCCTGAACACCGCCATCGTGTCGGTCTTATACTGCACGTAGAAACCAAAGTTGTTTAGTTCGGAAATCGTCATCCATTCCAAGCGAACCCGCCGCCCCGATAGCGGTGTGGCACTGAAGGAAGCCAGTTGCACCGGCAACGGCGAGAGCGTAGAGTGATACGGTCCTCCAGCAATATTTCGGAAATCAGGATTCCAACCCAGGTTCGTCGTAGGACTGAGTGCAACAGAGCCGGGGACGGTGACGTCGGAGAAGTACGCTGTGGAGCTGACCACCATAGCAAATGCCTGCATGTTACCGGCAGCGGTGATGCCCAATTCGCTGAACGGGATACTCATTTCGAAACCGTGATTCGTCAAGCCATCATTTCGGAAGGCAAACTGAACAGAGTTCGCGCCGAAAGCTCCTCCACTTGAGGGACCGGTCGCAGGCGTGCCGCCTTGACCGCAATTGCCCAAGTACGACGTTGCAAGCGTACCTACTCGCTTCAATACATCTACGTACGTATTCGATGACGATCCACCAGTGTTGAGCGCGAACAGATAATCCACCTCGAAATCCGCTTTGAACTGGCTATGTTGCGGATTCGTATCACCCATATAGTGACCCGCACCAGCAACACCCCCAAGCGCTGTCCCCGCCGGTGTCCCCGTCTGCTCAGAGAAGTTCAACCACAATCCGATGCCGTCGGAGTTGGTCGTGTTCAACTTGCCCGCAACACCGATGTACAGTTGTTGGTTAACCACATCAGGATAGTAGAAAATTTTTTGGACGTCGATCTCAGGACCGAAGCCGAGGTTGTTGTTCTGCTTCGTTGCAAGAATGATGTACTGTGCATCAGAGAGGTCGCCGTCAACGACGGGCGTGGGAGCGAATTGTGTTTGAAAGGTCGCTGCGATTTGGTCGTCCGCCGAAGGCGTGCCGGGAATTGGTGCGACGGTAGCGGTAACATCGTACAGTCTGTTGTTCGTAAGCGAGAAGGTCGGATACGCAACGGTGACACTATCGCCTGCTTGAAAATCCGTGATGGTATAGTCAGCCGAATAGAGTTCGACGCCACCTGAAGCAATCTGCAGCGTGGTTAGAACATTCTGCAGCGATTGTGTGCTGAGATTGACATACGTTGCGCGTGGGGTTATCGAAGCACTCTGGACGATGGTGGGAATATCGATGCGCGCAGCAGCGACGTTCGTTGTATAGGGAGAAGGAAACGTACTCGGCACCCAGACAGCATATCCCAGAGCAGGAGCGCGCAGCAGAACGCGCCCATCCGAAGCAACCGTCGTTGTTCCGGTAATGTTCCCCGTAACATCCTTGAGCACTTTGTTCTGCCAAGAGAATGCAGTCACCCACACTTGCGCTTCTGTGCTGGCTGTATTCAACATCAGGAGGATTCCGCTCGTATCGGGCGAGCCGATGCCGTACCGTCGCATCACGTAAATCTTCGATTGGTTGCCTGCAGGATAGACCGGCGCATCGATCCCGGTATAGGCAGTAGGATAATCTTGCGCACCGCGTGCCCAACGCCGAACCCCAAGGAGAAGGTTGATGTTGTTGCGCACGCCGTAAATGAAATAGTCTCTCCACCAGACACAAGGATACCCCTGATGGGTAAGTATGTAAGCGTAGGCAAGCTTCTTATTGTTGACGATCGGATTGTGGCCCGTTCCATCGATGACCCCCTGCCAATTGATACGGTCGAAATCATGATTGTCAACCAACGTCACCACTTGCGTCGCAGGCGTTCCGTTGTTGATCAAACCCGCGGTGTGGAGACTGCGCATATCGAATGTCGAGCTGTTGTCGCACATCGGCTTGAGTGCATTGAACCGCAGGTTGAAATCGAACACGCTCGTGTTGGGTCTGCCGCTCATGCGGTTCAACCAACCTTGGAGAACGCCGAGGTCGCCATCGTAACACTCACCGACCATGAACTTCCCAGCCATTGCACCGCTGTTTCCCCAGCGCGTGAGGTAGGCATGATGAATGCCTTTCACATTATCGATACGGTATCCATCGAGCTGGAGGCGATTCGTCAACCATGTGCCCCACACGATCATGCTATCGCCCATAGGGAGATTGTCACCAACATTGTTATGAAGCGCAACGTCTTGACCGAAGCTGTTGGTGTAAAAGTACATCGCACCGAATTGCGGTCCACAATAGTCGCCGGTGTTCGACGCGTTCACGGACGCGTTCGGATAAAAATATTGCGCACCTGAACCGACATTCCATGCAAGGCGACCGCTGCCATACGTCAGCGGAAATGCTGTGTGGGTCTGCCCTGCAACCGAAACCGGCGGACACGAACCGGCAAGCGAAAGATACGGATTTGTTTCGAGCAGTCCTCCTTCGCGATGATTCATCACGATGTCCGCGTACACCTGCATACCTTGCGCATGATACTCATTGATCGATGCTTGGAGCTTGGCGTAGGTTCCGTACCGAGTCGGAATGTCTGAGCCTCCACCAGAGGAGATGTTGCCGCCCCGACTGTCGTACTCTCCCAGATCGTACCAATCGTAGGGGGTGTAGCCTACATCCGATCCGCCGGCATTGCCCTTATAAACAGGTGGATAGTACACCGCAGTGAAACCGGCGCGTTTGAGTTGTGCAGTGCGAGCCTTAAGCGTATCATACCATACCCCACCAGGCCGTACATTCCAGTAGAACCCTTGAATCATCACTGGATCTTGAGCGTGCACCAACGCGCTCTCGACAATGATCAACCCCGCGACGATCAATAATTTGTAAAAGATTTTCATAGCAGTTCTCCTTGCAGCAAGACCATACCAGATGTTTTTGGGAGATTGAATCTTCCTCCGATGTGCGATGCGACGGAGCTCCTCGTCGGCGCAGTGTGGAAGACCGATGTCCACACGCCACTTTGAAGCGTGGGAATGTTTTCAAGAGCGATGCGCTGGTCTTCTGTCCCGTTATTCAGAAGCACCAACACCCGCGCATGTTGATTTGCGTGCTCGCGTAGAAAACCGAACAAGCCGCTCATCAACCAACACCGTGCGAAAGGACCGCGCCGCAGCAGCTGGTAGCGTTGCCGTAACGAGATAAGCGATTTCATCGTTGCGAGCAGCCGCCGATCCTGCTTCTCTTCATCCCAGATCATCATCTTACGGCAGTCGGGATCTTTGCCTCCTGTCAAGCCCACTTCATCGCCGTAATAGATCATAAGGGCACCGATGTATGTCATCTAAAACAGCCATGCGAGCACCAGCGCATCCTTGTTTCCTTTGCACACCGTCAGAACGCGCTCCGTATCGTGACTGCCCAGAAGATTTTGCAAGACGTACTGTACGTCATCGGGATAGAGCCCACGCGTCTGTGCAAGTGAGCGGTCGAACTCGGACGGCGTTGTTCTACGCTCCGCAACAACCCGATGCACGAACGCCGGAAGCGATAATTCATTACAGCATCGAATTGATCGCCGCGGAGCCACGGCGAGCCATCGTCCCAAATTTCTCCAACGATGTAGGCATCGGGATTCAGTCGCTTGACAAGCTTCCGCCACTCGATCCAGAACGGATGCGGTATCTCATTCGGCACATCCAGTCGCCAGCCATCGATACCGAACTTCATCCAGTACTCTGTCACGTCGAAAAGATATTGCCGTACATCCGGTTGGTGCGTCATCAATTTGGGCAAGTCACCAAGATTCCACCAACACTCATAGTTTGGTTTGTTCGGTTCTTGCACGGGATAACTGTAGATGTTGAACCAGTGAACGTATCGCGATTGCTTCCCGTTGCGCCTCACGTCCTCGAACGCGAAAAAATCTACACCCGTATGGTTGAACACTGCATCAAGAAGGACACGAATACCGCGAGCATGACACGCATCGACGAGCCGGCGGAAAAGGTGCTCATCGCCGAAGTGTGGATCGATCGTAAAATAATCTCGTGCGTGATATTTGTGATTACTGTTCGACCAGAAAATAGGATTGAGGTAAAGACAATCGACACCCAGTGAGGAAATGTAATCGAGGCGATCGAGGATGCCATGCAAGTCGCCGCCGAAATAATTACGTGTCGTCGGTTTACTCCCCCACGGCGCGACGTTCGGCGGGTCGTTCGACGGATCTCCGTTCGCAAACCGATCCGGAAAGATTGAATAGAAGATCGCATCCTTCGCCCACTCGGGAACGAACGAGACCGCGACTTCATCTGTTAGTTGGTGAGAGGGATACCTCATGAACTCCAATCATCACGCTGGAAGATGAATCGTCAAACCTCCGATCGATCATCGACTATCGGCTGGGGAGACGCCGCTCTCGGTAATCTGGAAGCGCTTCCAAAAGTACGCGAGTTTCCGCTTGAGAATCAAGACTCCCTCAGAAGAGAATCGTCCTAAGATGTTCAGAGGCAAGACGTTCGACAACGAAAGCTTTCGATTAAGCCGAAAACATTCTATATTGGTATGCGTTTTCAACCCAGGAGAGCATTGACAAGAACTTCGAAGGCATCGACAACCGATTTGTCAAAAGCGAAGAGACAAGCCTTCCTCGTCTTCACGCTTCTCTTCCCACTCATCTTCTTGGCTCTCACCGAGTTCACTCTACGCCTGGCGCGCTATGGAAGCGATCTTTCCCTTTTCACCAAAGAAGTCATCAACGGAAGAATATACTACTTCATCAACCCGGATGTGAAGGGACGCTACTTCGCACGCGTCGACTTCACGCCAAACACGTCACCGGATTTTTTTTTGATGCCGAAGCCCGATAGCACGTTTCGCATTTTTTGTCTTGGCGGCTCAACCACGGCGGGGTTCCCTTACAGCTTTGTTGGATCCTTTTCCACATTCTTGCGCGATCGCCTCACAGCAATGTTTCCCGAGTGGAAGATCGAAGTCATCAACCTTGGCATGACGGCAACAAACAGCTTCACCGTGCTCGACCTGGCTCGTGAGTTGGTTGACTACCAACCCGATCTCCTCATCGTGTACGACGGACACAATGAGTTCTACGGCGCGTTAGGAATCGCATCGCGGGAATCGGTGTTCGGCTCGCGATGGCTCACCCAACTCTACTTGCGCCTCGTTCATTTTCGAACCTTCCAGCTTCTGCGCGATCTTTACGTGACATTCGCCCGATGGTTTGGAGAACGCCATGAACATGGAGAAGGTGGGACGATGATGGAACGACTTGCTCGCGGACAGTACATTCCGTACGGGAGCGACACGTACTGGAAGGGCTATGAGATCTTCGAAGCCAATGTCCGGGAGTTGGTTGCGTTGTGCCGTTCCCACAGCATGCCGCTTTTTCTGGGTGCGCAAGTTTCCAATCTACGCGACCAGCCACCATTCGTTTCAACCCTCGAGCAGGCTCCACCGAACCTGGCGTTCGATGCCCATTACACAGAAGGCTTGAAGCTTATGGTAGAGGGACGCTTTGCCGACGCTCTCGAAGCTTTTCGCTCGGCTCTCCTCGTCGATTCGCTTCATGCCGATGCGCACTATCGAACTGCCCGTTGCCTGGATACCTTGGGCAGAAAACGCGAAGCTCTGCTCCACTACACGAAAGCGCGTGACTACGATCTGTTGCGCTTTCGCGCGAGCAGCGATTTCAATGCCGTGCTGCTTGCGATGGACGACGATACGCTCATCACCTTCGTCGATCTCGAAAGGAAGTTCAAGGTGAACTCGCCCGACTCGCTCATCGGTAACGAGCTGATCCTCGAACACCTGCATCCGAACGCACGAGGCTACTTCCTGATTGCAAAGGAATATGCATGGAAGATGCACTGGCGCAAATTGATTGTCCATACCGACGACGAATGGAACCGGCGCGACAACCTCGACGACGAACGCATGTGGAACGAACGAGCGTTAACAGCACTCGACGAGCGTTGTGCACAGCGCCGACTCACGCTTCTCACGTCGGGCTGGCCCTTCAGAAACGACCCCCTGCCTGATCCCCCCATCGACCCGAACGACACGCTCGGCATCATCGCAGAACAGATGGTGCGCGGACTCATCACCTGGGAACAAGGGCACGTCACGGCCGCTGAATACTACGCGCGCCGAAATGATCTTGCCTCGCTCGAAGGGGAGTACAAAGCACTGATCAACCAAATCCCATTCAATGTCTCGGCGTACCTGCTCTTAGGGCAAGTGTATCTTCATCAAAACAAAAACATGGAGGCAGCCGGCATTTTGGTGCGCTCACTCGATGTGCAGGAAACCTCCTACGCCTACCGAACATTAGGCATGCTTGCTCTTGATCCGCCAGTGGCAATCAACTTCTTCCTCCACGCACAACGCGTCGCCGGTAGCATGCAGGAGAAAGCCGAAGCCGCAACGTTGCTCGCACAAGCCTATTGGCGTACCGGCGACCGGCATCGAGCAGTCTCCGAGGCACAAAACGCCCTTGTTCTTCAGCCCAACTTCGCGCCGGCGCAGCAACTGCTCCGCGCGCTCCAATCGACCTCGCCATGACCAGAACAGCCCGCGAGCAAGCGAACAATCTTTCAATCTCACGGAGGAGAGTCTTTTTTATTCTCACGATCCTCTTTCCCTTCGTGCTCCTTGCGATCCTAGAATCCTTGTTGCGACTCATTGACTACGGAGGCGATCTTCACCTTGTCGTCGAACGAAAGCTTGGGGACAAGGTGTTCTACTCGATCAACCGTTCGGTTGCTCGTCGCTACTTCGCTCAAGCAGGCACCATCGTGCCCGAACCTGCCGATGATCTGTTCGAGATCGTAAAGAGTAAGAACACTAAACGCATCTTTTGTCTGGGCGAGTCAACGATGGCGGGATTTCCTTATGAGTTCAACGCAACGGCACCGAGTTTTCTTCGAGATCGGCTTCAAACACTCCTTCCCCACTACAAGATCGAGGTGATCAACGTCGGACTTTCCGCCGTGGGAAGCTTTGTGGTGTTGGACTTCATCGATGAGCTGATGGCGTACGAACCCGATTTGTTCATTCTCTACGTGGGCCACAACGAATTCTATGGCGCCTTCGGGGCAGCTTCGCGCGTTGCGCTCGGGGGGAGTTCCTTCCTCACTCGTACTGCTCTGATGTTGCTCAGGTTCAAGATTGTTCTCCTTGCTCGCGATCTCTACGTGGCGATGCGCAACCTCTTCACTCCATCGCATTCTGCATCCGACAATGCCACGTTGATGGGACAAATGGTGGGCGAACAAGGAATCCGCTACGGCAATCCCCTCTACCAGCGTACACATGAGGCGTACATGGAGAACCTCGAGCGCATTCTCGACGCTGCACAATCCCACCGCGTCCCGATTCTTGTCAGCACGCTTGTAAGCAACCTCAAGGACCACCCTCCGTTTCAATCAGTGTTTGCGGAACACGCAGATGAGCGAACAAAAGCCGAGTGGCGACGACTTCTCGACATGGCCGACTCGCTCGCTGAGCGCCGGCACTTCACAGAAGCCATCGCGCTTTACCGCAAGGCATCTCTGCTCGATACGATGCATGCTGAGACCTTTTTCAAGTTGGCAAGACTTCTTTACGCCGCGAGCCGTTTCGACGAAGCGAAGGAGGCATTTCTTCGCGCAAAGGATTTGGACGCCCTGCGCTTTCGCATGTCGGAAGAGTTTCAACGCGATCTAATGCGGATCTGTACCGAGCGCGGCGTCGCTCTCGCTCGTCCCGACTCGTCCTTTGCTGTGCACTCACCTCACGGCATCGTCGGGAATGAACTCATACTCGAACATCTCCATCCCACCATCGCCGGCTATTTCCTGATGGCAAAAACCTGGTGTCGGACATTGATCTCTTCGAGGTTGCTCGTCCCCCAGAACGAATGGCGATTCGATCTTGACACATCCGACGTAGAGTACTTGAGGCGTTCCACTGTTTCGGCATTCGACAGCACTGTCGGGCGACTGAAGGTCGAACTCCTCATGCGTAAGTGGCCCTTTCAGCGTGTCGATCAGCCGTGGACCTTTTCGCCGCACTCGCCTGTTGAGGACCTCGCGTACCGGTACATTCAGGGTCGCATCGGCTGGTCGGATGCACGCTACGCTCTTGCTGAGGCGTATGCAAAGCAAGGAAGGTTCGAGCAAGCTCGCAACGAGTGTCTCGCTGTTTGGAAAGTGATTCCTTTTTCCTACAATCCGTTGCTTCGCGTCGGTGACTACTATGCACGAGAAGGAAAGATGGCAGAGGCGAAAGCAACGTATTGGCGTTGCGTACAAACCGAAGACAATCCTTTTGGTAGGATGAAATTAGGATGGCGCTATCTCGAAGAAGAAAAACCCGACTCTGCGCTCCAACAGCTTCTGCTCGCATTCCAGGTAAACGAGCGTTTTCATGACAAACTCACACTCCAAGGCGCCGCAACAGGTCGCTATCTCTTGGGCGTTGCATACGCGAAGATCGGGAACATCTCTGAAGCACAGCATCAGCTCGAACGAGCCATCGCCATACAGCCGGAATACGCCGACGCGCAAGAATTGCTCCAGCAACTCAAAGCACTTCACCGCTAATGGCACGCATTCCGAGCGGGTATCCGCGTCAGGGTGCGTCCCACTCGCTTCATTCGTCGCCATCCCACAAAAAAATGGACCCCACCCCAGAGCGAGGCGGAGTCCATGTAAGAAGGAGAGTCACTTCATCAGCAGCATCTTCTTCGTCTCGGAGAACTTTCCAGCCTCGAGCCGATAGAAGTACACGCCGGAAGCAAGCTTGTTGGCTTCGAAGAGCGCAACGTAGTTGCCGCGCGTCTGCTCCTGATTCACCAACTCCGCCACTTCCTGACCGAGCAGGTTGAACACCTTCAACGTCACCTTCGCATCTTCAGGAATAGAGTAGCTGATGCGCGTCGAAGGGTTGAAAGGATTCGGATAGTTCTGACGCAGCACATAAGCTGTCGGGATCCCGCGCACGCCAAGATCTTCACGCACGTCGGTGATGCCGTACGGCGGATTCTCCGCAGGCATCGGCACGTTCTTCTGCCAAATATCGATTGGTGCAACGTAGGTTGCGGGGAACGTGTTCGGCGCCGTCGGTTGGATGTAGCGGCTACGATACGGATTCTGTACACCCAAGCCGCCGCCTTCCGAAACAGCACCACCGCCGGCATGACGATACTCGTAGTTGTACATCAACCCATAGTGCGTGCGACCCTTCACACGGAAGGTCACGGTCCAGATGCTGTCGGTCGGACCTTGCCGCGTCATGCGCTGTGCCGTCGCGAAGCTTCCTTGATTCGCGCGTTGGTTGTATGCCCAGGCGTAATCTTGGAACAGCACATACAGCGTGTCGGAATTCGGCAGGAATGGATCGACATAGCGCGTAGCCGGACCCATGTTCACACGCAGTGTAACTCGGCACGTGTCCGTCGTATTCACGAACAAGCCAAAGCGATGGATGTTGCTGAAATACACTGGATCCGTCGCGATGTTGCCAGATGCCCCGGGCAGAATAAGTTGGCGATTACCGTCGCCACGAGTGTACGGGTGATCGTACTGTACTCCATCCTTGTTCCCTCCGAAGCCCGGGAAGCGCGCTTCTGCCGACGCTGAATCCATTTTGATGAAGAACTTATGATCGACGACATCGAACGTGAAACCGGTGAAAGGCAACGTCACTTGATACAATCCTGTTGTCGCCGAAAGCGTCATTGCCGTTCCGCCCCATCCGTTGAATCCACCGCGCACCTGCATGGTGTCGCTTGCCGCAACGAACCAGCCGATGGAATTCAAGGCACGCATATCGACGCGCCAGGTAATGTTGCCGCTCCATGGTGCATTGCAGACGCTGTCGTAGTTGAAATACACAACGGGAAGCGTCTGCATCCCTGCCTGAATGGTGTAGGTGCGGTTGCTTCCACCTTCCCAATCGAGCCCGCCACGATTGGGGGTCTTGAGAAACTTGTACTGGATTTGTCGGCTGACCATGGTATCACCGAAGACGATTTGCTTCTCGTAGATGCTGTCGATCGGGATGAGGTCGCGCAGCGTGTCGCGTGAGTTACCCCAGTCGTTGAAGCTGCCCGCGACGCGCACAATATCGCCGCTATCGGGGCGGAACGAACCTTCGCACATCTTGATCTTCATATTGACGCGGAAGGTTACTCTCGTGTTCTGGGCAATGCCGAGACTGGTCAGCATCAGCGCCAGCGCTACGAGCATCGTGCGGGTGAGCCACGATATCTTCATACATACCTCCTGTTGTTTGTGGTTGATGAATGTGGGTATAGGTGTATGATGACGGTAAATGATGGTGCGTTCGACTCTCTACCCTCCTTTCTGATTGTTGTGATCGGTGGAATTAAAACATCATGCCGACGCCAAATTTGTGAACATTATTGAGCCGGCCGAATTTTTCGAACGCATAGTCGAAGCGGACGTTCAATCCGGGCGTGACATTGTAATTGACACCCGCGCCGAACGTGATTTGCTCCTCCGAGTCTCTCAAGCCCCACCCTTTATACCCGACACGCAGCGCGAGGATGCGCTGAAACACGTTGTACTCCCCACCGACGTTGATACTCTCCGTATTGTCGTTCGGGTGGTAGGCATCCAGAGCAACGATCAATTGCTGATCCTCGTCCGCAAGGACCTGATAGGCGAAGCCGATGCGTAAGGTAAGCGGAAGATCGAAGTAATCCGTTGCAAGTCGTGCATTCAGATTCTGGTTCGAGCCGGCGTTGCCGGAAACACCCACGGGCAGAAGTAAATCGTCGCCCGTCATATTCATCTTTGTGCCGAAGTTGGAAATGCCGGCGCCGAACGCGAGCCCCTTGAACGGCGTGGAGAAGAGCGTACCAATGTCCACAGCAAATCCGCTTGCACTCGAGTTCCATATGTATTCGTTCACATATTTGACGTTGCCGCCGATTGAAAACCATTCGGTGAGGTTCCTCGCGTACGAAAGCCCGACAGCGAAGCTTCCCGCGCTGAAGAATTGATTCGTGCCTTCGGGTTGTGCTTCGGTGGTTCGCTCCATCTGATCCATCGTCAGCGATGTGAAGTTGAGGCCAAACGTTCCCACGTCGCCGACAGGAACGATCACACCACCGTAGTTGAAGTTGATATCGGCAATCCACTTGGCGTGCGTGAAGACGGCTTCGGTCCGGTACAAGCGTGCTATGCCGGCAGGATTCCAGTACATTGCCGACGCGTCGCTGGCAATTGCGGCGAACGCGCCACCCATGCCAAGCGCTCGAGCGCCGACAGGAATGCTTAAGAATTTCCCCGCCGTTGTACCGACTTTCGTCACCTGCTGCGCGTGGACCGAGGACACGAACACCGCAGCGACGAGGAGGATGAGTGTGCACGTAATGTGTTGGGTCTTCATAAGTTCTTCCTCTTTACTTGATGATCGCGAACTTGCCGACCTTTTCGCCGATCCCCGGCGCTTCCACGTGATAAATGTAGATGCCGTAGGCAAGCTGTAATTGATCGCGTGTGAGCACATTCCATTCGGCCGTTCCATCCAACAGGTCGCTGTCGTGCTCGATCGTCGCCACCAACTCGCCGCTCACCGTGTAGATGCGGATCGTACACCGTTGCGGAAGATGAGTGAAGTGGATCGAGCGTTGGCCTCGACCGGTCGGGAAGGGATTGTGTTCTTCCCACGTCGCGGCAGCAACGTATGGATTGGGTACCACCTTGATCTTGTCGAGTTCCGATTTCGCCTTTTGTTGATCGATGCGTTGGGCAATGGTGCTGAACTCGTACACATCGCGACGACTGAACGCCTTGTAGGTGACCAACGTCATCGTATCACCAGCGCGGTACGCCGACCGCGCCGAGTCGAACAATGCACGACATGCCCACGAGAGTTTCAGCGTATCGCCTTCGTAGCGATCGAGAATCAAGATGTAGTCGCTCAGTCCTCCGGGGATGTTCGGATCGTACGACGCGCTGAACACGCCTGGTCCTCCGGTTCCCTCCTGCTCGAAGAACGCGAACCTGACGCGCGCATTGTTTGCATTCGGATCGCGCACCGTGAAGTTTACCGGGATAGCCGGTACCTCAATGAAGTTCACGTCATCGATCAGAAACGCCGTCGATGTATCGATCCCGACATTTCCGAAGACAATCGTGTAATCCTTCGGCGGCTGCTGTGCGATAACCGTTCCTTCGCGCCACGGCGGCAATGTGAACTTCCATGCATCGGGGCGGCTGACACGTGAGCGTGCTGTGTCGATTCCAAAGCGATGATCGTTGTTCAAGACAATCTGCAAGCCGTGAGCAACGAGCTGGTCGAGTGCGTTCGGGTTCCGACGCGCCAACAATGTCTCCGGTGTCGCAGACGAGGCAGTGATGTCCGCGAGCGTAAAGGATTTCGTTCTGACGGTGTCGGGATCGCCGCTTCGTCCTCGGTAGGTCGTATCTTCGAATGTCACGCGATAGCGGTGATTGTTGAGCACCCTCGAAGGATCGACGACGCGAAAGCCCACTTTGCCCGTTGCGCTACCGGCAACTTGTTGGATCTGGCTTACGTTCGGCGGCAAGTACCCTGCAACGGGCGCCTCCGGTACAATGATCGCAATCGATTTACCAAACTCTTTCACCTTCCCTGTAATAGGATCGATGCTGATCTTGAGATTGCTCTCGGCTGGCGCGATGTTCAAAGGTCTGTAACCACGATCGTATGCACGCACAGCATAGTAGTACTTTTGCCCCGCCTGCACTGAGGTATCCGTCCATGTGTGCTGGATGCCGGTATCATCACCGAGATAGAAATGCACGCCGTTGAACGCGACAGCCGAATCGACACCACGGATGCCGTCAACGAGATCGAATTGCGCGACGGGCCTCAGCCACGGTGCAGAGTTGCCGTACGCATCGGTGATTTTCTGAGCATCCTGGAATGCCGGATCCGTCGCGCGATAGATGCGGTAGCCTTCGAAGTCACGCCCGATAGCGCCGGGGATGCCGGAGAGGAATCGGTCAACAGATTGCTCTGCAATTTCATCCCAATACAATGTTACTTGAGGACGCCCTCGTTCGTTCGTGGTTGCCACCGCGGTCACTGTCGGTTCGAGCGGCGCCTGCGCAAATTGATAATCCTCTTCGTAGGCAAGCAAAGCATACGTGCGCTTGCGGAGTGCATCGGCTTTCGCGCCGGTGAAGTCGGCGTTTCCGGGACACCGAATTGCATTGCCTATCACCACGGCGCATGAGATGCGCTCGATCTGTCCTGGATTCAATGGGAAAATTCCCGACGAAACGAACAGATCGTATTCTCCTGTAGGAATCAGCGCCGGATTGACGAACGAGCCGGGAATCATGAACTTTGCCCAGAAGAAGACGTCGGCGGTTTGCGTAAAGTTGATTGCCCCCGCAGGCAAATACTGAACGTTGGTCAAGCCAATCTGGTCGGCTTCGGAAACGTCCGTCTTGTCGATGTTGGGTTCTCCCGGGAATGGTGTTCCCACACCCGATGTGGGCTTTCCATCGCCCTCACCAAAGTCATGCGTGTCCGGTGCTCCATCGAGTCCGACATCATCGGTGAGAGGATTCCAATCGCCATCGTCATCGATACCGTTGTTGCGGCTCTCGTCGATCAACTCATCGATGTTCTCGTCGATCCCGGCAACAACCAGCCCATCTCGATTGATATACTTCTTGCCGATATCTTCCGGTCCGAGATCGTAGAGCACCACATTCGTTCCCGGAACCTTGTAGCGTCTGTAGGGATCACGCGCAGCAGTATCCACCATCCCCTGCGTTACACGCGGCAGGTCGGCTTCGCAATTCCCGTCGTTGTCAATGTTGTCCTTGTAGCGCTTGTTCAAATCTTCCACCCCGACTTGGATGAGATGAATCGACTGCTGGCGGAATTGACGATTGTTGTTGGGCCAGAACGTTGTATCGTTTTCGGGATTGGGGGGCCAACGACCCCACACGTCGGTGAGCGCCGCGTTGATCATCGCTTGCGTCACGACGGGACTGTTCACTTCACCGTTGTCATTGTTGTCGATGCCATCTGCAAAGCCGACGCCACGCTGTTCGCCAAAGGGAATGTACGTCGAGTCTTCGTCGATTAGCCCGTTGTGATTATTGTCGATCTGGTCGCCGGAGACTTCCTCCGATGTACCGGGGAGTCGAGCTGCGAACAAGGACGGCAACACTTTCGGACCCGATGCATACTCGGGGCTATCGCCGTCGTTGTCGATGCGATCGACCGCGTTGCCGGGTGTTTCGAGATAGAGCGTCGCTGCCGCGCCGACACACGCACCGGCAAACGCGGGATTGGAGCTTATGCCGTCCGAATCGAGTGAAAACGCCACGTCGAGCAACAGGTCGAAGCTCGGCGAGTCATCCTGCGAATCGCCATCGCCGCCGACGAAATCTGCCAGCCACAGCGTTACGCCCGTCTTCTTGATTTCTTTCGTTCCATCGTTCTTGATTTCGTGAATGAAGAAGACCGCGTCCGCTACCGACACCTGCGACCACTCCAAAGCACGATAGTCGATCAGCAATCCGAGTCCACGACGCGCGGGATCGGTCGTGTCCGGCGTGTAACGGAAGCGGTTGTAGTTGTCGTCGCCAACACGAGCAAACAACTCTTGATCGGCATTGAACTGATTCTTCCCAAAGAACCCATTCCACTTCCCTCGCCATCCCGGATCGTTTTGATCGGCAAGCTTGTCGGGCCAGAATGGGGGCCAGGTATTCGGCTCATCGCTCTTGGCAATCTTGCCGACTGCTGTGTTGAAGTATCCCGGGACGGGGTTCATGTTCCAATCGCCGCCGGTTGCAGGATTGGTGCGGAAGGCCGGAAGATCCACAATGCGCACGGTACGTCCCGTATCATCCACCACTTCCCCTCCGACAAAAAGTGCAAGCAGCGCTACGTACACGCGCCCGGTATTTTTGGGCCACTCGTACGGCACACCTTGGCCTGCACCGGTTCTGCCTGAGAAACAGAAATTGAATACACTCGTGCGAAGATTGTTGCCGTCGATTTCCGTTCGGCGTCGAAGCGTCGGATCGACGCGCTCACGGCTGGGCACATGCTGCGCATGTGTTTCGGTTGCACTTCCCACCACCATAAGCACGAGCAAGCTGATGCCGACGATCGTCCTTAGCGAACCGTGTTTACCTTCCATCTTTCGTTGAACCATAGAAGCCCCAAGGATTAGAAATTGATCTCAAGACCGAATTGAATTTGCCGCGGTTCGGAATAGAAATCCGGTCGCAGCAGATACTCTTCCAGCGTGTTGAGCCGATAGCCGCCGGAGAGACTCCCGATACCCAATGCAGCAGGTGTAGCACTGGCACGTCCCGTCTCGCCGTACACGCGAATTTCATTCCGGCGATCCAAAAGGTTAAAGACCTTCACGAACACACTTATGTTGAGAGGGTCGAATCGAAAACTCTTGTACGCGCGCAGATCGATGGTGTAATGCGCTGGAAGCCTGCGCGTATTGGTCGGGCGGTATGCATCGTTGCCGCGCGATTCCACTTGATTCAGCACCGGCGTGTACGGCAGCCCCGAACCGTACTGCCCGATGAGAAACACGCCCCAATCTGCTTCGCTCAGCCCGATCGACAGATTGGCCGTGTGTGTCTGATCCCAATCTAACGGCGCAAGCGTTACGCCCGAGATGACCGTTCCGCGATCATTGGTAGCGTATCGTGCTTGATCGGCTTGCTTGTCGGAGTTTACCCCTTCTGCAATCTGGAACGTGTAGGAGAAATTGAACGAGAGCATCTTCGACGGACGCTTAATGACGGTAAGCGTTATGCCGCGCGAATTCGCGTAGTCCTTATTGATGAACTGTGTGTAATAAACCGTCGCTGTTTGTCCCGTCGGGTCGATCACGGGAATCGGTGCGCTGGTCGAGGTCCAGTCACGCGTATCGCGATAGAAGCCGGTGATATCGAAGCTGATGTCGTCGGAGATCTGCTGCTGCAAGCCGAATTCGTACATCACCGTCTTCTGCGCGTTCAAGTCGGCGTTGCCGAACACGCCCTGGGTTCCACTGGCAGTCGTCACCTTGAACTCAGGTCGTTGGTACAAATCGCTGAACGACGGATACTGGAGAAAGTGCCCGTAGGAGAAGTGCAATATGCCGCGATCGGTAATCGGATACGAGATGCCGAAGCGCGGACTGATGCTTGTTTTGGGAGAAGCTTTTTTGTACCACCGGCTGCGTCGAGCCGCAACCACTGCGGGGTCACGTTGTTCGTCGTCGGACCTCACGCCGTCGCCGTTGAGGTCCACACGATTCTCTTGCTTGAATGGATTGTAGATGTTCGGGTCTTGCGGGTCTGCCAAGACGTCGCCCCGCGAGTTAAAGTAATCGAACCTCACGCCGACATTCACGATCATCTGTTCATACTCCAGCTTGTCCTGCACATAGGCAGAAAATTCGATCGGCTGGCGCGTGTACTCCTGATAGAGCGGACCGGTACGATCAGGTATCGCGGGAATCGGTCTGCCTTGCGCATCTTGCCCGTTGGTAACGTCGAACTCCTCGTAATAGAGGCGATGCAATCGCACCTCCGCGCCTGCCTTCAACTGATGGAGTTGGCTCAGTTGATCGGTGTAATCGAGTTTCGTTCCGCGTGTTTCGGTGTTGCGCTTGAAGTGATGGTTGTTCGTTCCTACCACACGAAACTTGTAGCTTCCAGCGTTGGCTTGCAGCACGTCGGGATCGACGATATAGCGCGGGTCGAGGGGATTATCGAACAAGAACTCGCGGAATTGTTTGTAGAGATAATAGACATTGAGTGTGTAGAAGGAGGATCCACTCAGCGTGTGCGTCCACAAAGCCGTCAGGTTGTAGTTGCGATCGAATTTGTGAACGTCGCCCGTCGGGATCAAAAAGAAATCATGATTGTAGTCGCGGAAGTCGATTGCACTGCCAATGGCGCTGAGACTCAATTTCGTTCCGCCTCCAAACTGCGCCGTGAGTTTTGCTTGCCCCGAGCGACGAATCCGTCCGTTCATCGACATTGGGCGGTCGAGGTATTGCCGAGCGAGAAGATTTCCCGATGCATCGAAGACGGCAGCGTTGCCCGGAAGCGGCGTGCCGTCAGGATTCAGAATATTGTTCCCGTACAACCATCCGCTTGAGCGAAAATATCTGCCCGAGATGTAGAACGTGAACGGCGTGCTCGGAATCGGACCACTCAAGCTCCCTTCGATGTTGTGAGTGGCAAACGGCTTCACCTCCTTTGAGTTGAAGAAGATACCATCGTCCTTCGTCACGTAATTGCCGGTGTAGGTCGAAAGATTGCCCGCGAAATGCTGCTCGCCATCCTTGGTCACGATATTGACAATGCCCGACATCGCCTGCCCGTACTCGGCGTTGAACGTCCCACTGATGACCTGCAGCTCCTGCACAGAGTTGTTGTCCACCTGCACCGCCTGACTGTTATCGAACGCGTCCGTAATGGAGACGCCATCGACCCAGTAGGCCACTTCGCTCGTGCGCCCACCACGAATGTGAATGCCCCCGTCTCGATCTTGCGTGATGCCGGCTTGCAGCGTGAGCACTTCCGAGACCTCGGAAACGGGTAGTGACTTGATTGTGCTTGCATCGACACGAGCCTCGCTGGAGGTGAGGTCTTTGCGCACGATCGGCCGTTCGGCGGTCACAATCACTTCTTCTGCTTGCACCACTTCGGGAACGAGCTGGAAATTTTGTGTCGTGGTCAGGTCAACCGAAACGTTCACACCCGTAACGGTCTTCTTGTTGTAGCCCACCGAACTCGCAACGAGTGTGTACGTACCGGGAGGAACATTGAGAATAAGATAGTACCCGTCAACATTTGTTGCGGCACCGAGGCTTGTCCCTTGCACAAGAACCGACGCGCCGACCACAGGTTCTCCGGTTTGGGTGTCCTTCACCTGCCCCACGATCTTGCCCGTCGTTCCCGCCTTCAGCATCGCTGCACCGGCGGCAAGAGCAGCAACAAGAAGCAAGGCACGTTCGATCGCTTTCATACGGCATTTACCTCTTTGCTTGATGGTCTGTGGTGATCGTGATGGTTTCAAGAACGGCAGTATTGATGGTGATGGAAGAACGAGAACGCAACTTGCTCAACGCTGAACGCACCGCTTCAATCTTCCGTTGCGGAAGCAAGCCCGCGATCACATCCTCACGTGCTTCTGCATACGACTTCGGCCGTCCCGGTTTTTTCTCCAAGATCTTGAAGATTGCCCAGTACGGATCGACCCGTTCTGGACCGAGCAGTTCGCCGATGGATGCCTTGAAAAATTTTTCGCCCATCGGTCCGAACGTTGCTTGCGTACCGAATCCCAACTCGCCGCCGCGTTTGGCAGCCCATAACCGAATCGAGTGGGTGCGCGCCAAGGTCGCGAAGTCCGCTCCTCGATCGAGCTTCCGCCGCAAAGCTTTTGCTTCTTCCTCCGTTCGAACGAGAATTTCCGCAACATTCACTTCCGGGGGATACGCGTAGTACTGTTTGTTTGCCTGATAGACCGAATCCAGCAGCCGCGCGTCCCAACCACTGTTGCCAACTGTATCCTCAACGGTATCCGCCCACCGGCGCAGCAAGAACCGTTGCCGAACGTTGGCAACCTGTCCCCGAACGGTCGAATCGTTTTCCAGGCCCATTGCTCTGGCGCGCTCCAACATAACCTCACGCGCAGCAAGACCGATCGCGACGTCCTTCACATCATCGGTCGAGCGGACACGCCGGCGTTGTTTTTCGGTCGTCCACTCCACGCGGGCGATGAATTCCCCGACCGACCACGTTCCTCTCGTCGTTTGCATGAACCTCATCGTCGAGATGTTCTGAGCCAAAGCATGCTGCTCACGCTCAGGCGTTTCGTTGCGAACGAGGATGCCCCAATGCTTGAAAACCTCGTTGACCGCCTGCTCGTTGAACGATGGTGCGAGACCCTTCACAATTTCGTCTGCTGCCCTTCGTACGAGGCGATCGATCTTCTTTTCCTGAACGCGATCGGCAAGCTTTTGCAGCACGTTGAAATAGTCGGACTCCGATGCAAGCGGTTGCACCATGCGCGACTCGGGCTTGACGATAGCGTACCCGATCCGCAGCTTGATGGGGTCGGAGACTGTTCCGAGCGGAAGCGTGAAGGCGGCTTGCTCCAATGCTGTTTCCATCTCTCCCCAACCAAACACGCCCAGGTAACCGCCATTCGTCGCCAGTCCGGGATCTTCGAAGACCTCCCGTGCAAGCGACTCGAACGTTTCGCCGCGTTCGAGTCGGCGTTTCAACTCCCAAGCGCCTTTCTCGGTTTTTGCGTAGAGATAGCGGGCGCTTGCCTTTGTATTGTAAAAACGGAACTCGTCCTGTACTTCTCGGTCGGTGATCGTGATCGTATCGAAACTGATGCGGCGTGCATATCCATCGAGCAGCGCTTGCGCAAGCGCCTCGTCCATGCGCCTGCGATACACGGAATCGCGATCCATTCCTCGCCGTGCGAGGTCTTTGTACATCAGTTCTTCATTGATCATGTTGTTCAGTACTTCGAGGCGCAATTTGATATTATCGCGTTTGCCGCCCTGTGCGAGATATTGCTCGTACCGTTTCTGAAACTGGTCGGAGGTAATGCGAACTTCATCGACCTCCGCAACGATTGTTCCTTTCTCCCTGCTGCAACCTATGAAGGAAAGCGCAGCCGCAAACACAACAGCCCATCGTTTCATCACTGCGTCATTGCCTGCAGAACGACACCGGACTTTCCCTTCAACGTGAGTGTTAGCGTATGGGCGGTCGTCATAACTGTGGTCGTATCGAACACATTCTTCCATGCCAGCGCCGACAACGGTGGATCGAGGGGAATGGTTATGCGTTGCGTCATCATAGCGTTGTTCAACACGACGAGGACACGTTCCTTGTTGTACTGGCGAGCGTACGCAAGAACGTCAAGAGTATCGTCGGCCATGATGGTTTTGTACTCTCCCAATCTCAACGCATCGCTCGATCGCCGCAGAGCAATGCAGTGGGCATAGTGCGCAAACAGTGTCGAGTCGAATCGATTTACGTCGTTCGGACGAGGCAAACCGAACGGATGATGTTGCTCGTTGTCGTAGACCATATCTTTCCAGAGCATGGGCTTGCGGTCGTCGGGATCGTCGGCACCCCACATGCCCGCTTCATCCCCGTAGTACACTGCCGGCGCACCGACATACGTCATCTGGAAGAGAACAATCAGCTTCTGGGTCTTTCTTTCTTCTTCGTTGGGCTTGCGAACGTGATACTCTCTTGCGTTGGCTACGCTGGTTTCGCTACCATCGTATCGCGTATCGGGATTGACGATTTGCGAGGCAAGGCGATCAGTATCGTGGCTGTCCAGCACGTTCATCAGCACGCCGTTGGCATCATCGCGGTATTCGGCGCGAAGACTATCCAGACGATAGGCAAAAGTGCGAGCGCTGATTTTTAGGTTCCTCGCCTTGAAGAAATAGCCGACCTCACGCGCCAAGCGATAGTTCATCACGGCATCGAACGCATCGCCTGCAAGCCACGGCGCAGCATTGAACATGCGTTCCTTGGAGTAATCTTCCCACCATACTTCACCCACAAGATATGCCTCGGGGTTGATGGAACGAACCCACGTACGGAAGTCGCGCCAGAACGGAAGCGCCACCATCTCTGCAACGTCGAGCCGCCACCCATCGATGCCGTCGGAAGGATCGCCATCGCCGTTGGGATCCATCCATCGGCGGACAATGGCTCGGATGTGTTCGCTCACGGGTGCGACAAATCCGTTTTCGTCTTCTCGCAGCTCGGGGAGTTCTCGAACGTCATACCACCCCTTGTACCGAAACTCATCTTCGGGCGTCGTTGGATCATCGAACGCAGTGATGGTGAACCACTCTTTGTACTTCGACTTCTGCCCGTTACCCCGAACATCCTCGAATGCCCAGAAGGTCAGCCCCACATGATTGAACACGCCGTCGATAATGACCCGGATGCCGCGCTTGTGTGCTTCTGCAAGCAGCTTCAGAAAAAGTTTGTCGGAAGCGCTCCACTGCCACGTCGCTGGGTCAGACGGGTCTTCACGACTCCAGAGGCGGCGATCCCCTTCAGGGTCAGGTCCAAAATTGTTGTCGATGTGATGGTACATCGTCGCATCATATTTGTGGAGCGAGGGGGACTCGAAGAGCGGATTGAAGTAGAGGGCGTTGATACCGAGATCTTGGAGGTAGTCAAGTTTGTCGAGCACGCCCTGAAGATCACCGCCGTACCGACGTTGTTGCGCGTTGTAGTAGAATCCTTTACCGTTTGCTTCTTCCCATGGTTGCAGCTTGTACCAATCTGCCGTCCATCGGGAGACGTGCCATGTGGCCGGTTCGTCGTGGGGCCAAGCGCCGCGGATATCATTGACCGTCGGGTCGTTCTTCACGTCGCCGTTGCGGAATCGTTCCGGAAAAATTTGATACCACACAGCATGCTTTGCCCACGCAGGTACATCGGCGAGAGTCGCGGCAGAAGAAGGCGGATGGAACGCGAGTGCGCGATCCACCAGAAGGATTCCTAAGAGACAATACGGAATGGCGAAACGCAGTAGCAATTCGTTCACGTGTTCGGTTCTCCGAGTTCTATACCGCCGCTCATGGTCGGCTGTTCCATCGACAAGTAAGCACCACACGTTCTTCGTACGATCAACTCCGGCAAGAAGGTCGAAAGCCGCGGAGGTGCATCGGGATGCTTCATCCGTTCGACAAGCATCTGTAGCGCAATGGAACCCATCGTATGCATTGGCTGTCGGACGGTCGTGAGTTGTGCGTGCTTTGCCAACTCGATATCATCAAAACCGACAATGGCAACATCTTCGGGCACACCTACACCGAGTTCGCCAGCAGCTTCCAACGCACCCATTGCCTGCACATCGCTGGCGATGAACACCGCTGTGATACGATGCGAACCGTGGGAACGGCGAAGCATTTCCTTCATGGATTCATAGCCCGCCTCGCGGTTGAATCCATCTTGCTTTCCGTTGGATGAGATAATGACGCGCTCTAGACTGAACGGAATCCCCGCCTCTTCGAGTGCCAGTTTATATCCGTCGAGGCGTTCACGCGCGGGCACAGTCTCCAAGCTCGCGTTGATCATGCCGATATTTCGATGTCCCAAGCTGATCAAGTGACGCGTTGCCTGCATCGCGCCTTCTTTGTTCTTCACCAGAAGTGAATCGAACTTCTCGTGAAAGCAATCCACCATCACCAACGGCAGCTTCATGTGTTCGAACTTGCTGACGTACGTTTCAGGAAACTGCATCGAGAAGAACATCACGCCGTCGACGCGCCCGCCGTGCAACGAGCGCCGTAGATAGTACTCCGCTTGCCCCGGATTATTGACCCCATAGAGAATCAAGTCGATCCCCAAGTCCGCCGCTTTGTCCTGAACGCCTTGAAGAACTTCGATGAAGAAATAGTTGGTGAAGAATGGAATGATGGCGGAAACGGTGTTTGCCTTCCGCGAGGCAAGCCGTTGTGCATGAGCATGCGGCTGGTAACTTAGCCGTTTGGCTACCGCAAGTACCTTCTCTCGCGTCTTGGGTGCTACACTCGGATGGTTGTTCAAACATCGCGAAACCGTACCGATGCCGACACCAGCCTCCCGAGCAAGATCGTATATGGTTATCTTCATTTTGAAAAAGAAGGTCGTGATCGGACGAAACATCCTTGGAAGCGCTTCCAGAAGATAAGGTTTATTTCCCGATTTTGTCAAGTGCTTTCTTGCCTGTACTTCGAGACGATCGACACTGCACCGACAAGTTCTTCTTCAACGATTCGCTGAGTGGATCTCTGTTCTTGCGCCAACTCTTCACTGAGCATTGTGCATGACGAAGACATCCCTCTTTCGGAAATGGCAATGATGCTGTGCGAGTCAAGCTCACACACACAATTTGGACAGCGAGTTGGAAAAACTTCTTCACAGACAAATTTCTGTTGGAGCGTTTCTGATGTTGGAACTTCCAGATCGAGCGTGAACGAGCGTGGAGAGATGGCACAGCAACCTAACGTCGAGCAAGGTTCTACGACGCGAACGTACTCGATGTCTTGGCCGAGTGTGAAGAACTGACACGCAAGGACACAAGACCAGGCATGCCGTGCGCTAAAGGTGTGCGACGCTTGTTGTGTTTTACTCCATGCGTTCATATATTTTTCAAGAAATTTTTCTGAGCCGATCCTTCCTTAACAGCGGTTGGTTGTCACTCACACTCAGGTCACGCCCATGGCAGAAGTTGTGTTGGAACATGTGTATAAGATCTACGATGGCAAGGTCGCTGCTGTCAGCGATATGAATCTCACCATCCACGACAAAGAATTTGTCGTGTTGCTCGGTCCATCCGGGTGCGGCAAGTCCACAGCACTGCGCATGATCGCTGGACTCGAAGAGATCACGAAAGGCACGATCAGCATCGATGGCAAGGTGGTGAACGACGTTCCACCCAAAGACCGCGATATCGCTATGGTTTTTCAGAACTATGCACTCTATCCACACATGAGTGTGTACGACAATCTCGCGTTCGGATTAAAACTTCGGAAGTACTCTAAGAGCGAAATCGATGCACGTGTTCGTAGCGCCGCAAACATTCTTGGCATCGAGCAGTTCCTCGATCGGAAGCCGAAGGCGCTTTCCGGTGGACAGCGCCAGCGTGTCGCGCTCGGCAGAGCGATCGTGCGTCAGCCGAAAGTGTTTCTCTTCGACGAACCCCTCAGCAACCTCGACGCGAACCTGCGCGTTCAGATGCGAACCGAAATTTCCCGCCTTCACCATCAATTGCAAACGACGATGATCTACGTGACGCATGATCAGATCGAAGCGATGAGCATGGGCGACCGTATTGTGGTGATGAAGGACGGCATCATTCAGCAAGTCGATACGCCGCTCAATATCTACAATCATCCTGCAAACAAATTCGTCGCGGGTTTCATCGGCAGCCCGACGATGAACTTCATGAAAGGCATCGTCGAGCAGAACGGGCAACTGAAGTTCGTCCAAGAGCGGTCCAATCTGGCGCTCCCGCTGCCTTCCAAGACAGCAAAGAAACTCCTGGGGCACGTTCGTTCTCGCGTTACGCTTGGCATACGCCCTGAACACATCTATCCGGCAAAGCCCACCGGCATCGCGAGCGTTGCGCCGATCAGGGCAAACGTCGAAGTCGTCGAACCTGTCGGTAATGAAGTGTTCGTGTACTTCTCCACCGGTACCGACGCGCAGTACGTTGCGCGCTTAGCAACCGACACGCCGCCCGAAGTGGGCAAGCCCTTCGAGTTCTATATCGACATATCCAAGCTGCACTTCTTCGACAACGAGACGGAGCGCGCCATCTGATTGTTCAGAGGAAGACGTGCCTCTTCACCGTTCCGTATGGCTATCGCAATGCGTCGAGAGCTTCCGTTATTTTCACCACATAACAGGTGACACATGGTAGGAAACCTTTCGTTACGAGATGCCCTCATCATCGTTCTGTACTTCGTCGCCGTCCTTTCGGTCGGACTCTATTTCTCGCGCCGAAAAAAGACCACCACGGAATACTTTCTGGCAGGCAGGCATGTCGGTTGGATTGCGATCGGCGCGTCGTTGTTTTCGACCAACATTTCCAGCGAACACTTTTTGGGGTTGGCGGGAACGGGATCGAAGTCGGGACTTGCCGTCGGACATTTCGAATGGTTGGCATGCCTCATCGTTCTCGTTTTGGGGTGGGTCTTCACGCCCTTCTATCTCAAGACCGGTGTCTTTACAATGCCGGAATTTCTGGAACGACGCTACAGCAGTGCAGCGCGATGGTATTTGAGTGTCGTTTCGATCGTTGCCTACATCTTTACTAAAATCTCGATCTCGCTCTACGCAGGCGGTATCCTTCTCAAAGCTGTGGTGGGCTGGGACATGACGACCTCTGCCATCGTGATCGTGCTTGCAACGGGTCTTTACACTATTCTCGGCGGCCTTGCCGCCGTTATCTACACCGATCTCCTACAAACAGGTGTGCTCATTCTCGGTTCGATGGCCCTCACATGGATCGGGTTGCGCGAGGCTGGTGGCTGGAACGAGCTTGTCGCAGAAACGCCGCCGGAGTTTTGGAGTATGTTCAAACCGATGACGGATCCGGACTTTCCTTGGACAGGCATCGTGTTCGGCGCGCCGATCCTGGGCATTTGGTATTGGTGCACCGACCAGTACATCGTTCAACGAGTACTCAGCGCAAAGAATTTGGACCACGCACGAGGAGGCGCCATCTTCGCCGGCTTCTTGAAAATCCTTCCCGTGTTCATTCTTGTTTTGCCGGGCATCATCGCCTTGAAACTTTCCAACGGCGCGGTCTCCGGCGATAAAGCCTATGCATGGATGGTCACTACCTACTTGCCGTCGGGAGTGCGGGGGCTGGTTGTCGCGGGTTTGCTTGCAGCACTCATGTCGTCGCTCAGCGGTATGTTCAATTCTACCTCCACCCTCCTGACGATCGACATCTTCAAACGACTGCGCCCCAACGCCGATGAGCGCTCGCTGGTCGCGTTCGGTCGCCTCGCCACCGGCGTGATGGTATTGCTCGGCTTGGCGTGGATTCCCTTTATCGGTCTCTTGAGTGATGAACGGATGTATGTGTACCTGCAGAGCGTGCAGGCATATATTTCTCCGCCTATTGCAGCGTGTTTTCTGTTCGGCATTTTTTGGCATCGCGTCAACGGCAAGGGTGCGATCGCTTCGTTGCTCACGGGATTCATGCTGGGCGCGTTCCGCTTCATCATCGAAATTCAGGCGAAGACCGGTACGCTCGATAGTGCATTTCTTCATTCGGTTGCGTCGGTCAACTTTCTCCACTACGCGATCTTCCTCTTCGTGGTTTCTTCAGCTGTCTTAGTGGGCGTGAGTCTCGATACAGAAGCACCCGACCGGAGGACGTTGCAGCATCTTACCTTTTCCGAAGCCGGCAACATACACTTCGAGAGGGGAAAGTATCATGCCCTCAATGTGACTGCTTCGATTGCGCTCGTCGTTATCCTGCTTGGCTTGTGGTGGACGTTCAGATAGCACACACGGGCATGCAGCCCAAGACGGCGGTCATCAACGGAACACCTCTGACGTACGTCGAAGCTGGTGCCGGCGTTCCCGTCGTGTTCGTTCACGGTTCGCTTGCCGACTATCGAACGTGGAAGGCTCAACTCCTCCCCTTCAGCGAACGGTTCCATGTCTTCGCGTACAGTCGTCGATTCCATTACCCAAAAACGTGGTCACCCGATGATGAAGACTATGCCGTCGAGACTCACGCGGCAGATCTCTCTGCCTTCATACAGCAGCACTGTCCAGAGTCGGCACATCTTGTTTGCGCTTCGTGGGGCGGAAACGTCGCGCTTACGTTTGCGGTTCGAGAACCGGCGCGCGTTCGTTCGCTGGTGTTGTGTGAACCGCCGGCATTACCCCTGCTGGAACACGACACGCAAAGCAGAGCGTTGCTGGAAGCGTTCTATCGAACGGTCATCGGACCGACGCGAGAAGCATTGCTTCACGACGAAGAGGATCGGGGCCTTGAATTTTTTATCGACGGCGTTATGGGGAACGGCGCGTACCGATCCATGCACGAAGGTGTTCGCTCGTATTTCATACAAAACCTTCCAGCATTCAAAGGCGAACTTCTCTCCCGACGTTATCTGCATGCTTTCCCACACAAGCAAATTCATTCGATTGCTCATCCCGTGCTGTTGTTGGAGGCGGAAAAGAGCCCGCCGTTGTTCCATCGCATACTCGATATTCTTCAATCGAAGTTGCCGAACGTCGAGCGGCACACCGTTGCGAACGCATCGCACGGCATGCATGCCGACAACCCGCAAGCGTTTAACAACATCGTTCTCGACTTTCTCTCCTATCACTTCCCATGAGCCACGATAAAGGAGGTTCCATCATGCGTACTACCAAAGCATACTTAGGCTGGTGGGTTTCTGTGACGTGCATGACGATCGTTTTCACCGTCTCCGCACAATCGCTCAAGAACTTCACCATCGAGGATATGTCGGCGCCCAGTGTACTGCAGGCGTTCTCTACACCCACGGTGTGGTGGCTGAACGACAACACCGCGCTCGTTATCGATACACTCGTGCCAGCCACCGAGCAGGGCATCGAGCGGCTCGATTCGCGTTCGGGGAAGCGCACGCTCATCATCCGCCACGAAGATGCGACGAACCAATTCCGACAGCTATTCTCCGAGGCGAACGCCCCGTCACTCCCACAATTCCCCTCGCTCGTCGCAACCAATGGAAGATTCTGCGGCTACCTCATACGCGGTGACATCTTCCTGCTCGATCTGCAAGAGAAAAAGTTCCAGCGCGTCACCGAGACTCCCGCTCAAGAGCAAACAGTCACTTTCTCTCCTGATGCAAAAAAGCTCGCGTTCGTGCGAGCCAACAATCTCTACGTGTACGACATCGCGACGCGCAACGAAACACAGCTCACGACCGACGGGAACGATTCCACACTGAACGGGATCCCATCGTGGGTGTATTGGGAGGAAGTGTTCGGAAGGAGTGATCTTGCCTACTGGTGGTCGCCCGACTCTCGTACGATCGCCTATCTTCATACCGACGAATCGGGTGTCAGCATTCAACACTACGTGGATATCACACCTTGGACACCAACGGTTACGACACAACGGTATCCGAAAGTGGGAGAAAACAATCCGAGCGTGCGTGTGGGATTTCTTGACCTCGCTAAACCCGACACAACCGTCTGGGCAGCCCTTGCTCCTGAATCGTACGAGTACATCGTTCGCGTCGATTGGCTCCCGACATCGAAGGAGGCATGCATCCGCACGCTCAATCGTTTGCAAACCGAACTGTCGTTCTCCTTCGTGGATCGCGCCACCGGCGCCGCGCGTTTCATCATGAAGGATGTGAACGATGGATGGATCAACGTATCGGACGACCTTTACTTCACCGCGGACGGGAAGCATTTCATCACCTCGTCGGAGCGAAGCGGGTATGCACATCTCTATCGCTTCGCAATGAACGGTGCGCTCGTTAATCAAATCACCACCGGCGACTGGGCACTCAGTTCTTCGGCAAGCGTCTTTTGGGTGAGGAAAGCAATCGCCGGCGTGGACGAGAAAAACGGTCTCATCTATTTCACCGCACTCGAGAAGTCGTCCACAGAGCGACATCTCTATCGGATCAAGATGGATGGATCAGGACTGACGAGATTGACGAAACAGGACGGGACGCATTTCATTTCCATGAGTCCAAACACTCGTTACTACTTCGATCGGTTCTCCAGCGCCACCACTCCCCCATCGTTGACGATGTATGAGACTGCGACAACGAGAACGATCGCACTCTCGAAGCCGTCGTTGGCGGGATTGAAAGAGTACGCGTTCAGCACGCAGGAGCTGTTCCACATTCCTGCACGCGATGGGTTTCTCCTCCCTGCCTCGGTCCTGAAACCGAAAACGATGGAAGAAGGAAAGAGATATCCGGTGATCGTGTACGTGTACGGAGGACCTTCAGCGCCGACCGTGGCGAATTCGTTCACTCAAACGCTGCTCTGGGACAATGTGCTGGCGGCCGAAGGATATGTCGTCATGCGCGTCGACAATCGCGCCGCAACCGGCATCAGTAAAACCTTGGAAAATCTTTTGCTCTACAGAACGCCCGGTGAAGTAGAGCTCAACGACTTGGTTGACGGCGTGCGATGGATGAAACAACAAGCGTACGTCGACCCGGAACGCTTCGGCGTTTGGGGATGGAGCGGCGGTGGAACGAACACGCTGCTCGCGATGACACGCTCACAAGAGTTCAAGGCAGGCATTGCGGGCGCGGGTGTCACCGACTTCCGTTTGTACGATACGAAGTGGGCTGAAGCAATGATGAAAACAGAAAAGGAGAATAAGGAAGGATATGAACGCGTATCGCTGATGAAGTATGCGAAAAACCTTCACGGCAAGCTCATGCTCATCCACGGCACGCACGACGACAATGTGCATATCCAAAACACGTATCTGTTCATCCAGGAATTGATCAAAGCGGACAAGCTGTTCGAACTGGTGGTGTACCCCATGCAAGGGCATGGTATCCGAGGCGCCACAACGCGACGGCATTTGAACAGAACGATGTTGGATTTTTGGAAGAGGAACTTGTAACGAAGGCTGCGTGCGGAAAGGCGTAGCGACAATGGAAGCAGGAGGTCCATGCATCGACGCACCTCCTGCTTCATCTGTTCAGAACGTGATCATGCCCTGAAGTCAACACGCAAACCTACTCCCGACGATGCCGCAAGCTCCTCGCTCGATTGGACGAGCTTCAGCACCATCGCCGCTTCACTCTCCAACTGATCCCGGACGACTTTCGCAGCAATCCGTTGCTGGAGTTGCCCGCCCTTCGGTGACGTAAGCACTCCGAGCACGGCTGCGTAGCCTGAACTTCCACTGACAGACATATCCGCTCCTTTCTGCATACGGAATCGGGGGAAGGATTCTTCCAGAGATATCGGCATATTGCTCGCAATTCTGTAGAGTTCGGCTCCCCCGCTCATTTGAGTGCCGTGATAGGCGGGCAGAAGAAGACACATTGAGCAGCAAGTTTCAATACTTTAGCTATCGCCGACGGTGGAGGGCTGGTTAATCTTCCGCTCCTTTGATCATAAAACCACGAGAGAGAGTGAATCCCGCGCCCTATACCTCAATGGTCGTATCGTACGCCGCCAACGGCTTGTCGTTCCGTGTAGCTCGCTCGGAGTCGGTCTCCAGCACTTCCACCCGATAGCTGTACGACGCTCCGACGCCAACAACGGAACGTTCGGCAATGCGAAGGAGATGCTTGACATCCGCCGAGAAGACGACATCGCTCGCGCTGCTCGACCGCTGGACCGCACGTTGGCAGTTCACCACGGTGCCTGCGACCAGCATAAGAACAAGAATTTTAAGAACGAAGAGCTTCACGTACCGCCTCCTGTACTGCTGGCGGAGAAACTGCACCGAGAGGCATTCGCCCTCAGCATACTATCGATCGTCGACCGTGAGCCGAACAAAGTGCGTCGCGGACGAAATACAGGGATCGTAATTGCGCACCGCTTGTTCCGTTTTCCATGTGAGAAGTTCTCGCGGTAAATCCACGTTCTTCGAAACAAAGCGTCGCACGTCGTTCTCGATGGTCGAGAGATTTTGTGCTGTCGGAGGAACGATGTTCGCATCCTGAATCCTACCATCGTCCCCGATGCGGTAGCGATGATACAGCAAGCCTCGAGGCGCTTCCGTCGCCCCGAATCCCGTCCCGGCTCGTACAATCACTTTAACCGCAGCGGCTTCCGGCTCCTCGTACTGCTCGACGATGCGCACGGCTTCATCGTACGCAGAAAGCGTCTCAAGTGCACGCACGATGATGCTCTTGAACGGATTCCTCAGCGGCGGCTTCACGCCTATGTCTTCAGCAACCTCGCGAGTGAGTAACGAGAGCCGGTCGAAGTTGAGATTGAATCGGGCAAGCGGGCCGACGGTATACGCCCCTTTCCCTCGCTGGGTTGAGTGAAGCGCGTGAGAATGGGCAACATGACGCTCCTCGAAGTGGAACTCAAACTCTCGCACGGCGATCTCCAATCCACTACTCGCTACAATCCTTCCCCGATCCAACGGATACTCATCGTCCGCTCGGAGCGAGACAAACTCGTAGTCAACGTCGAAGAGCGGAAAATCGAATGTGCTGACCAGACGCGCCAGCTCAACAGCCGCCGGCCGATCACGGCGACAGGCCGTAGGCGCGGGCGAGTTCCGCCTTTTCCTCCGCGTTCAGGAGTCGTTCCGCCATCGGAAAGAGGACGTTTTCTTCCTTCATGAAATGTTCGCTCAAAATCGCATGCGCCCTTGCCGCGTGTGAGGCGATTTTCCCGGCGCGCGCGGCGGACACCGGAAGCGGCTCTCGTTCGGCGGCTTCGAGGAACGTTTTCAGCAGTTGCTTGGCGGTTTCGTGTTCGTATTCCATGACGGCGATCGGACCGCCTTCGCGGCCGATGTAGCGGGCCATCATCGGGAACAAATGGTCTTCTTCCCGCGCGGAGTGCGGGTCGAGTTCGGCAACGAATGCTGCAACGCGCGCGCGGAGGTCGGCGAGCCTGTCGGCGGCGTCGGCCGTCCCGGCGGGGATCGTTTCGGCCAGGCGCGCGAAATCGTCCATTTGTTGCCGCAGCGGGCCGTGTTCGCGTTTCAGAAGAGCAAGGGGTTCGCAAAGAGACGTGTTCGGATCGGCGAATCCGTACATGGCGATCGCTCCTTTTGTCAGATTTTTCGATTCGGTGGAAGCCTGTTTCTATCCATAGACCGCGCCGGCGAAAACAGCAACGAGAACGGAGTAAGCGATTTCCAGCATGCCGGTCTGTTTGACGGACAGCCGCGTGTGCGGCGTCCAGGCGGCGCGGACGAGCAGGACGGCGAGCGGCGGCAGCATGCCGGGCGGAAACCAGACGGCGGCGACGGCGACGGCGG
>PSMW01000044.1:0-14352 GCA_040290295.1 Ignavibacteria bacterium
CCCGCTTCCGTTCCGCACCAGAGTGTACCGTCATCCCCCCGAGCAACAGCCAAAATGGGTATCTGGGCGGTTTCGGACAGCTCACGAACGTGGTCCCGATGATACTCGTAGCAACTCATGCATTCGATTCTATTCAACACCATGACATTCGCATACGTGGAAATCGTTCGCGGAAAGAGGGTGCACACCATGCTATCAGATACGGGCACACAATGCGCCAGGCGTCTGCCGTCAAAAGAGAGGCGAGCCGCAAGCACACGAGGAATATCCGCAGGCTGTCTGCTTGTAAAGTGAAGATTATCCTTGGAATCTCTGAGCGATATGTATTGAAAATAATTGATCGCAAAAGACAAGAGGATCATTGCAGTTACAAGTATCGTACACGAACGTACTCGTACACCATCACAAGTCGTCCGAACCATACAGACTCCACTGCATCATTATGAAGGCCGTTGGTTCAAATCATCAAGAGGAAGCACATGAGGACCTGTTGAGATCACTGCCCTCCTATGGAAATTATTCTCCTGGTCTCGGATCACACACGCACCCCAGTCCAGGCATGTCGCATACGATGGTACTCCCTCCGCCTGGAAGTTGAACACATCGTGGACAACACCGGGTATAGGGTATAGGAAGAGCCGTAAGCGGAAGCAGAATGTTCATCGCTGTCAGCCCGAATGAGAGTACGAGCAACGCTCGGAATGATTGAAGAGAAATCTTCTTTGACATATGAGCCTCCTTGATATGTTGGATGTGATCGGATGTTCTCACTTCGTCACGTCTGGAACAATCGTGACAACGTATATTCGTGGAGGTGATATTTCGTGCGCTTGAAATTCCAACTTCGTGAAATAGAACGTGTCGGAGTTACGCTCAACTCCCACGAGCCAGAGACCCGTCTTGAAACCTTCATACAAAGGCGTTAAACGTCCTGATTGAATCAGAAACAAATCATAGTAGTATTCAGGCATCGCCTCACGCCGATACTGCGGATAGTAATTGCCGTATGGCATATTCATTCGGATGATGGCAACATTCCTCCCCACCAGAAAGAGATCCGGTGCGGAGTGGCTGGCTATAAGTTTGCCATGCATTGCCTGATCGTAGCCCACCTTCCTAAAGTCAACCATCGCATCAGGTTTGACAGGGACGAAATGACTTGATTCGACCTCCAATCTTCCCAGGTGCCGTCCTTCAGTGTCAAATTCTTCAATGCGGTAAAAGCCTTCTTGAGTAATTGCCCATAGGTATTCCCCTCTTGGAGCGATCGCAAACGGAGCGAACTTCCGATAAGGCAATAAATACAAGCCATCTGTATGGCTGAGTTCCGGCGAGGGACGAAGCATAGGTATGGGACGCGAGAATAACGAGTCGTATCGCAGAATGAACCTTCGTTCGCCATAGTTCAAAGGTTCCGACCTTGTGGTTCCTTTGGAGGGGTCATACACCACCATTGCGCCAATCACAAACCCGTCCTTGCATTCTCGAATACTCTCTCCTGCGATCCAAGGCAAATTGTATCGTCGCAGAAAACGACCTTCCGAGTCAAAGACACCGATCTGAACAGGATTGTCGCTGATCGTGAATATCTGTCCGGACTTTGCAACGCAGAAATCAGTAATGAGCGGAAAGCCTGTTGGCCCCTCACCCGTCGTCGCTATCAGTCGTTGAAGCATCCCGAAGGAATTCGCCCAATAAAGTGTGGACACGGGGCCACCCAAAATGGCGTAGTCGCCGTTGGGAAGCTTATCAATTTTCCCTATGCCTGTGAGAGCGGGAAAGTGACCCGACTGAATCGTGAACGATCTGGTTGTATCGAAAGTAAAAGGTATCCGCTTTGCCGACGGAAACTTCACTCGAACCGTAGGGGTACCTTCGCGCTCACACGAAAAGTACGCCAACAACACTATGAAGACTATGATAAGCTTGCGGTGGCGCATTGTTGCAAACTCGAAACAACATGTTGCTTACGACAGCTTCAAGAAATCACGTCGCTGAGCCGAGAGACACTTCATAGAGGAAGGAGATCTATTCGACAGCGACGCGCTCAATCTACTCTGCCCGCACAGAAAAGTCAACAAAATTCTCTTGGCAATTCTGGTTGGCAGAACGGTTGGCAATTCTGGTACAGATCATTTGCGAATTTTACCCCCACCGCTGCGCGTAGCGGCGTGATTGCCGTTCCGACGTCTGTACTCGTCCATCGTCATACCTGTTACATCACGGAACATTCTTGAGCAGCAGTCTTCGCGACCGACTCCGATTTCCAAACAGATAGCGAGACACTTCAAATCGGTGGTTACGAGCAGGTGTTTCATCCGCTCGACCTTTCGTGCGCGTATGTATTGCCAGAGCGTGACGCCGCATTCGCAAGCAAACTTTTTTCGGAGCGTCTCCTGGGAAACTTTGAACTGCGCGGCGACGTCCTCGGCGCCACGTATGCGCGCGAGGTTTGAGTCTATCCATACTTGTACGTCGTTAATTCTGAATGCCATTCTCTGTACCTCCCAGCATTGGTATCCGTTTGTTCGACAGCAATGATGAGACCTTCCGCTTACCGTTCGTTCCGATGGTTTCGTTGTAACTACTGACTTATGGTCGGGACAGCGCGCCACTATCGGTGCTCTCGTGCGGCAGGACGGGAGTCTCGCGCTACAACCCGGATTTTCGCATCATGCGCCAGCGTGTAGTGTCCATCCACAATCACCGTGTCGCCTGCGGCAATGCCCGAGCGAATCTCGACAACCTCATCGTTTTCTTCGCCGATCTCCACATAGTGCCACTTGGCAAGTCCTGCCTGCGCAACGAAGACCAGCGGTCGCTGGTCCCGCACAAGCAGCGCTGCCTTCGGTACGAGCGTACGATGAGCATAGCTCTCGGTCTGGATTTTCACCGTCGCATACATCCCCGGCATCAACGAATGGAAGGCGGGAAGGTTCGTCACCTCGATTGTTACTCGAAGAGTCTTGGTCTTCGGATCGATCATCGGGTTGCGGGTAAGGACTTTGCCCGTGAAGCTCTTGTCCGCGAGCGCAACAACGGTCAGCTCGGCGCGTTGCCCCGGGTGCACGCGCGGCGCTTCGCTTTCGATCACATCAACATCGACCAATAACGTGGAAAGATCAACAACCGTGCACACCACAGTGCCACTGGTGATGTGCCTGCCTGGGATCAACTCAAGATTGCCGACGACTCCGTCGAACGGTGCGCGAAGCTCGGTCGCTTCCACATCCATCTTGGCGCGCGTATACGCCTCCTGCGCTGCTGCTAAGCCGCTTTTGTTCGCAATGATGTCGCCTCGATCCACGCTCAGATACGCCACGGTGGCGTCGTACTCCCGCCGCGCACGAGCCAATGCTGCATCATCCAGCCTCCCCTCTTTATGAGCACGAATAGCCTCTTGCCACCGCGCTCGAGCACGGCCAAGTTCCTCGCGCACACGAGCGCTATCGGGCGCGGTCAAAAACTCCGAGGCGGTCTGCGTGCGGTACTCGATCTGTGCTGCCAACAACGCCGCCGACGCTTTCTCGAATGCGAGTCGGTACTCTCGGTCATCGATCCTTACCAGCACGTCCCCTTTCCTCACATGCTTGCCGTTGTGCGCGTACACCCCAACGACTTCACCGCCGACGCGAGCGACCAAGTCGACTTCCCTTCTCGCCCGGAGCGTCCCGTTGGTAGTGAGACTTTTCGTGAGCGTACCCCTCCACGCCCGACTAACGCGTACCGGCAATGCAATCTCCTGCTGTGCGAGGGAACCCGCACCATCCTCCGACTCATCACTTGGCGCGGGACTACTGCGTGTGGCATACCAGACCAGAATTGCAGCGGCGAGGCAAACGATACCGGCGAGCAACCAGCGGATAGACTTCATGGAGCAATCTCTTGTAGAGTGGGCAAGAGAGTGGAACGTCGATCGTCCGTGTGCGACGCGACGCAAAAAGTATAAGGGTTCGCCTCCCGAAAGTCAAGACTGACGATACGGAAAGAGAGAGAAGAGCACACAGCGTCGTGCCCGCGTGGCTAGCTTGCACCTGTGGTGTTGGGAGCATGGAAAGGAAAGAAAATCCAAGGAGCTTCAATTCTCTCGAGGAGGTGACGACCGAATTATCCAGCTCAAGAGTAATGGAGCGTTTGCACGATCACGATTCAACTCGCATCAGCATATTCAGCAACGAAGCAAAAGCTGCATGGAGGCCGATTCATTTGCGCGGGTTCCATGTGATATTGTACTTGACCAGGCGTGCGAGATTATAACAGTAGGTATAGATGTAACCGTGAGAGTGCGCTATGGCGAACGGTGCATAGAGAGTCTGCGACGGCAAATCGTTCTCGTCTTTGCTCAGACGCTGCACGATATTCTGTTGCGCAAACAGAACGGCAGAGACGACGCCTGTTTGACTGTCAATGAAGACGTAATAGACTTCGGGCTTACCGATACCAAGGGGTTCGTCTGGGCCCGCATCCGTGAGGATGGTATAGTGATCGTCGGTCCAGAAGTTCGTCCAATAATACGGAAGCTTTTTCGCCACAGCTTCATCGCATCTTCGCATCAGTCTGCTCGCGAACTCTGCCGGTAGCTGTTCTTGGAGATCACAGGTCCAGACGATCTTCCCGTCGCTACCGATTGTTGCCAGCAACGGTTTGTGCCCGAACGTTACCACGATGGAGCCGTTGCGGTGTACTCCGAAACCAACATCGCCACGTTGCGGAGCTATATCGGGAAGAATCTGCTTGCGTGCGAGGCGTTTGGTGACGGCACCCGATGGACTGCGCTTCACCAGATCGAATTCTGCCATCCTTCTGCCGCTGAGGTAGTACAAGAAACCCGCGCTATCCATCCCAAACGACTGTCGAGCCTCGAACAATGCTGAAGCATCCAGCAGCCTATCCACCAATCGCACGTCGCGTTTGAGATATTCACCTTTCAGGGAAAACACGCTGAGACGAAGCTTCTGATACACGTACACGTTTTCTTTTCGAATCGCTACCCACGCTGTGGCAGAATTGAACTCGCCGGGTCCCTCACCTTTGGCGTGGCGGGAACCAACCAACTGCAGTGTACTTGCGTCCAGGATGCTGAGTCTCTGCATCCTCGAATCAAAAAGGGCGATGAACCTCCCTGCTTCATCTACGCCGATGGTTCACACATCGCTCCAAATGTGGTCGGGAGCGTTCGGGGGTGATGCGATCTCTTGCACCAGTGCCAGACCCTGAACGACAGGCGGCGCCTTTTGCGCCCACGCTTGCGCAAAGGCTATCAGGCAAAGAACAGACAAGGATAGAATCATATCAGGACTCGGCGCATGTGCCTGAGCTTTGCGTGCGTCCTTGGTTATCAACGCATTTGCAACTTCCCGGCTGAGCCGTGCAGCTCCATCCACAGCAAATGATGGCTCCTCCTTCTACGCAATTAACACTCACGCACGCGGCGTGTGCTGTTTGCCTCAGCATGACCATCTCGACTACGAGCAGGGCGCTCACCAGGATAGCATAAACGAAAGTGCACACGACAACCTCCTAACGCTATATTGATCGATGAGTGTGATGATGAGGCTCATCTACTGTGCAGTCTAACCCAGACAAAGTACGAACAGTCAAGGACATTCTCTTGGCATTTTTGGTTGGCGAAAATAATCAGAGCGCTCAAGGCTCTTGGGTGTGTGGTGTGTGCGAGGCGTGCTGCTTTTAAGCAGGCGATCAAAAGGCAGTCATGGCTACAATGGCTCTCGCGTCGGGCGAGAGCACACGGTGCGTCTCGGTGAACCTACTGCCATGGGCGTGCAGTCGATGGTGGCTAACAAATTCTCGGCAACTGCTCGCCGGAGAGCATATCAACAACACGGAGTCCGCCCACACGACTGCGGAGCAATACCGTGCCGGGATGAGCTTCCACAACTTCACCGATGGCAACAGCGTCCTTCCCAAGAGGATGCCTGCGCATCTCCGCGAGCACACGTTTGGCGGCTGAGGTTGCAACAAATGCCAGCAGTTTCCCTTCATTGGCGACATACAATGGATCGAGTCCGAGGATTTCACACGCTCCGCGCACTTCTTCTGCATTGGGAATGCGCTCTTCTTCGATCTCGATGCCCACGTGTGCACGCGATGCAATCTCGTTGAGAGTGCTTGCTACTCCACCACGTGTCGGGTCGCGCAGCACATGGATATCGTGCGCGGCAACGTGAAGCATGTTCATCACCAACTCGTTCAACGGCGCGGTATCGCTGACAATTTGAGTTTCGAACGACAACCCTTCACACACCGACATGATGGCGATGCCGTGCTGTGCAATCGCTCCGCTGAGCAATACCGTATCGCCAGGCTGAACACGCGAGGGGGCTATGACGGTATCGGACTCCACGACACCGATCCCCGACGTGTTGATGAACACCTTGTCCCCTTTCCCGCGATCGACCACCTTGGTGTCGCCTGTAACGAGCGCCACGCCCGCGCGCTCCGCAGCACGCTGCATCGAGACGACAACGCGCCACAGATCTTCGATCGGCAATCCTTCTTCGATGATGAAGCCAGCCGACAGATACAACGGACGCGCACCGCACATTGCCAGATCGTTCACCGTTCCGTTCACAGCAAGTTCGCCGATGGTGCCGCCGGGAAAGAACAGCGGACTGACGACATACGAGTCGGTAGAAAAGGCGAGACGCGTTCCGTTCAGCGAGAAGACGGCGCCATCGTGGAGCGGTTCCAGCAACGGATTCTTGAACGGCGGCACGAACATCTTCTCGATCATCTGGTGGGTTAGTTTGCCGCCGCTGCCGTAGCCAACAGGACGTTTTTGTAATCTGTTATCGGAAGCGGACAATTCAGGCCGGTATACTCTATTGCTTTCGGATTGCTCATACCTTCCTCCTGTTACTTGGCAGACATGGTCCAAGAGAGCAGTGCGCTGAAGCGGCGGTCATGCTTCATGCAAAACGCGATGCGTGCCGAAGTGATAGTACGCTGCGCATGCGCCCTCGGACGAAACCATCGGCGCGCCGAGCGGGCGTTCGGGCGTGCAGTGTGCACCGAAAGCACTGCACTCGTGCGGCTTTTTCAAAATCCCTGCAACACCAAGCCTGCAATACACAGCGGCGACTCTTGCACGGTGATGGCGTTGGCTTTGAACAGACGTTCGGCATCGTAGTCGGCAAACTCTTCGCGCAACGCGTAGCCGCTCATCGGGATCTCGCCGATCCCGCGCCGCTTACGATCGACCGCCCGGAACACTTCTGCGAGCAATCGTCGCGCAGGCACATTCCCTTCTCTCCGCACCGAGCGCGAGTATTGATTCTCGACCTCGTAGCGCCCTTCCTCAAGTTGCTTGACCGTCATGTACACCCCTTGCAAGATATCCACGGGTTCGAACCCCGTCACCACAATCGGAACGCGGTACTTCGCCGCAAGCGGGATGTACTCTTCATAGCCCATCACCGTGCACACATGTCCAGCCGCGAGAAAGCCTTGAACATGATTGTGTGGAGATGAGAGGATCGCCTCGATTGCCGGCGGCACGAGCACATGCGAGCAAAGGATGGAGAAGTTCTTCAAGCCCAGACGCCGTGCCTCCCAAACGGCCATCGCATTGGCAGGCGCCGTCGTTTCGAACCCGACGGCGAAGAACACGACGCTCTTGTGAGGGTGGTGCTGCGCAATCTTCACCGCATCGAGCGGCGAATAGACCATGCGGACATCGCCCCCTTCCGCTTTCACCGCAAGCAAGTCCTTCATCGAACCGGGCACACGCAGCATGTCTTCGGACGATGTGAAGATGACATTGGGCATCGACGCGATGGCGATCGCCTTGTCGATGATCTCCAACGGCGTGACACACACGGGGCATCCGGGTCCATGGACGAGTTCGATCTCGGGCGGCAATAGCGTTTCGATGCCGAACTTGACGATCGTGTGTGTTTGTCCGCCGCAAATCTCCATCAACGTCCAACGACACGTCGTCACGGTTCGGATCAGCCTGGCATAGCCGCGCGCCATCGAGCCGTCGCGATCTTCGTCGATATACTTCATACTTCCTCCTTGCAAACTATCGGTTACGGTACGGCACCCAACTCGTCCAAGTTCTCGCCCATCTGCCTCAACATGTCGAGCGTTTCGAGCGCTTCCTTCTCGTCCATCTTACTGATGGCAAAACCAACATGCACGATGACGTACTCGCCTTCTTTCACGTCGGGAATCCATTCGAGACAGACGCGCTTGGTGATACCGCCAAAACTGACATCGCCCATCACGGGCTGAACGTTCTTGTTGACGTTCAGAACCTTACCGGGAATCGCGAGGCACATAGGTTTCCTCCAGAGCTTCTTGGTGTGACGTTTCCGCATTGACCCCAATGGCAACGCCGGAATCGACAACGATCGTATCGCCAACGCGCGCATCGAGCAGCAGCCTCAGGATGACTGTAGTGAATGCGCCGCCGACTTGTACCTTGCCTTTTGTAACGCCGCCTTCGACGAAGATTTCCTTCAGGCAACCGGTGAGGAGATACATACGGTTCCTCCTTTCTCATGATGAGTTTGACGTGGAAAGCTCAGTACTGCCTCCTGTTGCACAACGCCGTGACGTTCGTGCGTATGGCCGGAAACCAGACTGTCTCAAGCGTTCAATCGTTCGCTCGGTAAGGTAGAGATTTTGAAAACACCCGCCGCTGAGCACCACCCGTTCCGCGTTCGCCTCTTGTGCCTGCGCGACGATCACATCGACCAACATGTTGTGAAATCTGCCGGCGATGAGCGCAAGCGGCGCGCCCCTGCCGACATCATCGAGCACGGCAAGAATCGCAGGTCCCCAATCGACGACCGACATAGAAGCGCCGTCGATTGCTTGGCGGATGAGTCGGAACGGATAAGCATCATGCACCGCCACCGAGCCGAACGCAAACTCCAACTCCATCGCTGCTTGACCTTCATGCCGCACCTGATGACGCAGCCCAACGAGCGATGATACTGCATCGAACAAGCGACCGACGCTCGATGTGAACCGCGAGTTGAGTCGCTTGACGAGCATGTGTTGCAGAACCACCAATTCCTTTTCGGTGAACGCAGCAACTGAGGCGATGTCGTTGCGCTGCAAACCCTCTTCACCGAAGAGTTCGAACAGCACACCCAACGCAGTGCGGTGCGGTTCTTTGACGGCATGTTCACCGCCCGGCAAGAGAAAACGCCTGAATGTACCGACGCGACAAAACGTTCCTTCCTTCGCCACAAAGAACTCGCCTCCCCATATCGTTCTGTCCGTACCGTACCCCGTTCCATCCCACGACACGCCGAAGACGGTCGCATCGAGATCGTTATCCGCCATGCAGGCGGCAACATGAGCAACATGGTGCTGCACCGTGTACGCGCGTTCGGCTGCAAGCCGGGCGTAGCGGGCCGAGAGATAATCGGGATGGCGATCGCACACAAACGTCGTCGGACGCGCGTCATAGAGCGTCGTGAAATCGGCAATCACACGTTTGAATGCCTCGTAAGCTTCGTACGTTTCGAGGTCGCCGATGTGTTGGCTGAGAAATGCGTTCCGCCCAACACGCAGGGCGACTCTGTTCTTGAGGTGCGCGCCGCCGGCAAAGGTTGTGCACGCGAGCTGCGACGTAGTGCGCGTCTCGGGAAGCAACACGGACAGCGGAGCGAATCCACGAGCGCGCCGCAGCACCATTTCCCTGCCGCCCACCTCGCGCACAATCGCGTCATCTGCATGTCGCACGATGGGACGATCATCTATAGAAAAGAATGTCAAGAGAAAATAGCTCTCCGTAACAAACGCGCAAGTGGTTTGTTCTCTGACATTGGGTCACACTTTCGCTCTGGGGTAGCACGCCCTCTGAAGCTGGCTCCTGGTGTTTTTGGGGATCTTGCTTTGCGCGCGTGCGTGTTCTATGCATCTATCTGAGCTCTCTCTGGGCTACGGCAAATTCGAGTATACACGGGAGGGGGTTAACCATGCGCGTGGCATCTCCCCATGAACATGGCGGGTGGTGCAATAACGTCCTTGAACTCTCCCTCCGACTCGGAGATCTTTCTGTCACCAAGTCCACAAGAGGCTTTACTCACAAGCTACCTCACGTCGGCTGAAGGTGTGATACAGTATGAAGCGAGTCTCTTATGCGCTCTTAGGCTCGGCGTGCCTCCAGCGATATGGTTCGTAGCGTGTTCCGCTCTTGAGCATCCCGTAGCTGATCCGTGCGATGGAGCAGGCAACAGCGTGCCGTGCGTTGTGTTCGGCTACCCCCTGAGCCAGGAGATGATCGTCGTAGTCCCGGAACGGATTCTTTCCGTTGATGGCGGCAAGGGCAGCAGTCTTGTAGACCGATTTGAGTATCCGGCTGCAGAGGGACAGACGAGATTGCCCACGTTCTCGATGATCAACAAACGAACGCCATCGAGCGCGAGCCGGTCGAGCGCATCCTGAACCAACTTCGCTTCGAGATGGCAGGCACCGTTTGTCACGATCTGCACAACGGGGACATCGAACCGAGCGACACGTTGCGCATCGAGATCGGTTTGCACGTCGCCCTCGATGACGGCTATACGTACCTTGCCCGTGAGATATTCCAACGTTCGCTCGACAATGCTTGTCTTGCCCGAACCGGGGGAACTGACAAGATTCACCGCAAACCCTCCGTGGCGTGCAAGGCGCTCACGATTCAGCGCGGCGATCTCGTCGTTCTTGGCAAGCACTTTCCGTTTGACTGTTACGATACTCATGGCGACTCCAAGGGTAGGTCTTCTAAATCAATGTCGGCAACGTACAGCTCGTTGCCGCTCAGCATTTTGGTTGCTGCGCCGCCACAGGTAGGACAAAGAAAAAGGAGCGCATCCGTCGTGAACTCGCTGCGGCATGTCTCGCAGTGTACCCGTACCGGTATGTCTTCGATGACGAGTCGTGCATGTTCGAGCGGAGTACCGGCGGCAAGAGCCGTGAATGAGAACGCAAGCGATTCAGGAACCACGCCGGAAAGTTTCCCCACGCGCACTCGCACTGCTCGTACTGCAGTACGCTCATCCTCGGGTACGTGCTCGTGCACAATATCGAGGATGCTGGGGGCAATCGAAAGTTCGTGCATGGGGGCACTCGGGGGCTGTGTCGCCGTTGAAGAGTTCAACAACTATGCCTCCATCGATCATCGAAACCGCACCGAGTGGGGCACATTTTGAGATGGGTACCGACCTCAGTTCCAACTTTTGCGAAGCACGGCGTCGAAGTTTGCCAAATTTGAGAGCGAGGAATCCGATTTGTTCATGAGCAAGAGAACCGACGCTCGGAACTGGCAGCAATTTTCTGGGTTTTCAGGAACAGGCAGGCGACGAGCCTACACGGCAAGCAGTGATTTGACGATCGGAACCACGTCCGGGAGTGCAGCGGAGACCGAGCGGGACAACTCAGTGGTCATCGTCTGCGTGTCGGCAATCGCTACGGTAATAAGATAGACGGTCGGCAGCGAAGCAAGAAGCTGCGCAGTCTCCAGCAAGTCGCGCAAGCCGATATCGTGTGCACTCAGCGTGCGGGGAAAATCGCTGGCAAATTTCGGCTTGCGAAGTTGTACCGTGCCCGGCGCATCGCCGTCGAGCGTCGCATCGATGATAATGATGGGATCGAACTCATCGAAGAGGGAAAGAAGATGAAAGCCGCCCGTCCCACCATCGAGGAGCTCCACGGATGGAGGAAGCGACTCCGATGCAAGACGGCGAACGGCATGGACACCGACTCCTTCGTCACCCAACAACAGGTTGCGGACACCCAGAATCAGTGTTCTCTTCTTCATGTTCATTCATGAGGGATGGAGGACCTTATCCACACACACTTCGTTGCTGCCGAGCCAAAAGCAGGGCGTTGCCGCGCTGCGGATCGTCGGGAAAAGCGAGTGGTGCGCTCGTCAGAGCCACAAGCCCGCCTGTTCATCACCGAAGCCGCGGTGCAAACCCCATGTGCGCGCATATTCGATCACCCGCTCATATTCGCTCCAACGAAGTCGCCGATCCAGCGGAGGAAGATGGCGCGCTTTGTACGACGGATAGTACTGATCCATAATGTTGATGTACGTGTCGGGTGAGATCTCGCGCGCGACAAACTCCACCACACCCTTCGACCCGGCAACGTCGTTCGGCAAAACGAGATGGCGAACGAGCAAGCCCTGTATCGCCACTCCCGTACTGTCGGTACGCAAATCTCCCACCTGACGTCAACGACGTGTTCGGCGCAGCAACGGAGTTCAGTCTTCCCTCCAATGTCGAGTTGCTCGCGGCAGAGGTCGGACCGTTCTTCTCACCGATCAGCAACACGTTGGTCCTCGGCGGACGAGTCAACAACAACACCGCATACGCTTTCGGCATGACGTTCAAAGCGGGTACCACATCCTCTGCCAGCGGCAGCGGGGTGCTCGTGAAGTTGCGCTTGCGGGCGACCGCCGCCGGCACAGCAACCTTCGCGTTCGATCGTTCGAAACTCGAGATGACACGCTCCGACGGCTCGCCGATAGCAAACTTCAGCGGTCTGGCGATCGAAGACCTGACCGTGACGATTCGTGCGCTGCGCGAAGGCTATCAAGTACTTGCGACGTACGGAGAAGGAGAGAGCGTGTCTTCCAACGAAGCCTACGGGACGGTGGATAGTTCGTTCCTGCAATTCGACATCACGGCGCCGCATCACACTGTCGTTCCCAATCTCGACGGCGTTCTCAGCCCCGGTGAGTGAAGTGATGCACTGAAGGTCGATGTATCGGATGTGTTCGGATATGGCGGCAGCGTTCCGCTTCCACGCGGCAGCGTATTCATGTACTTCAAGTACGACAGCACCACGGGCATGCTCTTCATCGCGGGCGAAGATCATCTCAACACCGATGGGCTGCAAGAGGCCGAGGGATTTGGCTTGTACTTCGATGACAACAACAATGATCGATTCGAGCCGATCGGCACCGATCCCCTCCTACGCGAGGGAAATTATTGGGCGTACCACTTCGCACCGGGTGCCACCGTTCGGTTCAGAGAGATCTACACGAACGGCGGAGTGAACGCAATCGTGGATTCGGTCAGAGACGCAACGACTGCCTTCTCTTGGTCGGCAGGCTACGTGACTGGCGAGGTCGCCATCCCCATAAGCTTCTTCAACAAGAATCACCTGCAGGTGTATGCGCCAAGCAAAAAGGTGGGTGCAAGGTTGTTCATGATCAGCCGCTCGTCGGGCGCGGCGGTCTTCCATGGCTCGTGGCCCCAAACGATGGTCAGCGTGTTCACGCCTTCCGGCTTCGGGGACATCAAGATACCCATTCGTTTGCTGGCACCGCCGAAAGCGCCCGCGAACGTTGCCGTGTCGAAGCAAGGAACTTTCCTGCGCGTGACGTGGACCGATCCCGTCGAAGGGCTGAACGGCGATACGCTGGCGATACCTATCACGCTGCAATTGTATCGAAACGGAACCTTGCTGCGTGAGTTCTCACGTGGCGTCCAAGCATGGACCGACTCCAACGTGATCGCGCAGGGTTGGTACGAATACTCGTTGCGCGGATTGATCACCGTTTCCAGCCAACGACACTTCGGTCCGTTCTCGACGCCGGTAGCCACCTTTGCCGTGAGCGATCCGCACCTCACGATGTTTCGCTACGACGACGGAATCCCCGAAGTGTTCTACGTCGTGGACTTTACATACAACGACAACAAGTTCGGCATCCGCTTTACGCCGCAAGCATATCCGACGCGTGTGTACCGCGTGAAGGCGTTCACGAACAACGGCAACAGTCCCATTCTCATCTCTATCCATGCCGATAGCGCAGGGTTGCCGGGAGCGAGACTGGCGGGTCCGTACACCGCCACCACGTATCAGCAGGCGGGTGTGGATAGTTTTCTGCTGACGTTGCCGGCAAACGAACCTCCGACGATCAGCAGCGGCGACTTTCACGTCGTGCTGAGCTATCTCCCGACGAGTCCGGGAGCGCCCGGCATCGGCGGCGATGTGACGCCCCCGATCGATATGCGGAGCCGATAGTACCTCGCATCGCAAGGCTAACAACAAATGCCCAACGTTGATCTGATCGTGCGTGCATTTCTCACAAACCAACCGATGGAGGTGAACACGACTGCTGTACCGACCGTTTTTGCACTGAGCCAGAACTATCCCAATCCGTTCAATCCATCGACAAAGATCGCGTTCCACGTGCCAAGCTCCCATTTTGTCTCATTGAAAGTGTTCGATGTATTGGGAAGGGAAATCCGCACGCTCGTGCATGAGATGCTACAGGCGGGAAAATATCAGGTCACGTTCGACGCAAACGCTTTGGCAAGCGGCGTGTACTTCTACCGCTTGTCCGTGTCGTTCTCTGCGACACGAGACCTCGTCCCGACG
>PSMW01000019.1:0-65800 GCA_040290295.1 Ignavibacteria bacterium
CCGAAGATGCCCTCGAAATCCGCTTTGCCCTCCAATTCCACCACGCGAATTGGATACGGCACCGCGTCGATCGATGTGGTAGTGCGCTCGGCAGGCAAATAGAATTCGGTGCGACCCGCTTTGCCGCGCACGAGTGTCGGCACAGCGAGAGACACGTTGTCGTGCACGTGTGCGCGAGCAAAGTACAGGATGGATGTGCCGTCTTGAAATCGTTCGTAGGGTAGGTGCATCGTATCGTACCGTGCTGATGGCGCAGGCAAGTGGTGAATCTCACTCACGTAAGCGTTCTCGGTAATGAACTGACGCGTGGTCGGCAAGAAGTGGTACACTTGGCGGAACCAACGGTCACGGTTCTTCTCGAAAAGAGACGACCGCCACGAAAAGAGCATCGAGTCCATCTCGGTGGTGGAGTACGCGTGGAAATCGACGAACGGCAGGTCGTACGAATCGGAATAGGCAACCGCTCGATAGGTCGAGCTCTTGTCGTCATTCGGCGTGGCAAGTGTGAGAACGCGAATGCGGCCCAACTTGAAGAACGTCCAGCTTACTTCATAGAGCAGCTCTTCGTCTGGTATCATCACGGTCGCAACGCGCGCGAAGCTGTCGACATCGGGCGCCATCCGATGCGATCCTGCAATCATTGCCGTGGCAAGGAGAAGGTACAGCGTCGTGAATCGTTTCATCAAGAGCGATCGTTTTCGCGGAGCGGGATCAACCGTCGGTCTAAGATAAGAAATTTTTGGTGTGAGAAACACGAACTCCCTCCCCCCTATTTCTTCTTGAAGGAGAGGAGAGAGGGAGTCGCATGCAAGCCATGCGCTGCGCGAGCTTATCTCAAGAGGAGCATCTTGCGCACACTGCTGGAGGCATGTCCGCCGGTTGGCGTGAATGTGAGCCTGTAAAAGTGAGTGCCGCTGGCGCGACCCTCTGCGCGAAATTCCACGTCATAACTTCCTGCGCGCACAGCACCGTTCATCAAGGTGCCGACTTCGCGTCCAGCCACATCGAAGACCTTCAACGAAACGAACCCCGCCCTCCGCACAACGAACGAGATGCGCGTCGAAGGATTGAAAGGATTCGGAAAGTTCTGTGAAAGCGAAAACTCGGTGGGCAGGTTCGACTCTTCGACGCTCAGAGGGCTTGCCACAAGTGTGATCGTTTGCGTTACCGTGCCCGGCAAGCCTCCTTGTTGCAACAGCGCAAGAGGAGAAGTTGTGGTGGATGTGAACCCCGGCTTCGTCGCTTGCAAACGGTACGTACCAGGATGCAATCCGACGATGACGTAGCGACCGTAACGTTCGCTAACGGCTGCTCCGAGAATGCGTTGAGTGTTTTGCGCACCAGCGTACACAGGCACACCTGCAAGAGGCTGTCCGTTGTACAGCACGGTGCCGCGCACGCGATTCATGCCGCTGATCGTGTCAGGCTGAACACCGATATCGATGCCGATGACCGCGCTGGAGCCGACGGGTACAGGGAACGCATTGGCGAGTGGCACGGTACCGCCCGAAGTGTCATAAAATGTCGGGAGGAAATCGCCTTGCGGTATCGCCAAGACGATAGAGAAGCCTGATCGCAGCGCAGCAAGTGTGTAGCGACCCAACGAGTCCGTTGTTGTGTGGCGAATGAATCCTGTAAAGCGTCCGTTCGGCGAAGACCGATGGAAGCCGAGGACGTGAGCCGTCACGGGCGTTGGTGTACCTGCTGCGGTGATCGTTCCGGCTATCGAACCGGTGGCGGCAGCAGCACGTTGCAAATCGAAATCGATGCCGCTCGTGTCGCTGATAAGTCGCAAGCGATCGGCTTCGAGGATGCTCGCTTTATGATCCCCAAACTGCCGCTCGAATCCACTCTTGAACGCCATGAGGACGTATCGTCGTGAGCGCAACAGTGCTCTATAGCGACCGGCACTATCGGTGAAGACGACCGTTTCCAGCCGTTGATCACGATCGTGGTCGTCCAACCCCTCGAAGTTGAAGCCGGAGTTGTCGCGATCGTCATGCTGCCGTGCCCGAAAGATGACCACCGCTGCGTGACGAAGGGGTGAACCCGCGCTATCGCGCACCGTACCTGAGAGCCGGAAGCGATCGCTGAGTGTATCACGCGCAAGCAACGTGACATTGATAGTAAGCGTTGCACTCTCGGGTACAACGATCGGCGTCGCGTCCTCGATGCGTTGTGCTCGATCGTACCATTGGTCCGCAAAAAGATTATCGCGCGGTTGAACACGCAGCAGATACGTTCCCGGATTGACAGAAGGGAACAGGTAGCGACCGAACGCATCGCTGAGCGTGGAAAAGACAAAATGTGAGGACGTGATCTCGAACAGGCGTAAGCGCACGTTCGCCACAAGCGAGCCGTTCAGCGCACGTACAGTACCACGCAGCGCTGCCGGTTGACCATTCAGCACAAACAACGTGTATTCCTGGTCGGCGTGACCACCGTGCGTCGGGGAATCGTCATCGATACTTGCACGTATCTTCACGCGAAAACTTTCTGGCAACGGCGGCAGCCAACGAATAAGCCCCGTGAGTGGATCGATCGTCATGCCCACAGGGGCATCGCGCAACTCGAAGGTGATCACACCCTGTCCACGAACAACAATTGCCTCCACCTCGTATTCGTAGGGCTGATGCACCTGCGCGAGCGTCACCGGCTGAGAAATGATGACGATGGTAGGGTCATCGTCAGCCACGACCAAACGAGTGGAGCCGAGGAGCAATGCCAACACCCAGCTTAGAAGAACAACCAAACGCTTCATACAACCCCTCTTGATGTGTGAGTGAGAGACGTGCGTTTTGCCGCGTGCACAACCGTGCGGCAGTCTTCTGCTATCGCAATCCACATGCCGCGCTCCATCACAGAGCACCCTTTGGAATTTGTGGGAGAAAAGGGGAAGTGCACTGCTGCACGAAAGAAACATGCTTCAGTATCTCCGCATGCGCGTGCGATGAGGGAGGGAGAAGGTGAGACGTTTGGACTACAGAAGAGGGTGAAGTGTGTGTGGCGACTTCCGTCCCCACATCCATGGGTGTACCGTCAGTACTTTCTGATCGAAGGATCAATCCTGTCGGACCAGGCGAGAATGCCGCCGGCGAGATTGTAAAGATTGGTGAAGCCGTATTCTTGTTGGAGTAACGCGACAATGCGGCCGCTGCGGCTGCCGCTTCGGCAATAGATGACCACAGGTTTGTCGCGCGCGATGTTGTGCACCTGCTCCAGCACCGATCGCATCGGCATCAACTCGCCCCCGATGTCGGCAAACTGCTTTTCGTCCGGCTCGCGGACGTCGATAAGCTGAAAGTCAGCGTGCTCATCCATCATCTTCTTCAATTCTTCGACGGTGATCGTCTTGACGGTCTGCATAGCGTCATCCTCGAACGTGGGAGAAAGAACATCGCGCACATCAAGAGTATACACAAATCGCCGCCAAGAGTGAAGAGCGCCGCAGAGGAGTCGTCTTGCTAATCTGCACGATCATGAATACTTTGAAGTCGGTCTTATGATCACTCCTCTCCATCATGCTTATCGTTGCCGACTCGAAGATTCCCTTTGCCACAGAAGCCTTCGCTCCGTTCGGGGAAGTGCGCGTCGTTCCCACCACCGCCATGACACGAGAAACGATCCGTGAGGCGGACGTTCTTCTCATTCGCTCCGAAACAAACGTGAGCGAATCACTTCTCGATGGAACACATGTTCGGTTTGTGGGCACCGCGACAATCGGATTCGATCACGTTGACGTCGAGTATCTCCGGCGCAAGCAGATTGCTTTCGCAAGCTGTCCCGGCAGCAATGCGAATTCGGTTGCAGAGTATGTGCTGGCTGCGCTCTTAGAATGGGGAGAAAGGTTGTCCGTGCGTTTGAGGGAGAAGACGCTCGGTATCGTCGGACACGGCAACACGGGCAGCCGCACTGCCGCCAAAGCCGAAGCGTTGGGCATGAACGTTCTTCTCAACGACCCGCCGCTCGCACGCGCTACCGGTGACCCGCGTTACCTCCCCCTCGATGCTCTCATGCAGGCGGACATCATTTCCCTCCACGTGCCGCTGACCTATGAAGGAGTGGATGCGACGTTTCATTTGTTCGACGAGCACCGTATCGCAGCGATGAAAGCAGGGGCGATTCTCATCAATACATCACGCGGAGCGGTTGTCGATAGCGCTGCTTTGAAACGTGCGTTGGACGCCAAGCACCTCTCCGCCTGTGTGCTCGATGTGTGGGAGAATGAGCCGGCAATCGATGCAGCGCTGTTGGCACGCACGACGTTCGGGACGCCGCACATCGCAGGCTATTCGTACGACGGTAAACTCAATGCCACGCGCATGTTGGTCGCTGCGCTGAGCAAGACGTTCGGCATCGCTGCCGATCCTCCTTCCTTTCTTGATGAGCAGACGAAAACGCCACTGGTGTCGGCAGCGCAGTCGCGAGATGATGAAGACGTTCTTCGTGCCGCAGTCCGCTCTGCGTACGACATCCGAAGGGACGATGAACGCTTGCGCAAGATACTGACGCTTGCCGCGCACCAGCGAGCGGAGTATTTTCGTCGATTGCGAGCAGAGTATCCCCTCCGGAGGGAATTTCACCACTACGCTCTTGCCGAAGCGGAGCTTGGTGCTTCGACAGCCATGATAGCACGCAAAGTCGGTTTTTCCATGAGGTGACACGTGGATGACGTTCCCTTTCCCCATCACCGGCAGCATCCGGCGATCGAGCGCTTAGAAGGCAAACATGTGCTTGCTCGCCGCGTCGATGCCAGGCGCGACTGTGATGATCTTTACGAACTCACGCACGGTCGAGAAGAAGAGGAAGCGGTCTGGCACTACATGACGTACGGCCCGTTCGCGAGCAAAGCAGAAATGTTCGATTGGCTCTCCCGTCTTGCCGAGAGGAGCGATCCTCTCTTCTTCACCATTTTCAGCAAAGGGCATCAACGGAGTGTCGGGATGTATGCGATCATGAACATCAGCACCGAGCACGGGAGAGCAGAACTCGGCAATATCTGGTACGCGCGACTCGCGCAAAAAACGATCGTGAATACCGAAGCGACGTTTCTCTTCCTCTCGTATGTGTTCGACGATCTGCGATACCGTCGCGTCGAGTGGAAGTGCGACAACCGGAACGACGCAAGCAAGTATGCCGCGCTCCGGTTGGGGTTTGCCTACGAAGGCTTGTCGCGTCAACACATGGCGAATATGGCTACGAACATCTTCCACCGCCTTTGGTGAAGTAACGGGGGCGAAGCGTTCGATTCGGTGCATCGTGGGTGTGTATGCGAACATTGCCGCGTTCTTGAATATCGTCCTTTTTACAAGTATTCTTTTCCTGACTCGATACACTTCATCGCTCGACCATCAACAATCCGTCCGATATCACCGACATCATCGGCGAGTATGCGCAGGCGGAACCGCACCATGTGCACGACGCCGTGACGGGGGCGAAATACGCGCAGCGTCTCTGGGCTGAGAGCACGCCGCAACAGCGATTCGATGTTCTCGATGCCGTCGGCTCGGAGATTCTAGCGCGCAAGGAGGAGTTAGGGAGATTGTTGTCTCGGGAGGAAGGGAAAACATTACCCGAGGGAATTGCCGAAGTGACGCGAGCAGGAAAGATCTTCAAGTTTTTTGCTGGCGAAGCGCTCCGGCTTGGCGGCGAGCATCTTGCAAGCGTGCGTCAGGGCATTACCATCGACGTGATGCGCGAGCCAATCGGCGTGGTCGGATTGATTACGCCGTGGAACTTTCCGATGGCAATTCCGGCGTGGAAGGTGGCACCTGCACTTGCATTCGGGAATGCGGTCGTGTTGCAACCTGCGGAACTCGCGCCTGCATCTGCTTGGACGCTTGCAGACATACTCTCGCACTCCGGCCTCCCGAAAGGCGTGTTCAACTTGGTGATGGGTAAAGGAAGCGTCGTGGGTGCTGCACTGGCTGCGCATCCCGATGTCGCGGGCGTGAGTTTTACCGGCTCGGTGGAAGTGGGACGAACGCTCGCGCCGGTCCTCGCCAAACGCCTCGCACGCGTCCAGTTGGAGATGGGAGGGAAAAATCCTTTGGTGGTATTGGATGACGCCGATCTCACGGTCGCCGTGAATGCCGCGGTCAAGGGCGCGTATTTCTCGACAGGACAACGATGTACTGCTTCGAGCCGACTGATCGTGACAGAAGGCATCCACGATCGTTTCGTTGCCGCCATGATCGAGCGGATGAAACGCCTGAAAGTGGACGATGCGCTTGCTCCCGGCACCGACATAGGTCCCGTGATCGATGAGGCACAGTTGCAGAAAGACTTGAGTTACTTCGCGTTGGCACAGAGCGAAGGCGGGAAACTGGTGTTCGTCGGCGAACGGTTGTCGCGCGAAAAGCAGGGATGGTATCTTGCCCCCGCATTGATCACGGAAACCGCGAATGCCATGTGTTTCAATTGCGAGGAGGCATTTGGTCCGATTGCAGGCGTGATTCGTGTGAAAAACTACGACGAGGCTCTGGCTGTTGCAAACGATACAGAATTCGGGCTGTGTGCCGGCATCTGCACAACATCCCTGAAGTACGCGGCACATTTCGAGCGTCATGCGCAAGCGGGGATGGTCATGGTCAATCTGCCCACAGCCGGCGTCGATTACCACGCCCCCTTTGGTGGACGTAAAGGATCGAGCTATGGAACACGCGAACAGGGATCGTACGCGAAAGAGTTTTACACGGTTGTGAAAACGTGTTATGTGGCGGCGGGATGAGTGCTGGTGCAGGCTCGGGGCAGTCATGGGGGATCGTGAACGATGCCCCTGGTCGAACAAATCATCCTGAAGGATGATAGCTGCGTGCGACAAACCCGAGAGGATGGTTCACCATCCTTTGTTCGACCAGCATGACCGTTCACGGTCGTGCGTGAATCTGATCAACCGATCAACGAATCCGAACAATGTATCCTGACCAATGAATCCAAACATGATCGTCATCGGTGGCGGCGCAGTGGGTTTGTGTGCTGCCTACTATCTATACAACGCAGGTGCGCAAGTCACGGTCCTCGATCGAGGCGAGTTCGGGCATGGCTCATCGCATCACAACGCGGGTTATGTCTGCCCGAGCCATTTCGTGCCACTTGCCTCGCCCGGCATCATTGCCCAAGGATTGAAATGGATGCTGAATCCCCTCAGTCCGTTCTACGTGAAGCCTCGGTTGAACCGGGAGTTTCTTGCATGGGCTTGGAAGTTTCGGCAATCCTGTACGACCGAGAACGTCCGTCGTGCGGCGCCGCTGTTGCGCGATCTGCACAATGAGAGTCTGACTCTTTACAAAGAGTTTGCGGCACTGAAGGAATTCGACTTCGAATTGGTGGAGCGCGGCTTGCTGATCCTCTTTCGCACGGACTACGGTCGTCGTGCGTGCCAAGAGGAGGCAGAGCTTTCCCATGACCTTGGAGTGGAGGCACGCACCTTGGACGCCGCTGCTGTGCAAGAACTGGAGCCTGATGTGGAGATGCGTGCATCCGGCGGTTTGTATTATCCCGGGGATTGTCATCTGACGCCCGCGAAGTTCGTCGAAGGGTTGGCGCGACTTCTGGAACGGCGCGGCGTTACGCTTCTCAGCTATACGCCTGCGTTGCGGCTGGAAGTGCAGGGCAATCGAGTCGTCGGGGTGGAAACCCCGACGGGTACACTCCGCGCCGATGAGTTCATCCTTGCCGGGGGGTCATGGTCGCCGAACCTCCTAAAACCACTCGGCATACGCTTGCTCCTGGAGGCGGGAAAAGGATACAGCATGACCATCCCACACCAAGAAAAAAAACCGCTGGTGCCGTTCATCTGTTATGAAGATCGGCTCGCCGTAACGCCGATGGGGAACGCGCTGCGGCTCGCAGGGACGATGGAGCTTGCGGGAGTCGATCTCAGCATCACGCGACGTCGCGTGGATGTGATGATTGCGCGGCTCCAACAGTATATGGTCGGTGTACACCCGTCGGACTTCGACGGCGTGCAGCCATGGGCAGGTTTGCGCCCGGTGAGTCCCGATGGGGTACCGTACATTGGGCGGTTCAACGCGTTGCCCAATCTCATTGCTGCGACGGGCCATGCCATGATCGGCATGTCGTTGGCAACGGTGACGGGGAAGCTCGTCGCTCGTATCATCACCAACGATACCATCTCGTACGACATGGCGCTTCTCAGCCCGGACAGATTCAGGTAAGCTGATGTTTCATCTCTCACCATTCACATAACACGGCTGCTATGGCATCTCCTCTCATACAAGAAAAACTCGCTCAAGCCAAACGCCATCTGGAGGAATTCAATGTCGAGTGTTGGATCACCTTCGTGCGTGAGACTGCCCTCAACGGCGATCCTGTTCTCCCTTTCCTCGTCGAGAGCGACCTCACGTGGCATTCCGCGTTCATCGTCACGGCTCGCCATGCCTACGCCATCGTGGGGCAATACGACCGACAAGCGGTGCTCGACGTTGGTGCGTACGACGAAGTGATCGGCTATGTCAAAGGCATCAAAGAACACCTCCTTCGCGTACTGCAACAGCTCGATCCCAAAACTATCGCCGTCAACTACTCCCGAGGAAGTGAAATCTGCGACGGTATTACACACGGCATGTACTTGACGCTGCGCGATATGTTGTATGAGATCGACATGCAAGACCGGCTCATCTCAGCAGAAAAAATCGTGTCAGCGCTTCGCGCTCGAAAAACTTCATCGGAGGTGGAGAACATCATCCAAGCAATTCGACTCACCGAACGGATCTTCGATGAGACGGCTCGGTTCATCGCTCCGGGCAAGACCGAACGAGAAATCGCAGCGTTCATGAAGCAGCGAGTTGCGGAGGCAGGCGTGCAGTACGCATGGGATCCGAGAACCTGCCCTGCTGTGTTCACCGGACCCGAAACGGCTGAGGCACATTATGCCCCGACCGATCGGGCTGTGCAACGAGGCCATGTGCTGAACATCGATTTTGGCTTGAAAGTCAACGGATATTGCTCCGATCTCCAGCGGACGTTTTATGTTGCAGAAGAAGGCGAACACGTTGCTCCGCCTGAAGTGCAGCGTGGCTTTGCAACGATCGTGCAGGCAATCGAGCTTGCACGAGGAACGATGCGCGCGGGTGTGCAAGGCATCGAAGCGGATACCATCGCTCGACGTTACATCACTGAAGCCGGCTACCCTGAATTCCTGCACGCACTCGGCCACCAAGTCGGGCGCTTTGCGCATGACGGTACTGCCCTGCTTGGACCCGCGTGGGGAAAATACGCGCAGAAACCTTTTCAGACGTTGGAATCGGGGATGGTTTTCACGATCGAGCCGCGGTTACCCGTTGCTCGACGTGGCATCGTGACGATCGAGGAGATGGTGGTGGTAAAGGAGACAGGTGCAGAGTTTCTTTCCACTCCTCAAAAAGAGTTGTTCCTCGTCGCATCATAGCAGCGCTGTCCTTCAGTGTGTACCGGCGTCCGCAACGGCAAAAGGAAGTTGCGCTGCGCGACTGTAGTGTGTGCGGCGAAGGGCGGCAGCGAGCTTCCCGCCGTTCTTCTTCAGCATCGCGAACGGAAAGATGATCTCGCCGTTGTAGCCGCTCGCCCGATTGTAGCGGATCGCTTCAAGAAGCTGCTCCTCCTCTGCTCTTGATTGCCCTTCTTGCAAAATGATGCCGGGAAGAAGGTAACGCTTCTTCTGCCGAATCTTCATCGAATCACGGTGCTGTGTAGCGAGGAGAAGCTTGTAGCTGTTGCTGTCGGTCAGCCGCACGAGAGGGGAAATGAAGTCGGCATAGAACTCGCCGTACGGATTCTCGTTGACCCACGAACGCCAGTCGTGCAAGTAGCTGTTCAACGCGTCGCGATAGATCAACGGTGCCCACATCATCACCATGCGTGCTTTGAACGCTTTGACGCGCCAGTACAGCCGCTCAGCCGCGCTGTTGATGCGTACTGCACGCCAATACTTCCAGTGGATCTCGTTGGCGTCCAGCGGCGGCTCGTTGCCGGCATGCGTTTCACGATAGAGTGCGGTCGTGATCGAGTCGTATCCACCTTCGATCGGCTCGGCGAACAAGCGGTCACCGCCTTGCACGCCTGCAACATCATAGGTCTTGACGACTTCCGAAAGGAGCGCGAAGACGAATTCTTGTACTTCGGGATGAATCGGGTTGAACCATTCGACGCCGTCTCGTACAACCATTCTCCCTTGACGATCGCGCGCCGCCCAGTTCGGCTTCATCCGTGCAATGCGCTCGTCCGTTGGAGGCAGTGGTCCGAGGCTCGATCCCAATGTGGGGATGACGGCAATCCCGCGCTTGCGCGCCTCCTCGATAAGTTCAGCGAACGGATCGCGCTCGCTCACGCCCCAAGCGCTCGCCTTGCCGAACCATTCCTCCATCACCTTACTCGGATAAAGCGTTGTTCCGCCGTTCCAGACGATAGGAAAGACTGCGTTGAAATGGTGATCGGCGAGGAATTGCAAGGTTGCAGCCATCTGCTCTCGATTTGTGGCAAACTCTTCTTCGGTCAGCCACACACCGCGCAGCTCGATAGGTGGCGGTGCTTGCTGGCTGCCACTCGATGAACATCCGGCGAAGATCACGATGGCGAGAAGAACGAAACCGCGCAGGATTCTGAGCATAGCACGTGCAACTGTAAGGATGATGAAAATGAAGTGGATGGTTCTGCGTCTTCAAAATACAAAAAGTCCGGAAGAAGCGAAAGCTCCCGTGTTGCTTGCAGAGGATCGACAAAAATGTGTATCATGATGCATGAACAATGATTGCATCAACTCTATCATCAACTCTATGGTGAGCTTTCCCATCCGCCCTGTTACTGTCGATTGTGTGCTCTTCGACGACGATCGTGTGCTGCTCATCCGGCGAGGTCATGAACCGTTCAAAGGATACTACGCGCTGCCCGGCGGGTTCGTCGAGGTGAGTGAGTCGGTGGAGAATGCCTGTTGTCGCGAGACGCAAGAAGAAACCGGCGTTGTGGTACGCAGTCTCCGCTTGGTGGGTGTGTATTCTGATCCTGCGCGCGATACGGTGCGGCATACCGTCGCAATTGCGTTTCTTGGCGACGCCGATCTTTCGACTCTGCGAGCGGGAGACGATGCCGAGCAGGTAGCGTTGGTTGCCGACTGGCGGACGGTTCCCCTTGCCTTCGACCATCGACACATTATCGAAGATGCGTGGGCGCTTGCACAGGGCGCGCAACGCGTTCAACACGCTCGTTGATGGGAGTGCATCGGGCATGGCGCGGTTCAAACTCACGATCGAATACGAAGGCACCCGCTACAGCGGTTGGCAGGTGCAGAAGAACGCACGCACCGTGCAAGGCGAGCTGATAGCTGCAATGCGCACCGTGTTCGAAACGACCGAGTTCGAGTTCGTCGGTGCGGGACGCACCGACGCCGGCGTTCATGCCCTCCAACAAGTTGCTCATCTCGATGTCTCGACAGTGCTCGCTCCCGAGATCATTCGCATGAAAGTGAACGACGAGCTTCCTGCCGATATCAACATTCTCGAAGTCGAAAAGGCACCGTCACGCTTTCATGCGCGCCACAACGCGGTTGCACGAAGCTATCTGTATCAAATTTCTCGCCGCCGCACTGCGTTTGGGAAACGTTACGTGTGGTGGGTAACGGATCCTTTGGATACGCGGAAGCTCAACAATGCACTGAAACTATTCGTCGGTATGCGGAACCTTCAGTCATTCACGGACGACGACCCCGAAGAGCACTCGACGAAGGTGTTGATCGAGTCCGCTGAAGTTGCCGAAGCAGGCGATCTCATCCTGATGCGCATTCGCGGATCGCATTTCTTGTGGAAATTGGTGCGCCGCATGGTAGGTGTCGCTGTCGAAGTAGCACGAGGAAAGCTGACACTCGAAAGGGTGCAAAGCTATATCGCCGCGCATTCGAAGGAACCCGCACACTATACGGCGCCCCCTTCAGGACTCTTCCTCGAACGCATCTTTTACGAAGAAGATACGCGAACGATCCCGCTTCTCCCTCTTCTACATCTTTCTTCTATCGTGCGTCGAGAAGTATGATCGCCAAACGGAGAATGACCGGCAGTGCATGCCCTCGCTTTCGTTCGGCAAAGCCTGCTTCCTTGCTATTGCTACGTCCAATGTCTATATTTTCTTAGGATTGGTAGCCCTGTACGGAAAGAGGATCTCCCCATGACCGTGACCGAAATACAACCGCAGACAGTTCGAGCGCACGAAGTGTTCGGCGATTTCTGGTTCAACGCCGAGCCGATACTCATTTCCGCACTCCATGGACGCGTGGTGCTGGTGGAGTTTTGGGATTGCACCTGTGTCCACTGTTTCCGGACGTTGCCGTACGTGAAGGAGTGGCATCGGAAATACGCGGAATTCGGCTTAGTGATGATCGGCGTGCATACGCCGCGCTTTCCCTTCGCAAAAGAACCCCACGTGGTGCAAAAGGCTATCGAACGCAGCGGTATCACGTATCCGGTAGTGATGGACAACGAAGGGAACATTGCTTCGCGCTACGGGACGCGTGCATTGCCAACGATGTACCTCATCGACAAACACGGGTTCATTCGGTATGAAACGACCGGCGAAGGCAACTACACGACTACGGAACGCATTCTCCAAACGTTGCTGTACGACACCCACACCGTCGAGACGCTCCCGCTCTTGATGGAACCGATGCGGGAAGAAGATCGTCTCGGAGCTGTTTGTTATCGCTCGACGCCCGATCTTTTTGCGGGGTACCTGAAGGGCAGCATCGGGAATGTCGAGGGCTTCAGTCCCGAATCGGTCGTCGAGTATGCCGATCCCCAGTTGTACCTCGATGATCGAATCTACGCGGTCGGCACGTGGCTCAACGACCGGAACAGTCTTCAACATCTCGAACAGATGCCGGGTGCAATCGTCGTGAGCTATCATGCACTCGAAGTGGATGCCGTCCTCGATCCGCAGTGGACTGATGCCGTCGAGGTCATCGTCATGCAGGACGATCAGTTCCTTACAACGGATAACAAGGGAGACGATGTGCTCATCGACGCGGAAGGAAGGAGCATACTGCTCGTCACCGAGCCACGAATGTACAGCGTTGTGAAGAATCCACGGTACGGCGAACACCTCTTGCGTCTTTCGACCCAGAGCGAGGGCCTTGGTGTGTACTCGCTCATGTTCGTCTCGAGCGTGATCCCGGAACTCGTCTCGAACCATTGAGCGATGATCCACTGATGTGATCGTGAGACGGCGAGCCGATTGCTCGCCGTTGTTGTTTCCGCTACAAGAGACAGTATCGACAGACCATGAAATCGTTCCTCGATGTCTTGAAAGAAAAAGTCGTCGTCTTCGACGGCGCCACGGGGACGCACCTGCAGAGCCAGCAACTTACTGCCGACGATTTCGGCGGCGAGCATCTGAACGGGTGCAACGAAATTCTCGTGGTCAGTAAACCTTCCGCTGTCGAGCGAGTTCATGCAGACTATCTCGAAGCGGGTGCCGATGTGGTGGAAACCGACACGTTCGGCGCAACCTCGATTGTTCTCGCTGAATATGGAATCGCCGACAGGGCCTACGAGTTGAATGTCAAAGCAGCGCAGATTGCCAAGCGCCTTGCGCGTGAGTTCTCCACGCCCGCGCAGCCGCGCTTCGTGGCAGGGTCAATGGGACCGACGACAAAGTTGCCTTCGCTCGGTCACATCGCGTTCAAAGAGATGGCGGAGGCGTACAAGGTACAGGCACAAGGGTTGGTCGAAGGGGGCGTCGATGTGCTCTGTGTCGAGACGTGTCAGGATGTGCTGCAAGCAAAAGCCGCACTGTACGGTATCCTCTCGTACTTCGAAGATGCCCGCACGCGCGTGCCCATCATCGTCTCGGTCACGATCGAAACGATGGGAACAATGTTGCTCGGGACCGAAATCACCGCCGCGCTGACGTCGCTGGAGCCGTACGATATCGATGTGATCGGGATGAACTGCGCAACAGGACCGGCGGAAATGTCGGAACACGTGCGCGTCCTTTGCAAGAGCAGTCCCAAGCCCGTCTTCGTTATGCCGAACGCGGGCATTCCCGAAAACGTCGGCGGGCGCGCACACTACAAACTGTCGCCCGAAGAACTCGCTCGCACCATGGCACACTTCGTCAAAGACTTGGGGGTCAACATCGTCGGCGGATGTTGCGGTACCACGAAGGAACATATTCGTCAACTCGCTGAGGCAGTCGGTGGGCTTTCGCCGAAGCAACGAACCGTCGAGTTCACCCCCAGCGCTTCCAGCTTGTATCAAGCCGTTCCTCTCTCGATCGAACCTCCGCCCGTGTTGATCGGCGAGCGCACGAACGCAAACGGCAGCAAGCAGTTTCGCGAATTGTTGGCACGAGAGGATTGGGAGGGAATCGTGGCGATGGGACGCGAAGCGGTCAAAGAAGGTGCCCACATGATCGACGTGTGCACAGCCTATGTCGGTCGTGACGAAGCCCGCGATATGCGCGAGATTATCTTTCGGTTCAACACACAAGTGCCGTTGCCGATCGTGATCGACTCGACCGAAGCACGCGTGATCGAAGAAGCACTCCAGCGCATCGGCGGAAAAGCAATCGTCAATTCGATCAATGTGGAAGATGGCGAGAAGCGTATCGACGAGGTGGTGCCGCTGTGCAAGAAGTACGGCGCCGCCGTCATCGCGTTGACAATCGACGAAGAGGGGATGGCGAAGACCGCGCGGCGCAAGCTCGACATCGCTCGACGTATCTATTATCTCGTCGTCGAGAAGTACCGGATGCAGCCGCACGACCTGATTTTCGATACCCTCACCTTTACGCTCGGTTCCGGGGATGAGGAGTTCCGCAGGGCGGGCATCGAAACGCTCGAAGCCATTCGTCTCATCAAGAAAGAATTTCCACGTGTCAAGACCGTGCTCGGCATCAGCAACATCTCGTTCGGGCTCGCGCCGCATGTGCGCCATGTGTTGAACTCGGTCTTTCTCCACTATGCCATCGAGGCGGGATTGGATATGGCGATTGTACATGCCTCGAAGATCATGCCGCTTTACAAGATCGACGAGCGCGGGCGCGAGTTATGCCGCCAGCTCATCTTCGACGAACGGCGATTCGAAGAAGCGGCGGCATGATCTTTCTGTGCTTCACACCGGCGTGATTCACCATGGCGGAAAGCGAAACGACAACACGAAAAGTTGTGTACGATCCTCTCACCGAGTTGATGGCGTATTATGCCGACAAGAAGGGTGAGAAGAAGCAGAAAGCCGAACAAGCCGAAACCATCGAAGAACGTCTCAAACGTCGTATCATCGACGGCGACAAGGTGGGGCTGCACGCCGATCTCGATGAGGCATTGAAACGCTCTTCGGCGTTGGATATCATCAACACCATCTTGCTGGAGGGCATGAAGGTGGTGGGCGACCTGTTCGGGAGCGGCCAGATGCAGTTGCCGTTTGTTTTGCAATCGGCAGAAACGATGAAAGCGGCAGTGGCATATCTCGAACAGTTCATGGATAAGGCAGATGCGACGAGCAAGGGCACGTTCGTGATCGCAACCGTCAAAGGCGATGTGCACGACATCGGCAAGAATCTCGTGGACATTATCCTCACGAACAACGGCTACAAGGTGATCGACCTCGGCATCAAGTGTCCGGTGGAAACGATGCTCCACGCGGCAGAACAACACCACGCACACGCCATCGGCATGAGCGGCTTGCTCGTCAAATCCACGTTGGTGATGAAGGAGAATCTGGAAGTCATGAACGAGCGCAACATTACGCTGCCGGTGGTTTTGGGCGGTGCGGCGCTGACGCGACGCTACGTCGAGCAAGACCTTCGACCGATCTACAAAGGAAAGGTGTTCTATGCCAACGATGCGTTCGATGGACTCCGCTTCATGGAGCGCGTGATGAGTGGAACACTCGACTATCCGCAGCAGCACACCGGCGAGGATGACGACGACGAGAACCTCACCGGTGCCGAGGCGAAGATCGTTCTGGCGCGAAAGGCGGCGCAATACGAGCAGACGGCGACGCAACGCTCTGCTGTCTCTCGGGACGTTCCCATTCCCACGCCTCCCTTCTGGGGGACACGCGTGGTTGAGGATATCGACCTCGACGATGTGTTTGCCTACATCAACGAGGTCGCGCTCATCCGCGGCCAGTGGCAGGTACGCAAAGGAAAGATGAGCGATGCCGAGTATCGCACGCTCCTCGAAAAAAAAATCTATCCCGCATACGAACGACTCAAAGCGCGCGTGAAAGCGGAACAACTTCTGCAACCGCGTGTGGTGTACGGCTACTTCCGTTGCCAAGCCGACGGTGACGATCTCATCATCTACGAAGAGGATGGCAGGACGGAACGCCTGCGCTTTAGCTTCCCTCGGCAAAAACAGGATCGCTTCCTCTGCCTCGCCGATTACTTCGCGCCGATTTCCTCCGGTCGGTTGGATGTCGTCGCATTCCACCTCGTCACCATGGGAAGCGTTGCCTCCGCGCATTCCGCACAATTGTTCGCGGCGGGCAAGTATCAAGAGTATCTCTACTTTCACGGGTTGAGCGTGGAATGTGCCGAAGCGCTCGCAGAACTTTGGCACAAGCGCATTCGCGAAGAACTCGGTATCGCTGCTAAGGATGCGAAGGAGATCAAACGACTCTTTTCGCAAGGCTATCAAGGTGCTCGATACAGTTTCGGGTACCCTGCCTGTCCCAATCTCGAAGATCAAGCCAAACTCTTTGCGCTGTTAGATGCAGAGCGCATCGGTGTTCGTCTGACGGAGGAGTTCTCGCTCGACCCCGAACAAAGCACAAATGCGATCATCGTACATCATCCCGAAGCACGTTACTTCAACATTTCCTGACGGCCGATGTTCTCTTCCATCTTCCTTCGAATGATATTCTCTCCCTTTTTTTGTAGCTTTTGACCACCACGTACCTGCACCCGCATGCGCAACGCGGGTGGAGGCGCTCGATCGAACCGCTCGTACACAATTCGCATCCTCGATGAACGTTCTGGTTTTTGGCGTCGATGGCGGGGGAACCAAAACCACCGGCTTGCTTGCCGATGAAAGGGGGACTGTTCTGTCCGAGCGGACGGGCGGAGCCACCAACGTGCATGTGGTGGGCGTTGAGGCTGCTGCTTCACGATTGGCGCTGGTGCTGACGCAGTGCTGCGCCGCGGCGGGATGCACCCTAGGTGATGTTCGCGCTCTTGTGTTGGGACTTGCGGGCGCCGGACGCGAAGAAGTGCGATGGCACTTGAGCGAACAACTCACCACACTGCTTGGAAGTCCCTTGCCGTTGATGATCGAAACGGATGCCCGCGTAGCATTGGAAGGGGCGTTCGGTGGAAAGCACGGCATCGTGATCATCGCCGGAACAGGATCGGTGGTGATCGGCAAATCACCGAACGGCGCAGTGGCGCTTCTCGGTGGGTGGGGGCGTGCTTTGGGAGATGGAGGGAGCGGATATTTCCTCGGCATCGAAGCGCTCAAAGTCCTTGCTGCGCTCCTCGATGGGAGGGTCGCCCCATCGCCGCTGACCAGGCTGACGATGGAGGTGCTTCAGCGCGAAACGCGTGAGAGCCTTCTCGATCTTCTCTACCGTGAGCGCTACGATCCCGCGCAATTGGCTCCTGTAGTGTTGCGTGCGATGCATGAGGGAGACGATCGAGCAGCGGAAATTCTTCGTCGCGGCGCCGTTGCCTTGGCTGACCAAGCACGTGCACTGGCAGAGCGGCTGCAGTTCGAGAGCGACATCCCGACCGTCCTCCATGGGGGCGTGATGCAAACCGAGTATGCGCGCATGGTAAGCGAGGAGCTTCGAAAATTCCTTCCTGCTGCACGCGTGCAGGCGCCCGAACATTCACCGGCGTACGGTGCTGTTTTGCTGGCGCTTCGGTATCTCCGGAATTGAGAGCAAACAATGATTGACCAACAACGCAAAGGTGAAGGCTATGGCGATCCCTAAATTCAAAAATGAACCCTTGACGGATTTTTCCAATCCCAAAAATCGGAAGGCACAAGAGCGCGCGATCGAGAAGGTGCGTTCGGAAATCGGCAGGGAGTATCCGCTGCTGATCGGCGGAGAAAAAATCACCGCGCAGGAAAAATTCAGTTCCTACAATCCAAGCCGCCCGTCGGAGATTGTGGGCGTGTTTCAGAAAGGGACGGCCGAGCTTGCTACCAAAGTAATGGGTGTTGCGCTTGCCAAGTTCGAGGAGTGGAAAGACGTGGCGCCGAAGAAGCGCGCAGAGTATCTGTTCAAAGCAGCGAAGGTAATGCGCCGCCGTCGATTCGAATTGAACGCGACGATGATTCTCGAGGTCGGCAAGACGTGGCCCGAGGCGGATGCCGATACAGCGGAGGCGATCGACTTTCTGGAGTTCTACGCTCGCGAAATGTTGCGCTACGGTGTCGATCAACCGGTCGTGAAGATTTCGGGCGAACGTGGTAAGCTCGTGTACCTTCCCCTCGGCGTCGGCGTTGTGATTCCACCGTGGAACTTCGCGCTCGCCATTCTCACCGGCATGACGTCCGCTGCGATCGTTACAGGCAACACCGTCATTCTCAAGCCATCGAGCGATTCGCCGCTAACGGGTTGGCGCTTCGTCGAAGTGATGGAAGAAGTCGGATTGCCCGCGGGCGTGTTGAACTTCGTGACCGGTCCGGGCGGTGCTGTTGGCGATACGTTGGTGTGCCATCCCCAAACGCGTTTCGTTTCCTTCACCGGTTCGAAGGAGGTCGGCATCCACATTTACGAAGAAGCGGCGAAGGTACGGCCCGGACAAATCTGGCTGAAGCGTGTGGTCGCGGAGATGGGCGGGAAGGATTCGATTATCGTGGATGAGGGAGTAGATTTGGACGATGCCGCTGCAGGCGTCATCGTGTCGGCGTTCGGTTTCCAAGGTCAGAAATGTTCGGCCTGCTCGCGTGTCATCGTTCTCGAATCGATCTACGACAATGTTCTGGACCTGCTGGTCAAGAAAGCCGAGTCGATCACTGTCGGCGATGCTGCCAATCCCGCCAACTACATGGGACCAGTCATCAACGCTGCCGCCGAGCAGAGCATTCTCGGTTATATCCGCAAAGGAGTTGCCGAAGGCGGTCGTCTTGTGGCAGGCGGTTCGAAAGCTGAGGGGGAAGGGTATTTCATTCGCCCAACGGTCATTGCCGATGTCGATCCTCTCGCTACCATTGCGCAAGAAGAGATTTTCGGACCGGTGCTTGCAGTCATCAAGGCGAAGAACTTCGACGAGGCACTCGCGATCGCGAACAACACGCAGTACGGTTTGACCGGCGCCGTGTACTCGAAAAACAGAAAGCATCTCGCGCGAGCGGAAAAAGAATTTTTTGTCGGCAACTTGTACTTCAATCGTAAATGTACCGGCGCGCTCGTGGGCGTTCATCCCTTCGGCGGCTTCAACATGAGCGGCACCGACTCGAAAGCAGGAGGGCGCGATTATTTGCTGTTGTTCCTGCAAGCAAAATCCATCGCGGAAAAAATCAAACGATAAGCACAATGACTCCGCTGGGAGCGTTTACTCCGACGGTTGCACCAACGGTGGTGCTGAACGTTTGCGGAAAGACGATTATGCATTCCGCCTATGGATACCATGATTCAATGTTCGCACTGTCGGGGTGAAGTGACGGAAGATAGCGACTTCTGTCCGCACTGTGGATACTTACTGACGGACGAGCCGCTGACCTGCCAGCAGCATCCCGATCGCGAAGCCGGCGGGGTGTGTATCGTCTGCCGTCGCTTGGTGTGCGACCTTTGTAGCGACGAGAGCGAGCGCCGCGTGTTCTGCCTCGACCACATCGACGTGGTCACCGACGGCGATTGGGGGGAAGTGTTTCGTTCGACCGACATATTGGAAGCGGAACTGGCGAAGGCAGTGCTGCAGGAGGCGCACTTTCACGTTGAAGTGCAAAACTTCGGCTCGATCGGGTATGCGTGGGACGGAGGAGGAGAAAGCGCACTCTCGCGAGCAAATCTGAATAGCCCGGCAAAAGTGTTCGTACCGCTCGGCGAGTATCTCGAAGCGAAACAGTTCCTCGATGAATGGCTCAGCGGCACTGCCGACAACAACTCCATTGTATAACCACTTGTCTATCCATTTGAATTGAAGGAGTGTTCATGAAGGTTCACGAGTATCAAGCAAAAGACATTCTCCGCGGTTTCAACCTCGCTGTCCCGAAAGGGAAGGTTGCATTCTCTGTCGACGAAGCTGTGGCGGCTGCGCAAGCCATCGGCGGCAGTGTCTGGGTGGTGAAAGCGCAAATCCACGCAGGCGGCCGCGGCAAAGGCGGCGGCGTGAAACTCGCACGTTCGCTCGAAGAAGTCCGCACCCTTGCATCGCACATCTTGGGCATGACGCTCGTAACTCATCAAACAGGACCCGAAGGGAAAGTCGTGAAGCGGTTGTTGATCGAGCAGGGCGTGAGCATCGCTCGAGAGTTGTACGTCGGTGTCACGTTGGATCGCTCAACGTCGCGCAACGTGGTGATGGCTTCCACCGAAGGCGGCGTTGAAATCGAGAAGGTGGCGGAAGAATCGCCGGAGAAAATCTTGAAAGAGTTTGTCGACCCTGCCGTCGGCTTCCAGCCGTTCCAAGCGCGCAAGTTAGCGTTCGGGTTGAACTTGACCGGCGACGCGTTCAAAAATGGAGTGAAGTTCCTCTCCGCTTTGTATGCCGCGTACGAGGCAATGGATTGCTCGCTCGCCGAAATCAATCCCCTCGTCGTGACGACGGAGGGGGACATTCTTGCGCTCGATGCGAAGATGACCTTCGACGATAACGCCATCTACCGTCACCCCGAACTCTCTCCGCTGAGAGATCTCGATGAGGAAGACCCACTCGAAGTCGAAGCCTCCAAGGCGAATCTCAACTACATCAAACTCGATGGGAACGTCGGGTGTATGGTGAACGGTGCCGGATTGGCGATGGCAACGATGGATATTATCAAGCTTGCCGGAGGCGAGCCGGCAAACTTTCTCGATGTGGGCGGCGGAGCGAGTGCCGAGACCGTCGAGGCGGGTTTCAAAATTATTCTTACCGACAAGCATGTCAAGGCGGTTCTCATCAACATCTTCGGCGGCATCGTGCGTTGTGACCGTGTTGCACGCGGTGTGGTGGAAGCTGCGCGCAAAGTGCATGTCGATCTTCCTGTGGTGGTGCGATTGGCGGGAACCAACGCCGAGCTTGCGGGCCAAATCCTTGCCGAGTCCGGCTTGAACTTTCTTGTCGCGCGAGATCTGAAAGACGCGGCACAGAAGGTGACGGAAGCTCTTCGCAATTGAATTCTCCGACCACGCAGGGCAACCTATGGAAACAACCGAAGGCGTCCAATCCGCCTCCAAACCGGCAACAGCGAGTCCGAACGAAGGACGCACGTCGCTCGACCGGCGCTTGGATGCGCTCGAAGCGCGCGTAGCATCGATGGAAGAGCGACTCGGTGTACACACGCAAGCAGCTTTCTCCATGCAGGACGCTGCCGCCGCGTTGCTGAAGACCATGACGAGCATTCTCGGTCTGCTGAAAGAAATCGGCAAGCGGATGGAGCGACTCGAACGCGGTCAAGCAGAGATGCTATCGAACAACCACAGCGTTGCTGCTGGTAGGCTCCACGATTCGATTGCGACGGCGAAGCGCATGCCCTCGCGCCGGGTTGCGAAGAAGAGCGTCCGCAAGAAGAAGGCGTCATGAGATCGTTGCGACGAAGCCGCGACGAGAAGCGTCGCTTTTTGCTGCTCCGTGCGATCCGCCCATGAGCAGCGCACGCGAGAAATACGAGCCGGTCATCGGACTCGAGGTGCATGCACAGCTCACCACGCGCTCGAAGGCGTTCTGTGGATGCTCTGCCGCCTTTGGCGACGAACCGAACACCAATGTCTGTCCTGTTTGCCTCGGCATGCCCGGCACGCTCCCCGTGCTCAACAAGAATCTCGTCGAGTTCATCCTGCGGATGGGGATTGCGACGCGGTGTACGATCGCACCACGCTCGGTGTTCGCCCGCAAGAACTATTTCTATCCCGATCTGCCCAAAGGCTACCAAATCTCACAATATGAAGAGCCGATTTGCGCAAATGGCGAAGTGGAAATCGATTTGGACGAACGAACACGAAAGCGCATCGGCATCAAGCGCATTCACATGGAAGAGGACGCGGGCAAATCGTTACATGACGTCGCGAGCGATACGCTGGTGGACTTGAATCGCTGCGGCGTGCCGCTCATCGAAATCGTGACGGAGCCGGACATCCGCTCGCCGCACGAGGCGTACCTCGTGCTCGGGCGCATTCGGCAGGTGGTGATGTATCTGGGCATTTGCGACGGCAACATGGAGGAGGGAAGTCTGCGCTGCGATGCGAACGTTTCTGTGCGCTTGAAAGGCGCCACATCGTTCGGCGTGAAGACGGAAGTGAAAAACATGAATTCCCTTCGCAACGTGGAGCGCGCGTTGGAGTTCGAGGTGGAACGTCAGGTGCGACTCTTGGAGGCGGGCGAGCCCGTGATTCAAGAAACGCTGCTCTGGGATGCCGATCGAGGCGTTACCTACACCATGCGCTCGAAGGAGGAAGCGCACGATTATCGGTACTTCCCCGACCCTGATTTGTTACCCGTTCGTGTGAATGAGGAGTGGATCGCACGGGTGCGGAGCGAACTGCCGGAACTTCCTACCGTGCGGCGCGATCGCTTCGTGGAGGCTCTCGGCTTGCCGCGGTACGATGCCGACGTGCTCACGGCAGAGAAGCCGGTAGCGGATTACTTCGAAGAGACGTTAGCGGCACTGCACCGAACAACAGGCGAAAAAGTCAATGAGCTTGCCAAGGTCGTCAGCAACTGGGTGATGACCGATGTGCTTAGAGTCATCGGTGAGCGTAAGCTTTCGCTCGACGCGTTCCCTATTCAACCGGCTCGTCTGGCTGCGATGCTCGCCTTGATCCGAAACGGAACGATCAGCGGGAAGATCGCCAAGGATGTCTTCGAAGAGATGGTGACGAATCCGAACGATCCGAAAACGATCGTGCAAGAGAAGGGCTGGCTGCAAGTGACGGATGTGGGCGCGATCGAACGTGCGGTGGAGGAAGTTCTTACCTCCAACACACAACAAGTCGAAAAGTATCTCGCGGGAAACGAGAAGGTCTTTACGTTCTTCGTCGGAGAGACGATGAAGAAGATGAAAGGCAAGGCGAATCCTGCCATCGTCAACGACATCTTGAAACAAAAACTCCGTGAACGGACCGCCACGCCCTAAGTGGTCATGTTCCGTTCACCCGATGGGTTCAACTATCGAAGGCCGATCATGAGAAAAACGGTTATTGCCGGCAATTGGAAAATGTACAAGACCGTCGAGGAAACGGTCGAGTTGCTCGATGCTTTGAAGCCACGATGCACGAAGCTTCCGCCGGAGGTGGAAGTGGTCGTCTGTCCGCCGTTTACATCGCTGGTGGTCGCCTCCCGGATGCTGAAGGATTCCCCCATTCGCTTGGGCGCGCAGAACATGAGTGAGCACGGCGAAGGTGCCTACACAGGCGAAGTTTCGTGGCGGATGTTGAAGTCGGCAGGCTGTCGGTACGTCATTCTCGGTCATTCCGAGCGCCGTCACTACTTCGGCGAAACGAACGAGCTGATCAATCGCAAAGCGAAGAAAGCACTCGAGGCGGGATTGGAACCGATTATTTGTGTCGGTGAAAGGTTGGAGGAGCGCGAGCAGGGCATCACGCAGCAAGTCGTTGCAACACAAATCAAAGGTGTCCTCGCCGGCATTCCCTCGGAGGAGATGAAGCGCATCATCATCGCGTACGAGCCTGTGTGGGCGATCGGCACGGGCAAAACCGCGACGCCCGTTCAAGCCCAGGAAGTTCATCAACAGATACGCAAGCTCGTCGCTCAGCTCTACTCGTGGCACATAGCCGAAGCGCTGATCATCCAATACGGGGGAAGCGTCAAACCCGACAATGCCGCCGATCTGCTGGCGCAGGACGACATCGACGGCGCTTTGGTCGGGGGGGCTTGTCTCAAGGCGGATTCTTTCGCCGCAATTATCGAGGCGGCACCCTCCCGCTAACGCCCTAAAACTCATTGCATTCCCTTCACGTTTTGCTTATATTTTCACGCAACACTGACTCCATTTCATAGAGTTCGGTACATCTCATTGCTCAGAAGCACCTCGAAATTCCAGTGTAGCCTGATCGCCGTAATCCTCCTTATTACAACAGCTTCGCAAGCCTCTCTCTCCCAAGTTCGTTTCTACGAGAATAGCACGCCCCTACAATTTGGCGACGATGCAGGATACCTCCTCGATTCGCCGCTGCGCATGAAGATCGACCTTTCGGGAGAGTGGACGTACAAAGCGCAAGGAGGAGTGGAGGGCAAGGTGAAGATACCGGCAGCGTACGATGGTATCGGCGAGTTGACGTTCGAACGATCGTTCGAGATCGATTCTCATGATTTCGACAAGTACCAATTCCATATCGTGGTGTTGGGAGCGAACTATAGCTGCGCGATCTGGATCAACAACGACTTCGTCGTCAACCACCTTGGTGGATACACAAGCTTCATCTCGCCGATACCCAACAATGTATTGCAAGTAGGGAGGGAGAATGTGATTCGGGTTGTGACAGACAATCGGCTCGACCCGGTGAAGACGCTTCCCACTCGTCAGGGTGTACGAGGCTTGAAGAACTACGGCGGAATTTTCCGTCACATCTATATTCTTGCAACGCCGAAGGTGTACATCGCCGACGTTGCTGCGACGAGCGAAGTAAGTCCCGACTTCAGCAGCGCTCGGATCAGAACGCGTGTGTCCTTGGAAGAAAACGTCCATCCAGAGAGTGCAAGGCGGCGCTGGCAGGTTGCCGCGGAAGTATATGAAAGGATCTCCGGTGCGCTGGTCGCCGCTTCGCAGCCCGCGACAGTGGTTTCGGATGGCAACCACCTGAATCCTGTTACGCTCGAGTGTCTGATTCGACAGCCGCACCTCTGGTCCCCATCCACACCTACCATCTACTCGCTTCGTACCTTCTTGATCGATGGTGGATCGAAAGCGATAGTGGATGAGTACCGTCTCAACATTGGGGTTCGCAAGATCGAGATCGTCGGAGGAACGATCGTACTCAACGGTGCGCGTGTGATGCTCAATGGTGTTGTCTGGTACGAAGATCATGCGGACTACGGCAATGCTTTGCCGCACGCACAGATGGAAAAGGACGTTATTCTCATCAAGAACCTCGGCGCGAATGCGATTCGGTTCGCCCAACGGCCGCCACATCCCTTCATGCTGAATTTGTGTGATCGGTACGGATTGCTGGCGTTGGTGGAGCTGCCCGCCCACGATGTGCCCGCGTTGGTGCTCGGCAATGAACACTTCATCGAGCTGGCCGAAACGAGGATGAGAGAGATCATCGTCCGTGATCGTAACCATCCTTCCGTCTTTGCATGGGGAGTGGGAGATGAATTCGAATCTTCTGACACACTTGCGCGGCGGTTCGTCGAGTCGGTTGCTCGTACTGCCCGCTCGTTGGATAGCCGCCCACTCTACTACGGCACGCGAGCGCTGGGCGAAGATGCTTGCAGCGACGTGGTAGACATGACGGCGTTGACGGTGACGATACGCGATCCGAAGCAGTTCCGCACACTCTTGGAGGAATGGAAGAACACGCATCCTCAGCGACCGTTGCTGATTGGCAGGTTAGGCGTCGAGGTGCAACCGGACAACAAGAACGGCTACACCGATCCGCTGTCGGTTCAGGCGCAAGCGAGATTTTATTATCAGCATCTGCACGTGGTGCGCGAATCGGATGCCGCGGGTGTCTTCATCTGGTCGTTCAACGACTGGCGCGGCGACCGTCCGGCTCTGACGGTCAATTCCGGTAATCCGTGGCTTCGAACCTTTGGCTTGGTGAGCACGACGCGGGAGAAACGCCTCGCGTACGAAGCTGTACGCCGATCGTTTGCCGGAGAGAAGCCTCTTGCCTTGCCGCCCGGAAAAAACGTTGCATCGTCGCCTATCGAATTCGTGGTGGCGGGCTTAGTGCTCCTCATTGGTACGGCGTATCTCTACAACGCAAAGAGACGGTTTCGCGAAAGTCTCAATCGTTCGATCCTGAACAGTTACAATTTTTTTTCGGATATCCGTGATCAACGGATCGTGACGTTCACCCACAGTAGTGTGGTAGGCATTGCCGTTGCAGGTGCGTTTACCACCGTCGTGGCAAGTATCCTCCATCGCTATCGCACGAATGTGGTGCTGGACGACGTGCTTTCCTATCTTCTCGTTGCCGACGAAGTAAAGGAACGCCTGATCGCGTTGATCATGCAGCCGACCGTGCTGTTGCTGTTGGGGACTGCGGCGTTGTTCCTGCTGCTGATGTGCGGAAGTCTGTTGGTGTGGGTGGTTGCTCAACTCTTCCGCGTGCGCGTGTATCCGTTTCATACGTTTGCCGTCACGATGTGGTCGATCACGCCGATGTTGATCCTCATTCCCGTGAGCATGCTCGTGTATCGCCTCCTGGAGAATCCTCTCTACCTGCTTCCGACGATCGGGCTGTGCATGGTGCTGGCGGTGTGGGTGTTTCTGCGTTTTCTCAAAGCGCTCACGATCGTTACCGATGCTTCGCCGTTGAAGGTGTACACGTTCGGTACTCTTGCCGTGATGGCGATGATCGTCGGCGGGTATGTGTATTTCGACCAGACGCAAGGTGCCTCGGTGTACGTTTCGGTGTTATATCACGATCTGCTCGGCAAGATTCGATAAATGTATCTTTCGAAACTCGAAATCATCGGTTTCAAGTCGTTCGCGCAAAAGGTCAATCTTTCGTTCGATAGTGGCATCTCCGCGATCGTCGGACCGAACGGCTGCGGCAAGACGAACATTGTCGATGCGATTCGTTGGGTGCTCGGCGAGCAGCGCTACAGCGCGTTGCGATCGGAGAAGATGGAGGACGTCATCTTCAACGGCACGAAGAACCGCAAGCCTCTGGGCATGGCGGAAGCGTCGTTGGTGATCGAAAACAACAAAGGTATCCTCCCGTCGGAATACACCCAGGTCACTATCGGGCGACGGGTGTTTCGATCGGGCGAAAGCGAGTACCTGCTCAACAAAGTCCCTTGCCGACTCAAGGATATTCTCGATTTGTTCATGGATACCGGCATGGGCACCGATGCGTATTCGGTCATTGAGTTGAAGATGATCGAAACGATTTTGAGCGATAAGACCGACGAACGGCGACGGTTGTTCGAGGAAGCTGCCGGTGTCACCAAATATAAGCACCGGCGTAAAGCTGCCTATCGCAAACTTGAGGCAGTACAAGCCGACCTGGTGCGTGTCAACGATATCGTGACGGAAGTACAGAAAGCAGTCACGACCCTGGAGCGACAAGCGAAGAAAGCCGAACAGTACAACGAAGTGAAACGCAAGCTCCAAGCGCTGGAAATCGATCTTATGGAGCGCGAGTATGCGCATGTGGTGAGCCGCCTCCTCCCGCTGGAAGAAAAACTCGCCGCGATGGTTTCAGACCGCGAACGGGTGGATGGAGACTTGTCGCAAGAAGAAGCGCGCTTCGAACAGTTGCGCGGCTCGATGGCGGAAGTCGAGAAGCGTCTTGCCGAAGCGCAGCGCGATGTCAGTCTCCAAACCCAAAAGATCAACAAGATCGAACAACAGAACCTCATTGCACGGGAGCGGATCAACGCGCTGCACACCACTATTCTCCGGTACGAAAACGAACGCGAGGACTTGCGCGCCGAACAGGAACGACTCGAGCATCGTGTCGTTGCACTCGAACTTGAGATCGCCGCCATCAGCGAACGGCGAAAGACCATCGAGCGCGAGGTGCAGGAGCGCCGAGCCGAATGGGAAGCCGTCGGCGAACGTCTCTCCGCAAAGCAAGCAGAGTTGGCAGCACTGAATCAACGCACCATCGAGCTTGTTCATGCCATCGCCGAAGAACAGTCGCAGCAGGAGAAGCTGAAGGCTAAAGTCGAAAATCTTCATGGTCGTGCAGCACGCGCGGCAGAAGAGAACGCCGCCTACGAACAAGAGTTGCAGCGCCTTGCCCGCGAGATCGATGAGCTGACTGCCGAGGACAAAAGGCTTCGCCGTTCGTTCACCGAAGCCGAGATGCGCTACTACGAAGCGGAGAGACAAAAGAAAGAATTGGGAGAACGCCTCGATGCCTTGCAGCGCGAGGAGATGGAAGTCGAGTCCGAGATACGACGGCGTGCAGAGCGGCGAGACTTTCTCAAAGGCTTGATCGAAAGTCGCGAAGGGTTTTCCGAAAGCGTGCGCTTCCTTGCTTCGTCGGGGAAGTGGAAACACGCCGCGCACCACCTGACCGTCGCAGATGCCGTCCATGCCGAAGAGCGCTACGCGCCCGCCATCGAAGCAGCCTTGGGTGAATACGCGAGTCTGATCGTCGTTCCATCGGCGGACGATGCCGAGGAGGCTATTGCACTTCTCAAGGAAGAACAAAAAGGCAAAGCCTCGTTCGTGTGTCTCGATCGCGTTCCGCGTGTGCAGGCGGCGTACCTTCTACCACAACAGCCCGGTGTGGTCTGTTGGGCGCTGGATGTTGCACAGTTCGAGCCGCAGTACGCGCCGCTGTTTCGCTACTTGCTCGATCGCGTCGTGATCGTCGAAGATGCCGCCGCCGCCAAGCGCGTCGCCGCGCACAGTACGGGACTTCGCTGCGTTACATTGGATGGAGAGACGACGACGAGTGTGGGCCTGACCCGCGGCGGCAGCAAGCGCTTGGACGAAGGCGGTGTTATCGGCAAACAGAAACAGATGGCTGTGCTGGAACAGGAAATCGAAGCGTTGAAAGCGAAACGTGCCACGCTCGCTCAAACGCGCGCAGCACTCACTGCTGAAGAGGAAGCGATGCACTTGAAATCCATGGCAGACGCCGTGAAAGTGATCGAAAAAGAGATGAACGGCGTCGAGATGCGCATCGCACAGTTGGAGTTCGAACGCAAACGCGCCAACGACATCATCGCCAAGAACGTCGAAGAACTGTCGGCACTGCATGCAGAGACGACAAGACGTCAAGACGACATCACCACGTCAGCGCCGACGCTGGAGCGCCTGCGTGAGGAGAAAACTGCCGTCGAACAACGCATCGGCAAAGTGGCACAAGAACGGGAGGTGTTGGAAGCGGAATATGAACGCCGCGCTGCAGCCGTAAAAGAGTTAGAAATTCAAGCCGTGCAATTGAAGGGCGATTTGCAGAACGCCGAAAACGAATTGCAACGCAGCCGCGACACGATTGCCGGCATCGTTGCCGCGCTCGCCCAGCGGCAAGCGGATAGCGAAGCAGGTCATCAGGATATCGCGACGGCAGAGGCATCGATCGCAGAGAACGCCGAGGCGCTCGCGGTATTGCAACATGAACTCGACCTGCTCGTTCGACACAAGCAAGAGGTGGAACAAGAAAACGCCCGCTTGCGCGAGGAAATGCATCGCATCCAGATGCACATCAAGGACGAGCGACGCATCCACGACGACACGCTCAAGGCTGTGCACGACACGGAATTGAAGATCGCCGACCTCAAAGCAAAGATCGAGCATCTCAAGGATCGCGCCTTCACTGAGTTCGAAACGGAACTTACGTTAAAAACCTACCCGCCGGACGAGTTCGTTGACTTTGCCGCGCTGCGCGATGAGATTCAAGCCTTCCGCGACAAGATCAAAGCGCTCGGCAATATCAACTTCGCCGCCTTCGAAGAGTACACGAAGGAAAAGGAACGCTACGAGTTTCTCTCGTCGCAGCGGAACGATCTCATCGAAGCGGAGAAGACGCTCCTCGCAACCATCGAGGAAATCAATCAGACGGCGCAAAAGAAATTTTTAAAGACCTTCGAACAGATTCGGCAGAACTTCATCGCAACGTTCAAGAGCTTGTTCGATCCGGGAGACGAGTGTGATCTGAAATTGGAAGAGGGTGCGGACCCGCTGGAAGCATCGATCGATATCATGGCGAAGCCGCGCGGCAAAAGGCCCACGTCGATTCATCTCCTCTCAGGAGGCGAAAAGACGCTCACGGCTATCGCCCTCTTGTTCGCCATCTACCTTGTGAAGCCGAGTCCATTTTGCATTTTGGATGAAGTCGATGCGCCGTTGGACGACGCGAACATCGATCGCTTCACGCGCATCCTCCGGAAGTTTTCGGACAACACACAGTTCATCGTCGTTACGCACAACAAACGGACGATGGAAGCCGCCAATGCGCTCTATGGCGTGACCATGGAAGAGGAAGGCGTTTCCAAAATCGTCACCGTTCGCTTCAACCAGGACGCGCGGGTGGAAACAGCGGTGGTAGCATCAGGGTGAGACCATGGCTGGCTTGACACTGTTCGTTGCGGAATCGGCGATCATGGAACGGGACGTGACGGCAGCGTTCTTCGATCGGTTTGCCGGCGACGTCTGGACAAGCGCGGGGTCATCCCGCGCACGGCAGGACACGAAAGCCTTTTTACGGGGCGGTGTCGCGGCAGTGCAGGCTGTACGCCGAAAGGAAGTGGAAGCTTTCTTCGCCGCCATCTCGATCGACAACAGCTTTGAGCGGTTCGTGCAGTGGTGTCGTGATCGCTCGTATGATGTGTATGTGCTCAGCGATGGGTTGTCGTACTGCCTCGAAGCGGTCTTCCGATCCAAGGGCATCGAGGGCGTGCAGCTTTTCGCCAATCCGACGCAGTGTGTGCAGGAGGGAGCAATGCTACGATTCGGCGTGAGCTTTCCGTACGACGACGAGACGTGCATGCAGTGTGCGTGCTGTGCGCGGAACATGATGCTCACCCACTCCGCCGACGACGAGCGGATCGTTTTCGTCGGCAGCAACGAACGCGACGCATGCCCTGCATCGTACGCGGACGTGGTGTTTGCCAAAGGAGCCTTGCAGAGGTGCTGTCAGCAACGCAACATCAGCTACCTGTTGTACGCCTCGTTCGATGACGTTGTGCAACGCCTCGCCCAACCCCGATCGGTGCGACGTGTGAAGCTTCGCAGAGAGGCTGCCATGCTGCGGCGCGAAGCGTTCATGGCGGAATGAGATGGCCGGGAAGATCGACATACGCCGACGCATCTTCACCTATCGCAGCTATACGCCGATTCCATTCGTGATCGCGATGGTGATCTTCGCCAAGCCGACACTTGTAAGCTTGATCGTCGGCTTCTTGATCGTCCTCCTCGGCGAGGCAATTCGGTTTTGGGGCGTCTCCATTGCCGGCAGCGAAACGCGCACGACCGGCACGGTAGGCGGCACGTTCCTGATAACGAACGGCCCCTTTGCGCACGTGCGCAATCCGTTGTATCTCGGCAACATGCTGCTGTACGCCGGAGTCGGCATCATGTCGATGGCGTTGTTTCCTTGGTTGCTCCTTGCCGCGTGCGTGTGGTTCTGTGCCCAGTATTACGTGATCGTTAGAGAAGAAGAAGAGTATTTGAGTCAACGCTTCGGCGAAGCGTACGAGCATTACCGGCAACACGTACGGCGGTTTCTTCCGCGCGTGACGCCGTATGCTTCACCGGAGCCGCCCCCAAAGCAGATGAGCTTTGGCGAAGGTCTTGCATCCGAAAGACGCACGCTGCAAGCTATCGGGCTTGTCAGCCTTGTGCTCGTCGTGATCTTCGCGGTTCGGAGCTGACAAGCATGCTGCAGCGGGTGATGATGGTCGCCGGAGAGCCTTCGGGTGATTTGCATGGGGCGGGCGTTGTGCGAGAATTGAAACGCCGCCTCCCTCACGTGGAGGTGTTCGGTGTCGGCGGCGACAAGATGAAGGACGAAGGGCTGGAGCTTGTGTTTTCCATCTCCCGCCTTTCGTTCATGGGGTTTGTTGAGGTGGTGAAACATCTCAGCGTGGTAAAGGTGCTGAGCACCACGCTCGACCGTTTGCTGGACGAACGCCGGCCGGATGTGGTTGTCCTGATCGACTATCCCGGCTTCAACCTGCGGTTTGCGCGTGCAGTGAAGCGACGTGGTATCAAGGTGCTCTATTACATCAGTCCGCAGGTATGGGCTTGGCACAAGAGCCGCATCAGGACGATGCGACATCTCGTCGATCGGATGAAGGTCGTCTTCCCGTTTGAAGTAGAGTTGTATCGTCGTGAAGGCATCCACGTTGAATTCGTCGGGCATCCCTTGGCGGAACATATCGGCGCACGATCGACACGGGAGGAGTTTTTCCGCACGCGTGGGTTCGATCCTGCAAAGAAACTGCTGGCGCTCCTACCCGGCAGCAGACGGCAAGAAATCGAGACCATCTTCCCGACGATGGTGCGGGTTGCGCGGCGGCTCCGCGAACATCTCGACGTCCATGTTGCGGTCGGCGTTGCACCGAACCTAGGAACCGAACCGCTTCGCTGCATCGTAGGCGATAGCGCTGTGCATCTGATCGAGCATGGAACATACGACGTGATGGCGCACGCCGATTGTGCCATCGTTACGTCGGGCACGGCAACGCTGGAAACAGGATGGTTCGGGACGCCGATGATGGTGGTGTACAAGACCTCGCCCGTCACGTACGCGATCGGCCGCGCCTTGGTGGGAGTGCCGTACATCGGCTTGGTGAACATCGTTGCCGGCAAGAAGATCGTACCGGAGTTCGTGCAGCACAACATGAGCGAAGCAAACCTCGTGCGCGAAGCGGAACGTCAACTGACCGACACGGCGTACGCGCAGCGTTTGCGTGATGAGTTAGCTGTCGTGAAATCAATGCTCGGACCGCCGGGCGCATCGGCACGCGTCGCCGAAAGTATTATCGACCTTGGATCGACATAAACGATGGTGCAACAGATCAAAACGAAATCATCCCTTGCGTGTCTGCTTGTCCTGCTCGTGCCGTTCACGTCGCTGATCGGCTGTGGGCCCTCAGCAGAAACGTCGAAAAAGGAGACCGCTGCGCCGGTCACCAAAGAGGAGTTGTATCGACAGGGCCACGCGCTCTACGCTCGGCTGGAGTTGGATTCGGCGCGCTCGCTGTTGACGCGTGCGCTGGTGCTGGATGCTTCGTACACGCCGGCTCTCGCGGATCTTGCAGCCCTTACCTACGACCTGGCAATGCGCGCGGAAACGGGGAAGAACAAAATGGAGCTACTGCGCGCCTCGCGCGAGTACTACCGCAAGCTCGAAACCCTCGGCGCACTTGAATCCGAAGCCTACGAACGCTTGTGCGAGATCGCTGATGCCTTGCACGACGCCAAGACGTTCTTGAAGTACGCAAAGAAAAATGCCGATGTGTATCCGTACGATCGCCAATTCTCTAATCTCGCCGTCGCGTACGTTGCCGTGGAGGACTACGCGTCGGCCATCAAAGTGTGTAAAGAGGCGATCGAGAAATTTCCTTCTTCTCCCTTCATCGGTGCGTTCTATCGTCAGTTGGGGAGAGCGTACATGAAAGTCGATCGCGATCAAACTGCGGAGAGAACCTTTTATGCCGGTCTTGCGGTGATCGACAAGAAGATGGCGGAGTTGCGGAAGCAGACGGCGAGCGATCCCGCCTCGGCGGGGTACCAGCGCTTGAAGAATGACAAGATCGGCATCCTGACCTCGCTGAAGTATCTGCATACCACCTACAAAGCGATGGACAAGCTTGCGGAGGTCGAACGGCAACTGAAGGAACTCGGTAAATGAGTGAAGAGGCGAGGGGAACACGACGATGAAGATTCTCCTCCCGTTTGCGTGGCTCTATTCCTTCGCGATGGCCGTGCGCAATTGGTGCTTCGATGTGGGTGTGTTGCAGCAGCACGAGGCAGGCGTGCCGGTTGTTTCTATCGGTAATCTCACGGTCGGCGGGACAGGCAAAACGCCGCTGGTCGAATACATCGTCGGGCATCTGCTTGCATCGGGCCGAAAACCGGCAGTGATCAGTCGGGGATACAAACGCGCGTCGAAGGGAGTCGTGATCGTGTCGGATGGAAAGCGCTTGCGGGCTGATGCACGTGAAGGCGGCGATGAGCCTGCACAGATCGCACACAAGTTCCCGGAGGCAATCGTCGTGGTGGGAGAACGTCGAACGGATGCCGCACGGGTTGCTGTTACGCTCGGTGCCGACGTGGTAGTGATGGACGATGGATTTCAGCATCGGTACCTCAAACGCAATCTCGACATCGTTGTCATCGATAGCAGAAAGGATCTGCTGGCTGATGCCGTGTTGCCGGCAGGAAGGCTTCGTGAACCTCTCTCGAGTTTACGGCGTGCGCATCTCATAGCTTTCTCGCACGTGGAGAACGGGGTCCCGGAGCGCCTCCCGCGCGGAGTCGAGCGGTACTGTGCGGCGCCCAGCATAGCGTTTCGTTACCATATCGGTACAGTCCGCAGAGCAACGGATGGCGTGGAAGTTTCCGCCGAAGCTGTGCGGAGAATGCACCTTGTAGCCTTCAGCGGTATCGGTAACCATGAAGCGTTTGTCGAGCAATTGAGGAACGAACGATTCACGCTCGCCGGGGAGTTGCGGTTTCCCGATCATCATCGCTACGGCGCACTCGATATGGACCTGATCGCTTATACGGTCAAGGCGTTCCATGCCGACGGGCTTCTGACAACAGAGAAAGATGTCGTTCGCTTGAAAGCGGACGAAGCGATTGCGCGGACATTGTTCGAGACATACACGTTCTTTTACACAACCATCACCGTGGAGATTGTCAGGGGAGAAGAGACGCTCCACACATCCATCGCACACGCGATACAGGGGGAACAATGATCATTGGCATTACCGACACGCTCAGCAAGAAATTCGAGTTCTATGTCACGTGGCTCCGTACCGTGGCACGCGATGCCGAAGTGGTCAAGCTCTCGTACGAGGAAAAGAACATGCGCGAGCTGAAACGATGTGACGGACTCATCCTCAGCGGCGGGCATGATATTCATCCCCGATTCTATGGACGCGAGGATTACCTCGCCCTCCTAAAGAAGGAGGACATCGACGAGAAGCGAGATGAGTTCGAAATCAAACTCATCCATGAAGCGGTGAAAGCCGAACTGCCCATCCTCGGCATCTGCCGGGGCATGCAGATCTTCAACGTCGCCATGGGCGGTTCGATGATCCCCGATTTGGTGAGCGAAGGCTACGAGAGTCATGCAAAAGGGAAAGAGGGTACGGATCGCCGCCATGCCATTACCATCGAGCGAGGGACGACCTTGCATTGGATCGTGGAGACAACGAAAGCCACGGTGAACTCCGCTCATCACCAAGCGGTGGATAGCCTTGGGAGCGGCTTACGCGTGACCGCCACTGCGCCCGATGGCGTGGTCGAAGGACTCGAGTGGGAACAAAGCACGAGCAATCCTTTTCTCCAGCTCGTGCAGTGGCATCCGGAGCGCATGGCAGATTTCAACAATCCGTGTTCGAAGAATCTTCTTGAACATTTCATTCTTGCAGTTGTTTCATCTGCAGAAGAAGGATAACCACAAACATCAACAATGAGAAGAAAGAAACGAAGCAATATGAAAAAGTATGTCTATCTTTTCGGTAACGGCAAAGCCGAAGGAACGGCGGAAATGAAGGCGCTTCTCGGCGGTAAAGGTGCGAACCTCGCCGAGATGACCAACCTTGGGTTGCCTGTTCCGGCGGGCTTCACCATCTCGACGGAAGTCTGTACCTATTACTACCAGAATCGCAGGACCTATCCCAAATCCTTGAAGGCGGAAGTGGCCGCTGCGCTGAAGAAGGTGGAAAAGATGATGGGAGCGAAGGTCGGCGATCCGCGAAACCCGTTGCTGGTGTCGGTTCGCTCGGGTGCGCGCGCATCGATGCCCGGTATGATGGATACAGTTCTGAATCTCGGAATGAACGACGCGGTAGCAGAAGGGTTGGTGAAGAAGACCGGCAACGCACGATTCGTGTACGATTCCTATCGGCGCTTTGTGCAAATGTACGGCGACGTTGTGCTCGGGTTGAAGCCTCAGCACAAGGACGAGATCGATCCGTTTGAAGTGATCATCATGCAGAAGAAGCAGCAAAAAGGGATCGAGCAGGACACCCAATTGAACGCCGACGATATGCAGGACCTCGTCAGAGAATTCAAACAGGCGATCAAGGAACGCACGGGACACGATTTCCCTCAAGACCCGATGGAACAGTTGTGGGGTGCCATCGGCGCCGTGTTCGGATCGTGGAACAACGAGCGTGCAATTGCCTACCGCAAGATGTACGACATTCCCGATTGGTGGGGGACGGCGGTCAACGTTCAGTCCATGGTCTTCGGCAACATGGGCGACGAGTCGGGCACGGGCGTGGCATTCACGCGCGATCCTGCAACGGGCGAGAATGTTTTCTACGGTGAGTTTCTGATGAACGCGCAAGGCGAGGACGTAGTTGCGGGCATTCGCACGCCGCTACCTATTGCCGAGCTTGCTGCATCGCATCCGGCCATCTACAAACAACTCGACGCCATTCGCAAGAAACTCGAGAAGCACTATCGTGATATGATGGATATCGAGTTCACCATTCAGCAAGGCAAACTGTATATGCTCCAATGCCGCGTGGGCAAGCGTACGGGCATCGCTGCCGTCAAGATTGCTCTCGATATGGTGAAGGAGCGGATGATTTCAGAAAAGGAAGCACTCTTGCGCATCGAGCCGGATCAACTCAACCAACTGTTGCGTCCGATCTTCGATATGAAAGAGAAAGAACGTGCGGAAAAAGATGGACGCCTGCTTGCCAAAGGATTGAATGCCGGGCCGGGCGCCGCCACCGGACGCGTCGTCTTCAACGCTCCCGATGCGGAAGAGTGGTACAATCGCGGCGAAGCCGTCATTCTCACGCGCATCGAAACATCGCCCGAAGATATTCGCGGCATGAAAGCGGCAGAAGGTATCCTGACAGCGCGTGGCGGCATGACATCGCACGCCGCGCTCGTTGCTCGTCAGATGGGGAAAGTGTGCGTTGCCGGATGCTCTGCTCTCAATATCGACTACGTCTCCCGCACGATGTCGGTGAACGGTAAAGTGATTCGCGAAGGAGACTGGATTTCGATCGACGGAACAACGGGTGAAGTGCTCGAAGGAAAGCTTGCAACCAAAGCGCCGGAAGTGGTGGACGTCCTGATCGACAAGACGCGCTCGCCCGAAGAAGCGCCGGTGTATCGAAATTTCGAAACCATCATGCGATGGGCGGATAGGTACCGACGGCTGAAAGTGCGAACCAACGCCGACCAGCCCGACCAAGCATTGACGGCGGTGGCGTTCGGCGCCGAAGGTATCGGCCTGTGCCGTACGGAACACATGTTCTTCGGCGAAGGGAAAATCGGACCGATGCGGGAAATGATTTTGGCCGATACCCCCGATGAACGCAAACGCGCCTTGGCGAAGCTGCTTCCTTTCCAACGCGCCGATTTCGAAAGGATCTTCGAGACGATGAACGGACGACCCGTTACGATTCGCACGATCGATCCGCCTCTCCACGAATTCGTGCCGCACGACGAGGCTGCTCAACGTGAGCTTGCCAAAGAGATGGGCATCAGCTTCGAGAAAGTGCATCAGCGCGTTGAAAGTCTTCACGAATTCAATCCGATGTTGGGCTTCCGCGGATGTCGGCTGGGTATCATCTATCCGGAGATTACCGAAATGCAGGCAAGAGCAATCTTCGAGGCAGCAGCCAATGTGCAAATGCGGGGCATCGATGTCGAGCCGGAAATCATGATTCCGCTGGTCGGCAACGTGAAGGAGCTGGCGCACCAAGACGAGATCGTGCGTCGCGTCGCCGGCGAGGTCATGAACGAGAAGGGTGTGAGGATCAGATATCTTGTAGGAACGATGATCGAGGTTCCGCGCAGCGCGCTCACAGCCGATCAGATCGCAACGGTTGCCGACTTCTTCAGCTTCGGCACGAACGATCTGACGCAAACCACGTTGGGTGTCAGCCGAGATGATGCCGGACGCTTTCTCGCTCCGTACGTTGACACACTCCGCATTTACGAGAAAGATCCTTTCGAAGTTCTGGATCGTGCAGGTGTGGGTCAGGTGATGAAGATCGCAGTGGACAAGGGCCTCAGCACACGGCAGAATCTCAAGCTGGGCATCTGCGGCGAGCACGGCGGCGAACCCTCGAGCGTCGAGTTTTTCCATCAGATCGGATTGGACTACGTGAGTTGCTCACCGTTCCGTGTGCCGATTGCACGCTTGGCTGCCGCACGTGCAGCCATCGCAGAAGCACAAGCCGCCGTATCGCCGAAGGCTCGGAAGCGGCAGCAGCGCAAAAAGCGTTAACAGAAGAGGAGGGGGCATCGACCGCTTCCTCTCCATGATGTGCACTTAACATAGGAGGACAAGCCATTCACACGATGAAATTATCGGACTTTCGGTATCCGCTTCCACGCAATCTCATCGCGAAGTATCCCGCCAACCCGCGTGATACCTCGCGCTTGATGGTGTTGAATCGGGCCGACGAGTCCATCAAAATCCATGACCACTTTTACGAAATCACCCAGTATTTCAAAAAGGGTGATTGTTTAGTGGTCAATGAAACCAAGGTCTTCCCTGCTCGACTCTTCGGTCGAAAGGAAAAGACAAACGCCCGAATCGAAGTCTTCCTCCTGCGGGAACTCAACAAGGAGGAAAAAATCTGGGACGTGATCGTCGATCCCGCGAGGAAGGTTCGCATCGGCAACAAAATCTTTTTCGACGACGGTAGCATCTGGTGTGAGGTGATCGACAACACCACCTCGCGCGGTCGGACGGTTCGTTTCAATGTGGAGGGTGATATCTTCAAGATCATCGAACGTATCGGACGTATGCCGTTGCCCTACTACATCAAACGCGAGCCGACGGAGAAGGACAAGGAAGCGTATCAGACGGTTTTCGCTCGCGTGACCGGCGCAGTTGCTGCACCGACGGCTGGTCTGCACTTTACCAAGCGCGTCCTGACGGCACTCAAACGGAAGGGCGTGAGTGTCGTGCCCATCGTGCTGCACGTCGGCCTAGGCTCGTTCCGACCCGTCGAAGTGGAGGACTTGTCGAAACACAAGATGGATTCGGAATACTACGAGATTCCGGAGGAAACCGCCTATGTGGTGAACAAGACGATCGACAGCAAAGGCAATGTGTGCGTTGTCGGTACCAGTACCTGCCGCGCTCTCGAGTCGAGTGTCACCACCGACGGTCACCTCAAAGCCAATAAGGGGTGGACGGACAAGTTCATCTATCCGCCGTACGAGTTCAAAGTGACGGACCACTTGATCACGAACTTTCATATGCCCGAGTCGACCCTCCTGATGATGGTGTCGGCCTTCGCCGGACGGGATTTCGTGCTTCGGGCATACAAGAAGGCGATCAAGGAAGGAATGCGCTTCTTCAGTTACGGCGACGCGATGCTCATTTTGTGATGTTGCACATCGGGACTTATCCTGCTTGAAAACCCTGTTGCTGGTTCTCGTGAACGTTGCAGCAGTCGGCACGTTTGTCGTTTTGTTTCGGAAAAAGAACCTTCTCTCCTACTTCAGCGGAGGGCGCTGGTGGTTGACGTGGTTGTCCATTGCGGTGATAACGCTGATGGACGAACAGGCGTCAATCTTCTACGCGACGAGCGAAGCGCACCGCTTTATCGGTTCGTATGCGATAGCGTTCATTGCCATCACGTCGTTGCTCATGCGCTTTCTCTCCACGCGCATGGTGGAGATCGCGGAGATCCTCGAGCATCATAACATTCGCGGGGGCGGCGTGTATTCGTTCTCCTACTTGGTTCTCGGACCCACCTTATCGTTCATCGCCGTCGCGTCGATTCTGGTGGATTACGTTCTCACGGCGTGTATGTCGACGGTCAGTGCCGTCGAGAATGGATTGACCTTTCTCAGCCTTTCACCGGCACAGAAGCTCTTCATCGAATTTGCGATCGTGTGGGGTATCGCGGGCTTGAACATCCTGGGTGTGAAAGAGAACGCGCGCTTTACCTTCGCGATGTTCTTCATCATTGCAACCGTCTTGTTGACGCTTCTTGCCTCCGCGCTGTTCGAGGCGTCGCCGGAGTCGTGGACGCTGATCGGCAAGAGTTTCAAATACTCTGCTCTGCATGTCTCCGAGCAAGGCGTTTTCGGCGGCTTCGCGTTCATCATCGTTGCGATCTCGGGCTGTATCCTCGCGTATTCGGGTATCGAGTCGGTGGTGCAAACTGCCGGGTTGGTCAAGGGTTGGAAGGAGATCCGCAAAGCGTATATTTTTCTCGCACTCACAATAGGCATCTTCACGCCGTTGATTTCGGCGCTGGCGCTCAGCTCCGGCTTGGACCCGAAGGTGCACGAGACGGATTTGATCACGCAGTTTGCCTCGGCGCTTAACGGCAGATGGTTTGGTTGGATAGTCGGCGCAATCGCCAGTATCGCGTTGATCATGTCGGTCAACACGGCGTATGTTGCTTCCAGTGAGTTGATGGAACGAGTGGCGCATCGCTACGGCTTCCATTGGATCATCAAGACGAACCGGCGGCAGTCGCTCTACAGAATCCATCTCCTCAGCGCGCTCTTCTATTCGATCATCATCGTTGCGACGGAGGGAAGCCAACAAATCTTAGCGGAGATGTACGCCTTAGGGTTGGTGGCGAGCTTCTCGATCAACATGGGAAGTTTGCTCTTGTACCGCTACTTCAAAGGCACGAATGAAATTCGCGCGTACAATACCTCGCGCTTCGGTACATTTCTGCTTTTCATCATTTTGTTCGGTTGCTTCATCTACCTATGCATGACGAAGCCGTACGGCTTCGGACTCTGGGCTGGAGCAACGGTGTTCTTCTTGACCGTAGGATTGGTCGTTGCGCGGAAGCGAGCGCCCGAGTTGAAATACATTCAAGAGTCCGACACGCCGATGGAGATGATTCTTGCTCTTGCCGAGGCGCCCGGCGAAAAAATCGACATCTACTTCAAGCGTCCGTTGGAGGAAGGGGGCACAGCCGATCCGTCGGTGGCGTTCGTGAGCTTCTACTCGCCGCGTGCAGGCATTCCTCCCAAAATCGCTCCGAATCATTTCCGGTTCCAGATGAGCGGACAAAGTTTGTTCGAGAGTATCGTTGGTCTGATGCATGTGGTGAAATACGAGCTGCCGCATAAAGGTGTTACGTTTCATTTCGGCTGGCCGCAGTCGTCGTGGCTGGATCGTCTGTCGATTGGCGTCATGGTCTTCAGTATCATGAAGTTGCCGAAAGAATTTCCACAGTTCAATTTTGCGATAGAGTATTTTGGCAAGAAACAGACATAGAATCGGCGTGGTCATCGCCGCGGGAGGCAAGGGAGTGCGCATGGGTGGCGTGTTGCCGAAGCAATTTTTGTTGCTCCACGGCAAGCCGATTCTCCAACACACGCTCGAGCGGTTCGACAACATACCGAACATCGACGAGATGGTACTCGTTGTGCCTGCAAGCGAGGTGCGCCGTGCCGAGCGTTTAGTTGCGAGAGCAAGGATACGGAAGGTTTCGCACGTGGTTGTCGGTGGCGAGCATCGGCAAGACTCCGTTCGCCACGGATTGTTATCGTTCGATCGACAGCCGACGATCGTGTTGGTGCACGATGCTGTGCGGCCGTTGGTCTCATCCGAAGTGGTTCTGGAGGTGATTTGCCAAGCGCGGCGGCACGGCGGTGCGGTTGTCGGTGTTCCTGTGAAGGATACCATCAAGATTGGTCGAGACGGATTGTGCCTGCGGACGCTCGACCGCCGCACCCTGTGGGCAGTGCAAACACCGCAAGGGTTTCGCTACGACGTTCTGATGCGTGCCCACGTTGCGGCGCAGCGCAGTGGTTTTCTCGGCACCGATGATGCATCGCTCATTGAACGACTCCATCTCCCCGTTGTAATCGTCGAGGGGTCGCCTTGGAATATCAAGATCACCACGCAGGAAGATCTCGCCTGCGCACGCGCCTGGCTGAAACGGGGTTGAACCATACCTTGCGACTCGCTAAGGGTTTTTCTATATTCTAACCCACCAGATCAACCACAACGTCAAAGGCTCACATGCTTCCGATTGCTATCATCACAGTGCTCAGCTATCTCGTTGGGTCGATTCCGACGGCGATTATCGTCGCGCGGGTAATGCGAGGAATCGACATTCGTCAGCACGGCAGCGGCAACGCCGGCGGGACGAATGTTATCCGGGTGCTTGGCTGGAAGGCTGGATTGTTTGTCATTGTGTGCGATATGGCGAAAGGCTTGTTCGCCACCATGGTCATCTCGCGGCTGATGTTCGGCGCGCTTCCCTTCGACAATGTCACACCCTTCGACGACTATGTGGTCGTCCAAATTATTGCCGGATGCGCGGCGATGCTGGGCCACATCTGGACGCTCTTTGCAGGCTTCAAAGGAGGCAAGGGCATCGCAACCGCCGGAGGCATGTTGATCGGTATAGCACCCGTGGAGGTAGCTGTCTCGCTCGGTGTGTTCCTGGTTGTCTTCCTGATTTCGCATTATGTCTCACTCGGTTCGTTGAGTGCTGCTTCCACATTTCCCTTGACAATGTTTCTGCGCGAGAATGTGTTCATGGCACACATTCCCGGCTATCCTACGTTGATTTGGTTCAGTGTTGCCATTTCGCTGTTGGTCATCTACACCCATCGATCGAATATCCAGCGGTTGCTGAAAGGAACGGAGAATCGTATCAGCAAGATTCCGCTTTTCAGTAGATCATAAGAACGTGCACCGTGCCGCCGGGCTTGTTTCCCGGCGGACGTTTTTCAGGAACGTCATTTCCCATCATGCGCATCGCCGTCCTCGGAGCAGGTAGCTGGGGCACCGCCCTCGCCATTCTCCTAGCAGACAATCATCATAGCGTTATTTTGTGGTCGCACAAGCAGGATTATACCGATACGATCCTCGCTCGACGCGAGAATCCTTCGTTCCTCCCCGGCGTCAAGATTCCCGAATCGATCGAAGCCACGAGTGATCTCGATCGCGCGGTGCATGGGTGCGAAATGATTGTCACCGCTGTACCCTCGCAGTTCGTGCGTAGCGTTATGGTGCAGCTTCATCATGTGCCGTACGAGAAACTGGTCATCGTGAACGTTGCGAAAGGAATCGAAGTGGGGACGCTGATGACGATGTCGGAAGTGCTGCATGATACGTTGCCCGATGTTCCGCCAAGCAGCATTGCGACGCTTTCGGGTCCGAGTCACGCCGAGGAGGTGAGCCGCCTCGTTCCGACAACCGTTGTGGCTGCATCGACCAATGTGGAAACGGCGAAGCTCGTGCAGCGCACGTTCATGACGCCGTCGTTCCGTGTGTACGCGAGTACGGATCTGAAAGGAGTGGAGTTGGGCGGTTCGCTGAAGAACGTGATTGCCATCGCCGCGGGGATTGTGGATGGCGCCAACCTTGGTGACAACACGAAGGCGGCACTGATGACACGCGGCATCGCCGAAATTACGCGCTTGGGCGTCGCGCTCGGCGCGCAAGCACAAACCTTCTCGGGTCTCTCGGGCATCGGCGATTTGATGGTTACGTGCATGAGCAGGCACAGTCGCAATCGTTATGTTGGCGTCGAAATAGGCAAAGGACGGAAGCTCGACGAGATTTTGGCTGAGATGGTGATGGTGGCCGAAGGAGTCGAAACCACGAAATCCGCCAACGCTCTCGCTGCGAACGTCGGGGTCGAAGTTCCCATCTGTGCCGAGGTGTATAAGATGCTTTTCGAAGGCAAGGACCCAAAACAATCCACCTACGATTTGATGACGCGCGATCCAAAAGGGGAGATGTAGGCATCTCCACCCTCGTGTCGAAAAAAGACAATCCCGCTCACCACATCGTGATGAGCGGGATTCGTTTTCGGTGGCGCAGCGATTACACCAGGAGTGGTGCAATCACCAGCGACACGACCGACATGAGTTTGATCAAGATGTTCATCGATGGTCCCGAGGTCTCTTTGAAGGGATCGCCAACCGTGTCGCCGACGACAGCGGCCTTGTGCGCATCCGTTCCTTTCTTTTCTCCTGCAACCTCACCTTTCTCGATGGCTTTCTTGGCATTGTCCCACTTACCACCTGCGTTTGCCATCATCAACGCGAGCAGCACACCAGTAACGATCGCTCCGGCAAGCATACCGCCCAGAGCAGCAGGACCGAGTAAGAACCCGACAGCAACGGGTGCGACGACTGCGGTAATGCCGGGAAGAATCATTTCTCGTAACGCTGCTGCTGTAGAAATATCAACACACCGTGCCGCATCGGGCTTTACGCCGGGCTTTCCTTCCAGCAATCTGGGAATTTCACGAATTGCCGGCGAATCTCGTCAACCATCTTGCTTGCTGCGCGACCCACTGACGTCATGGTAAGCGCCGCGATGAAGAAGGGAAGGATACCGCCGATGAACAATCCGATAACAACAGCCGGATTGGTCACGACGATGTGCAACGGTGACTCACCTTCGGCAAGCAACGCCGCGTAGCGCTTCCACTCCCCCACCGGTTCGGGCATCGTACTGAGCTTGACTACGATGGCGGCGAGACGCCTGTGAGTACGCGGCGAAGAGCGCAAGCGCTGTCAATGCCGCCGACCCGATAGCAAACCCCTTCCCGATTGCAGCGGTTGTGTAGCCGAGTGCATCGAGGCTATCGGTGATTTTGCGAACGTCCGGTCCCAATCCCGACAGCTCGGAAATGTCGCCCGCCTTGTCGGCAATCGGACCATACGCATCGACCGACATGGTGATGCCGACGGTTGCCAGCATACCGACGGCGGCAATACCGATGCCGTAGAGTCCCGCTACGTCATTGGAAACATAGATAGCGATACAGATGGCGATGACAGGCAACGCGGTTGACTCGAGTCCGACAGCCAAGCCGCTGATGATGTTGGTTGCGGATCCGGTTTTGCTCGCCAGCGAGATGCGCTTCACGGGTCCCATAGACGTCTAGTATTCGGTGATGAGACCAATGAGGATGCCTGCGAGAGTTCCGAAGAAGATCGCCCAGAACACATTGTTGCTCACATCGTACGCCGTGACGAGCCAGTACGAGCCGACGAGAAAGAGTCCCGCGGCGATGAATGTCGAATACCGCAGCGCTGCTGCCGGAGAAAGCTGCTTCAGCACCTTCATGAAGGCGATGCCGATGAAGGAGGAGACCAACCCCAACACCGCAAGCACGATAGGCATCGACATGAGTATAGCTTTAATGCTTTCGTTGGAAACATCGGGGGATGCTTTGAGGTGAGGGAGTGATTCCGGCAGGAGCGTTGCGCCGATCGCGATCGTTGCAACGATGGAGCCGACATATGATTCAAAGATATCGGCACCCATGCCCGCCACCACCGACGTTATCATCGACGTTGTCTGCGACAACGCCCAAATTGCGCGGATCGTCTTCAGGAATATTCGCCTCGACCTTGCCGACGAGATTGGCACCCACGTCCGCCGCTTTGGTGTAAATGCCCCCACCGACGCGTGCGAAAAGTGCAATCGAGCTGGCGCCCATCGCAAATCCGTTAATGATATTGGCGGTCTCGGGCTTGCCGTAGAGCATGAAGAAAATTCCGCCCCCGATGAGACCCAAACTTGCCACGCTCACACCCATCACGGCTCCTCCGTTGAAAGCGGTGAGCAAGGCTTGACCCTGTCCGTGTTCCTTCGCAGCTTGTGCCGTGCGGACGTTCGCGCGCGTTGCCGCTTGCATACCAAACAATCCTGCCAGCACCGAGCAGATGGGTCCGCTAATGAACGCGAGAGCCGTTTGCACTTGCAAGAACGATCCCAACAACAACGCGACGACGATCACGAAAAACACAAGCACAACATTGCTCGCGCTTGAGGAATGCCATGGCACCGATATGAATTTGCTCGGCGATCCCTTGCATGGGTTCGTTGCCCGCGGGTTGCCGCTTCAACGTGAAGGAGATGGCGAACGCCACCATCAGTCCTACCATGCCGACCATCGGTGAAATCGAGGTAAGTAACTCCATACGAGAGAATCTCCTTAAAATGATGGATCATGAAAGAGTTGCTGTTTGCCCGTCACACGCATACTCCTTCGCTGAACCGTCTTGAAACGCGGGGATGGCAGGTACAAAGAAAGGAAGTCATCACCAGGGGATTGCGTCTGCGAGCGGGAAATGAGCAGATGTTCGTGCAAAAATATAGCAATTTTCGGTGACTGTTACTATCAGTAATTTCTGAACGCTGTGAAAGAGTACCGGAGCGTGCAACGGTTGAGCGCAAGCATGGCTCGATACCGAACAACGCTCCGGTTCCATAGACTCTATCCAAGCAGTGCCTTGAGCGCCAACAGCAGCGCCGTGAGGCCTATGATGAATCCGAAGATCAGGAGCGCGACCTTCGTTCCCGATTGCTGTTCATTTTGCGTAGGTGTTGAGGATTCCATTCGATTTCTTCCTTTCTCCGTTGAGACGCGATGATTGATCAGTGAGCAATGTTGGTTTCCGTGCATGAAGCGATGATGCACGGCGCGCGGTGCGGACAACGTCAAGGAAGAACGTTAGAGGTGCGAGCTTGTGGTTTGTGTGTAAAGGAGATGAGAACCGAGCAATGGCTTGTCGTGGAGAAGATTCCGAATGAGGAGAGCGATGTTCGGCTTTTCGAAGATGCAGCACGAGGATGCGCCCCAGAAGTCTTCGAGCGCGAATGTGGTGCTTCGTGGCTTACTCTCTCGTTCCATCGGTGCCGACACCAACGTGGCGTCATCGGCGCACGAAGCGACAAGCGTCACAGGAGATGTTCCGTGATCGCCGATGGTGGCGGTCGTGTGCCTTTCCATTTTGATCAGCCACGCAAAGCTGACCAACAGAAGGAGCAATGCCGAACGTCGTTTGTTGAAGTGAACCATTATGCGGCACTCATAAAAGATACTTGACCGCAAGGATACCGATAACGAACAACAAGCCCAGTGCGAGCGTCAATCTCTCCAGATACTTGTCCAAATACTGCTGCATCTTCGGTCCAAACACAAAGAGGAGTCCTCCCACGAGAAAGAATCGAGAAGCTCTCCCGATAAGAGAGGCAAGGGCAAGCGTAGCAAGGTCGATCGTTTCTTTGAAGCCTGCGGCGATCGTGAACACCTTGTAAGGAATGGGCGTGAAGCCCGCAACGATGATTGCTGTCCACGCATTCTCGCGATACTTGTCCAGCACGTATTGGAACTTATCATGAAAACCATAGAAGTCAACGATCTTTGATCCTACCGTTTCGAACAAGGCGTAGCCGATGTAGTAGCCGAGAAACGCTCCCGTCACCGACCCGAGCGTGCACACCAACGCGTACCAAAATGCTCGACGCGGCTTTGCCACCCCCAATGCAATCAGCAGCACATCCGGAGGGATGGGAAAGAACGACGATTCGATGAACGCGATGACAAACAGCGCACTGGTGGCATACGGCTTCGCTGCAAAACTCTCGACCCACGCTTTGAGGCGGTAGAGCAATTCCGAAATCTTCTTCAAACGTCCTCCTGCTGGTTTCATCGTACGAAAACGGCATGAAATTAACCAATTCATGGGCACGAAGCAATGGAACGAACCACGCTGAAGCAGCGAGGCAAATTCCGAGGGAAGAGCTTGCGACTTGTTCTCAATAATTCTACATTGCATCACTTTTTCTCAACCAAGGTACTCACAGGTTCATCGTCTCGAGCACGAAGAATTATGTCCACACTCTTCCGCACAAAATCTCTCGATCTTCTGCAACGCGATGCCGATCTTCGTGGTGAAGGTGGGGCGGGGCATCTGAAGCGCGCACTCGGTCCAATCGATCTCATCTCGTTAGGCATCGGTGCAATTATCGGCACGGGGATCTTCGCGGTGATCGGTACTGCCGCTGCCGGCGGCGCCGACCATGTTGGAGCGGGTCCAGGCGTTGCCCTCTCCTTCATCATCACTGCTGTGGCGTGCGGCTTTTGCGCGTTGTGTTATGCCGAGTTCGCCGCACTCGTACCGATTTCGGGGAGTGCGTACACTTACTCGTACGCAACGTTGGGCGAACTCATCGCGTGGATTATCGGATGGGATCTGATCATCGAGTATGCTGTCGGGAATGTGGCCGTGGCGATTGCCTGGGCGGCGTATTTTCATCAACTCTTCGAGGGATTGGGCGTGCATATTCCAGCGTGGCTTTCGGTGGATTACCGCTCCGCCCACCAAGCTGCCAACGCGGACGGTGCCGTCGATCCGATTCTCGCACTTCAGTACGAAGCGTGGATCGATCACCCAACGGTTGCGGGGATTCCCATCATTTTCAACTTTCTTGCATTCGCGATCGTGGGAGCCGTGACATGGTTGTTGGTAATCGGCATAAAAGAATCGGCGCGTGCCAACAACGTGATGGTGGTGCTGAAAGTGTTGATCCTCCTGTTCTTCATCGGCGTGGGAGCGATGTACGTGAAGCCGGAACATTGGAGGCCGTTCATGCCCAACGGTTTTGCCGGCGTCTGGACGGGAGCGAGTCTCATCTTCTTCGCGTTCATCGGCTTCGACGCGATTTCGACGGCAGCGGAAGAATGCCGCAATCCCGGGCGTGACTTGCCGATCGGCATCATCGGCTCGCTCATCATCTGCACTGTCATCTATGGTGCAACGGCGATGGTGCTGACGGGAGTCGAGCCTTGGCAGAACCTCGGCGTGGCTGACCCACTGGCATCGGTGTTCGCGAAATTAGGATTGAATTGGGCTGCTGGGATTGTTGCCCTCGGCGCGGTCCTGTCGATGACGGCAGTGCTGTTGGTCTTCCAACTCGGTCAGCCACGCATTTTCTTCGCAATGAGTCGCGATGGATTGCTCCCAAAGTATTTCGCGAAAGTCCACCCGCGGTATCAAACTCCCCACGTCACGACGATCTGGACCGGCGTGGTGGTTGCCTTGCTTTCGGGTATTGCCAATATCAACGAGATCGTTGAGTTGACCAACATAGGAACACTCTTCGCATTCGTGCTGGTGTGTGCGGGTGTCATCATTCTTCGCTATACCGATCCTGATCGCCCCCGTGTTTTTCGAACTCCGTTTGTACCTGTCGTGCCGCTGCTCGGCATGGCAATGTGTTTCTACCTGATGTTGGGCTTGCCGCGGGTAACGTGGATCAGATTTGGTGCATGGCTCTTGGCCGGGTTGATCTTGTATTTTTGTTACGGATATTGGCATAGCAGATTGAGAAAACCGTAAACGCAATGTTCTCCCAATAAACGTCAAGGCGTTTCTCGCAACCGTCGCGCTCTACCATCGTTACGCGAAGATGTGCGCAAGAGGTCAGCGGCGAATATTCTTGAACGAGATGATTCGGTGTCGGAGACTGCGAACGGTTGTTGAGGGATGAAGGAAACATAGAGTTGAGAAAACGAGCGATGCTCGTCATGTTTTACACGGGTGAACTCTTCCATGCACATCGATCAAGACGAACCACGCCTCTTGCGCGTCCTCGGACTGCGTGAAGGCATCGCCATTCACGTCGGATGTATCATCGGGTCAGGCATTTTCCTCAAGCCTGCTTCCATCGCAGGGTATCTCGAAGCCACAGGCCCTATGCTCTTGGTTTGGGTCGTGGCAGGACTGCTGACACTTTTCGGCGCTCTCTCGGTCGCTGAACTGAGCGCGGTGCTTCCGCATACCGGGGGTCCCTACGTCTATTTGCGTGAGAGCTTCGGCAGAGTATGGGGCTTCTTGTTCAGTTGGAATGACTTCTTCATCAACAAAGCAGGCTCTGCTGCGGCGGTGGCAATTGCGTTTACCACGTTTGCAGGACATTTTTTCCCGCAGCTTAGCCCGGGACATGATCTCTACAGCGCAACGTTTGTTCTCTTCGGCGAATCGTTTCGATGTACATTAGGATGGAATCAACTCGTCGCGTTGGGGATCATCGGACTCGTTACCGTGATCAATGTTCGCGGCGTGCAGTTCGGCGGGTGGGTGATGAACATCTTTACAACGGCAAAACTCGCCGCACTCGTCGGACTAACGGTTGCTGCCGCGACATCGTCCCATGGAAGTGCGACACACTTCCTCCCATGGTGGCCCCAAGAAATGTCGTGGCAGTACCTCTCGGCCTTCGGCCTCGCACTCAACTCGGCTCTGTGGGCCTACGATGGATGGATTACCGTCACATTGAACTCAGGTGAGTTTCGCAATCCCCAGCGCGACCTTCCTCTTTCTCTCATTGCCGGTACGCTCATCGTTATCGTCACGTACCTGGCGGCGAACCTTGCCTTCGCCTACATCATTCCTTTGTCGCAGATGGTCGGCTCGCCACGCATCGCTGCCGATGTCGCGGCGCTGGTGTTAGGACCCATCGGCGCGTCGCTCATCATCGCAGGCATCATGTGTTCGACGTTCGGTACAACGAACGGAGAGTTGCTTTCGGGTCCGCGCACGCTGTATGCAGGGGGCGCAGATGGCGTGTTCCCGCGCGCGTTCGGCAAGGTGCATCCACGTTTCCGCACGCCTCACGTTGCCATCCTCACCTTAGGAGTGTGGGGGATGATTCTGACGTTCAGCGGAACGTTCGATCAGATCACCAACTATGTCGTGTTCACTTCGTGGGGATTTTATGCGATGACGGCATTGGCGGTCATCGTTATGCGCAGGAAGCTTCCTCACGCCGAACGTCCCTACAAAGCGTGGGGGTATCCCTACGTCACGATCATCTTCGTCGGCGTGACCGTTTGGTTTCTCTGGAATGTTGCGGTCAACGAGACCCGCGATGCACTCATCGGCATAGCGTTGTTGCTGATGGGGCTGCCGTTGTATGTGTTCTGGTCGAGGAAGAGTCCACGATCGTAACGTTTGTATCAATCGCATGTTCCCCTTACCTTTAGGGTGAATGAAACGATCGTCCATCCTCTCACAACCTGTTCAATTCCTCAAAGGTATCGGAGAGCGGCGGGCCGAGGTGCTGGCGAAGTACGGCGTCGAGACTCTTCACGACCTCCTCTTCTACGTCCCTCGCCGATACATCGATCGGACTGCTGTCGTGACGATTGCCGAGCTACGCCGACTCGCTTTCCGCGCGGAATCGAACTTCGACCCATCGTACCCCGAGACGCAGAAGGACTATACCGTTGTGGGGACAGTACGTTCGTTTGCGGTGTACGGTGCCGGCAGCAAGGCGCGCTTCGTTCTCGCTCTCGGCGATGATACAGGCACGATGCAGTTGGTGTGGTTCGGCGGTGTACAGTATTGGAAGACACGCTTCGCCATCGGCGAGGTGCTTGCCGTATCGGGTCAGCCGACGAGCTTCGGAGGCAATCTGCAATTTATCCATCCCGACATCGACAAAATCGGCGAGAAGGCGTTGCTCGAAGAAAAGGAAGAGCCGACCGATTGGGCAAAAACGTTGCATACGGGAGGGCTCGTTCCGCTTTATCCGTCGGGAAAGGTCCTCGAGCGCGTCGGTTTGGATAGCAGCGGATTTCGCCGCGTCATCGGCAACGCCTTACGACAACACGCCGCCGAGATTCAAGAAACACTGCCCACAGCGCTGTTGGAACGCATGAAGCTCCTCCCGTTGTCTCAGGCACTGCACAGTGTTCACTTTCCGAAAACCTACGAAGCTCTCTCTGCCGGCTTGCGGCGACTGAAGTACGAAGAACTGTTTTACTTCCAGTTGAAACTCGCGCTCAAACGCCACGTCGTCAAGACCGACACGCACGGTATCAGCTTCAATGTGCAGAGTGCGCTCGCACGGCGATTGGTGGATTCCTTGCCGTTCAAACTGACGCAAGCACAGATACGCGTCATTAAGGAAATCGCAGCAGACATGGCATCTTCCAAACCGATGAACCGCTTGCTGCAAGGAGATGTTGGGAGCGGAAAGACTGTTGTCGCGCTCGTCTCGATGCTGATTGCGGTCGATAACGGATACCAGGCGGTCTTCATGGCACCGACAGAAATCCTTGCCGAACAGCATTACAAAACTATCGTCTCGTTGCTCGGCGGCATCGGGGTCAACGTGCGGCTCTTGATCGGTGCACAGCGAACGAAACTCCGTCGAGACGTTCTGGAAGACGTTCGCCGCGGAACGGCGCAGATAGTGGTCGGCACGCATGCACTGTTCGAAAAAGAAGTGGAGTTTGCGCATCTCGGCTATGTCGTGATCGATGAACAACATCGCTTCGGCGTTCTTCAACGGCAAGCCCTCCAGAAAAAGGGGAGCAACCCCGACGTGCTGGTCATGACGGCGACACCCATACCGCGCACGCTTTCGCTCACCTTGTACGGCGATTTGGACGTATCGATCATCAACGAGCTGCCGAAGAACCGTAAACCGATCAAGACGGTGCTGCGCTATGAGGAGGAGAAAGCAGCGGTCTATCGATTCGTTCGCGAGGAGATTCATAAAGGAAGGCAGGCGTATTTTGTGTACCCGCTGATTGAAGAGTCGGACAAGGTTGACCTCAAAGCAGCAACGGTGCATTTCGACCATCTTCAGAACGACGTATTTCCAGACCTTCGGCTCGGCTTGTTGCATGGGCGGATGGGGAGTGAGGAGAAAGATGAGGTGATGAGGCGATTCAAGAATCGGGAGCTGGACATCCTCGTGGCAACGACCGTGATCGAAGTCGGTATCGACGTTGCGAACGCATCGATCATGGTGATCGAGAACGCAGAACGCTTCGGGTTGTCGCAGCTTCACCAGTTGCGTGGACGTGTCGGTCGTGGAAGCGAGGAGTCGTACTGTATCTTACTCTCCAAGAAATGGATTGCCGCGAAAGCCAACCGGTTGACGACAGATCCGGTGCAATGGTATGCAGCACTCGACGAGCAACGCGCGGTAGAACGCCGGCTTGCAACGATGGTACAAACGAACGACGGTTTCAAGATTGCGGAAGTAGATTTGCACCTCCGCGGTCCAGGAGATTTTTTCGGGACACGACAAAGCGGTGTTCCCGAATTCAAAGTCGCAGACATTCTCTCCGACACTCAGCTTCTGGATGAAGCGCGGCACGATGCGTTCGATCTCATCACGCGCGATCCGGCGCTCTCGTTGCCCGAGCATGCTGTGGTTGCCGAGACGTTGCGGGCGTTGCACCGCGACGCGTTCGCGTTGATGCGCGTCGCCTGACCATCCCCTTCTCTGCCGCGACAACATTCGCGAAGTTCTGTCAAGAGGCATCTTGTCAGTCACCCTCGAAAATCTTTTCAAAAAGTGAAATGTTCCTTGACAACGATGCATATTTGTTTATATTTAGAGGTGAAAGATCTATGTCCAATATCGAGGAGAGTTTCTGGATCCGTCCAACGACAAGCTTTCGCAGAAGCAATTGACGATTGCACTCGTCTATAATCTTAAAGCGGAAGCACTCTCTCACCTCAGTCCTGTTGCGCACACCGAGCAACTCTCTGCTTCAGCATCGTCATCCCACCATCCGTCCGACGCGTCGGTCACGTTACGCAAGCTTCATCGCGAGAGGGACATGTACGCCGAATGGGATACCGCAGAAACGGTCAATGCGGTGCGCGATGTTCTGGCGGAACGCTACCGCGTGTTGATGATCGATGCGAACGACGACGCGTACAACAAGCTCGTTGCATCCCGTCCCGATTTTGTCTTCAACATTGCCGAGGGCTTGCACGGGGTTTCACGCGAGTCGCAGATTCCGGCAATCTTGGAGATGCTGCAGATCCCCTATCTGGGTTCTGATCCGTTGACGTTGGGGATATGTTTGGACAAGTCGCGCGCAAAAGAAATCCTATCGTACTATCGAATTCCAACAGCGGGCTTTCGCGTTATTCGATCGATGGATGACTTCGAGGATGTCCGTGTGAAGTTCCCCGCGATCGTCAAGCCCTTGCACGAAGGTTCGAGCAAAGGTATCTATAATTCATCGGTCGTGCGCAATCCGGATGAATTAACAAGCGAAGTCCGCATCGTGCTGGAGACGTACGATGAGCCTGCCTTAGTGGAGGATTTCCTTCCCGGGCGTGAGTTTACGGTTGCCCTTCTGGGCAACGGTAAGGAGGTGCAAGTCCTGCCGCTTGTGGAGATCAAGTTCGACGCATTGCCTGCCGGTGTTAATCCCATCTATTCGTATGAAGCAAAATGGATATGGGATCAGCGCGACAGACCGCTGGATGTCTTCGAGTGTCCTGCAAGTGTGGAGGACGCGCTCCGAGAGGAAATCGAACGGATTTGTAAAGAGGCATATCGTGTGCTGAATTGTCGCGACTGGTCACGCATCGATGTTCGGCTGGATGCGCACGGCAAACCGCACATTCTCGAGATCAATCCACTGCCTGGCATCTTGCCGAATCCCGAAGACAACTCGTGTTTTCCGAAAGCGGCTCGCGCAGCAGGGATGTCGTATAATCAACTCATTAACACTGTGCTCGATATCTCTATGAAGCGCAACGGCTTGACGCCGATAACTCCCATGGCGGGCAGGGCGGTCGCTGTTCAATACTAACGCGTGATCATTCACTCACCAGTACCGGGGTTGTTATGAGGAAAAAGCTACGAATCGCAGTGCTGTACAATGAGCCGGTTATCGGGACGGAAGCCAGCCGTAAATACATTTCCGAAAACGGCTTGCTTCAGGAAGGTCCTGCCGTTCCTGCGCACGAACGCAAACGTCTAAAGAGCGCTCTTCCGCCCGGTGTGGATCTCAGCGAAGTAGGTGTGGTCGAAGAGATGGAGGATATCAAAGAGGCATTGACGTCGCTCGGGTACAAGGCGATCGTCATGAACGTTGATAGCGATATCCATAGGCTCATTACCTTTCTGCGCGAGGAAAAGCCCGATCTCATTTTCAATCTCGTTGAAAGCATCGAGAATGAATCCGTTCTGGAAATGAATGTTTCCGCCCTGTACGAACTGTTTAAGATTCCTTACACAGGCGCTGGACCCCTCGCCTTGGGTACGGCTCTCAACAAGCCGCGAGTGAAAGAGATTCTCTTCGCCAACGGCATCAAAACGCCGGCGCATCAGGTCTTCAAGGTCTCGGACAAGATTGCAGTGAAAGATGGGATGGAATTTCCGCTCATCGTCAAACCGGCGCGCGAAGATGCTAGTGTCGGTATCTCCGAGAAATCGGTGGTGTGTTCGCTCAACGAGCTGCGACGACAGGTGCGGTACATTTGGGCAGAGTTCGAGCAACCTGCTCTGGTCGAGCAATTCATCGACGGACGAGAGTTGAACGTTGCCATCGTCGGCAACAAGAAACCGATCGTGTTGCCGATTTCGGAAATCGACTTCTCCGGTCTCACGCCCGGTATGCACAAGATTGTCAGCTATGCCGCCAAGTGGTTGAACGGAACGGTGGAGTACGAGGGCACAAAGGGCGTATGTCCCGCTGAACTTCCTGCGGCGACGGAGGCGGAGTTGAAAGCGATTGCACTGAAGTGTTACGAACTGATCGGTTGCCGCGACTATGCGCGCGTCGATTTCCGGCTCTCGGCAGAAGGCACTCCCTACGTGCTGGAGGTGAACCCGAATCCCGACATATCGGACGACGCAGGCTTTGCCCGCTCAGCGAAGGCGTACGGATACGCCTTCCCACAAATCATCGGCAAGATCGTCGAATCGGCGCTTGAACGTGTCCAGTGACAGTCAGCGGATCGCCGCTTCGAGCGATCGCCGCGTGCGACAGCACGCTTGTTCATCCCAAGGGATCCGTCCGTTGCGAGCGACGGACGTTGAACTGCTCCACGCGCTTTTGGTTGCGACGGAGGTCTTCACCCACGAGGAGATCGCTATTGCGCTCGAACTGATGCACACTGCCTTGAACAACTCCCACCAACGAGATTATCTCGTTGCCGTGTACGACAACCCCGAGGAAGGCGGCGTGTTGGGGTATTATTGCATCGGCCCGACACCGGCAACGGTCTCGACATACGATCTCTATTGGATTGCCACGCACCCCATGGTGCACGGCAAGGGCATCGGGCGGGCACTCCTCGCGCATGCCGAAGATCTGATTCGCTCGTTCGGAGGAACATTGGTGATCGCCGAAACCTCGTCGACGCCGCGCTACGACAAGACAAGGACTTTCTACATCAACGCCGGCTATACCGAACTGGCGCGCATTCGCGACTACTACCGTCCGGGCGACAGCTTGGTCGTGTACGGCAAGTATCTCTAACAACTCGGAGGAAAACAGGCACGCATGGAACTCTGGCAGGAGATGTTGAGACAGAGTGTTGACAGTGGGAAAGATTTGGTGGAACGATTCGGATTCGATGGCGAGTTAGCGGAGCGGCTGAACAAGCTCTTTCACATCCGCATCAATCCGTATTATCTGAGCTTGATCCGCTATCCGGGCGATCCGATCTGGCTTCAGTGTATTCCTGATGCGCTCGAGTTGGAAGACGACGGGTTGCCCGAAGATCCCCTCGCTGAAGATGCGCACAGTCCTGTGCCGAGCATCGTGCATCGTTATCCCGACCGCGTCCTGTTTTTGACGACGAGCCAGTGTTCGATGTACTGCCGCTTCTGCACGCGCAAACGCAAGGTGGGCGACTCGACGAAGATCAACATGAAGTACATTCAGGATGGGATCGACTACATCGCCGCGCATCCAGAGGTGCGGGACGTGATCCTCTCCGGCGGCGACCCGTTGATGTTGACCGACCAGAATTTGGAAAAGGTGATTTCCGGCTTGCGCGCCATTCCGCACGTGGAGATCATTCGACTCGGCACGAAGATGCCGTGCGTTCTGCCGCAACGCATCACGCCAAAACTCTGCGCGATGCTGAAGAAGTATCATCCCATTTACGTCAACACACACTTCAACCATCCGTGGGAGTGCACGCCCGAAGCCAAACGCGCATGCGAAATGCTCGCCGACGCAGGCATTCCGATCGGCAATCAAGCGGTTCTCATGAAGGGCGTGAACGACAATCCCGAAACGATGTTGGAGTTGATGCGCAAGCTGCTGTTCATGCGCGTGCGTCCCTACTATCTCTATCAAGCCGACAGTACGAAAGGCACGAACCATTTTCGCACCCCGGTGAGTGTCGGGTTGGAGATCATGGATAAACTCCGCGGTCATACGTCCGGCTTGGCGATCCCCTACTATGTGATCGACGCGCCCGGAGGAGGAGGAAAGATTCCGTTGTTACCTCAGTACGTGCTGGGACGCAACGGCAACCAAATCATTCTCCGCAACTACAAGTACGAAATCTACACCTACCCAGACGTGGAAGATCCGTCGAAGGCGCCGGCGTCTGCTTCCACCCAAACGGTCGAGAAACGCTTCACGCGCAAACATCGGCCGGCAAAGAAGCAGACAGCGTACGAACCGGACGCAGAGCAAATCTGACAAACACAAAAGCCCGTTGCATGCACAACGGGCTTTTGACTCTCAGCGGAACCGACCCGAGCAATCGCTCTACTTCATCTGTCCTGAAAACATTTCCAACAGTTTATCCACCGGAAACGGTTTTTGCAAGAGTAAGTCGCAGTCGGCTTTGCAAGCTTCTTTGACGGAGTCGAGCTCCTTGACGCCCGTGAGAAAGATGAACGGCGTGTTTGCATACTCTTTCATGGCGCGCACGCGTCGATGGAACTCGACGCCGTCCATGTGTGGCATCTTGACGTCGGAGACGATGACGTCGATTTTTTCATGCTGGAGTTTTTCGAGAGCCTCGTAGCCGTCTTTGGCGATCGTGATCGTGTGGCCCACGGCATTCATCACTTCTTCCAACATCTCTAAGTATTCGGGTTCATCTTCGACTGCAAGGATTCGCATGTGCTGTACACCAAGAGGATTGTGGGTTGATGGTTATGCCCCTGCAAAAGATACGGCAAAGGCTGTGGCTTGTCAATAGGATTGCCGGTTGCCTCTCGGTGCTGCTTTGAGTAGATTGACGCCGTGAGAATCCCGGAAGCAAAAATCGAAGAGGTGCGTCGTGCATCAGATATCGTGGACGTGATCTCCGCGTACGTTCGGCTCAAGAAGCGCGGCAAGAATTTCCTCGGCTTGTGTCCCTTCCATTCTGAAAAGACCCCCTCGTTCAACGTGAGTCCCGACCGGCAAATGTATCACTGCTTCGGGTGTGGTGTGGGGGGCAATGTGTTCACCTTCGTGATGGAATACGAGAAGGTATCGTTCATCGAGGCGGTGCGTACCCTTGCCGCACGTGCTGGCATTGCCTTGCCCGAACCGGGCGCAACCGACAAGGTGCAAGACACCGAAACCGAAACACTCTATGCCGTGTGCCGCACTGCGGCGAGAATGTTTTACGACAACATGATGAACACCGTGGAGGGAAAGCTTGCACTCGAGTATTTCCGCTACCGCGGCTTTTCGGATGAAACGATTCGGACATTCGGTCTCGGCTACTCTATGAACGGTTGGGACAATATCGTGAAGTGGGCGGAACGGGAGAAGTATCCGCTGGCCTTGGTGGAGAAGGCAGGATTGATCATCAAACGGGAAGACGGTTCGGGCTATTACGATCGATTTCGCGGGCGGGCGATGTTCCCCATTTTTTCCGTGACAGGACGTGTCATCGGCTTCGGCGCACGCAAGCTGCGCGAAGACGACACCGTCCAAGGAAAGTATATCAACTCGCCTGAAACCCCTATTTATGTCAAAAGCAAATCACTCTACGGCATCTTTCACGCCAAAGACGCTTTGCGCGAGAAAGAGCATGCCGTGCTCGTCGAAGGCTACGCCGACTTGATTTCGGTGTTTCAAGCCGGCGTCAAGAACGTCGTCGCTTCCAGTGGCACGGCCCTGACGGAGGAGCAGATCCAACTCATCGGCCGCTACGCCAAGCAGATCACCATCGTGTACGACGCCGACTCTGCCGGATCCAAAGCTGCGCTGCGCGGCGTGGATGTGATTCTCGAGCAAGGATTGGACGTTCGTATTGCGCGACTTCCCGAAGGGGACGATCCCGATACGTTTGTGAGGAAACATGGCGGCGCGGCATTCGAAGAGCTTCTCGAAAAGGCGGTGTCGTTTCTCGATTTCAAAGCCGCCATTTTGCAAGAGGAAGGAAAGTTCGACAAGCCTGAAAGCCAAGCAGAAGCAGTCCGTTCGATCGTCGAATCCATCGCGAAGGTGAAGGATGAACTTCGACGCTCGTTCTTTATTCAGTCGATTGCCGAGCGCTATGGGGTGTACGAGTCCATGCTCTATCGCGAGCTTGAGCGATTGATCGGCAGGGAACGAACCCGCAAGCGTTACGAGGTCGAACGCGACGCTCAGCTCACCGACCTCGATCCCACGCCCGGCGAAACGTCGGCTGTCGCTCGTCGATCGCTCGACGTTCCGGCTGTGGAGCGTGACCTTCTCAAACTCATGCTCGAGCATGGTGACGAGATGGTGCGATTTGTCTTTTCGTATGTGCGCCTCGATCATTTCTCGCACCCCTACGTCTTGCAGACGTTGACGAAGATCCTCGCGCACGTCGAAGCCGGCGACACATGGGACGCGAACGTGCTCGTGGATGAAACGCAGGACGAAGCGTTCCGCCGCTTCATTGCCGAAGTGACTTTCAGCCGATACGAACTGAGCAAGGGCTGGAAAACATTGGACGCCATGCCCGAAGAACCCGACCCGGGTGAGCTTGCTGAACGGTGTCTCGTGCAACTCAAGAAACAAGAATTGGAGCGGCTGTTGGACGAGAATCAGCGTCGCATGAAGGAGGCAAGCCTGCGTGGAGAAGATGTATCGGGATTCCTCCTCCACCACAAAACGTTGCTGGACGAGAAACGGGACCTCGAACACTATGGCTTGACGGGCGAGCGCAGTGTGCAGGAGTAGAAGGGCGAAGCGCTCTGGTGTTCAGTGGTCATGCAAGTATTCTCCTCCATCGTCGATGAGTTAGTCGAGCAGGGTTGGTGTGTTTGACAAAATCTTCTTTCGCCGGAGGTGGTGAGCGCGCTGTCGGCGGAGGCCCCGCGTACTGTGGCGCTCAGGGCAGTTCACGCCTGCCGGCATTGGGCGCGACGCGCACATCGATCGGACCGTTCGCGGCGACGCGATCTTGTGGTGGAATCCCGATGCACGCTCGCCGGCACAGGAAACCTATTGGCGATTCATAGAGTCGTTGCGGCAGCAGTTGAACGAAATGCTGTTCCTGGGTCTCGTGTCGTTCGAGGTTCACTATGCCGTTTATCCTCCGGGCACGCACTACGAGAAGCATCGAGACCGCTTTCGCACTTCCGCCGAGCGTGTTCTCACGGCAATCGTGTACTTGAATGAGGAGTGGCGCGCGGACGATGGAGGATCCCTTCGCATCTATCTGAGCGAAGACTGCACGCGCTATCACGACGTTCTTCCGGCAGCAGGCATGTTCGTCCTCTTTCGCAGCGAGATGCTCTTGCACGAAGTCCTTCCGGCGCGCCGAGAACGCTTCAGCCTCACAGGATGGTTGCGACGGCGATGATTGCTTTTTCCTTACCCTTCACGTATCTTCTTCGTGCACTGCATTGACCACGGAGAACCTATTGGCTGACAGAGAACGACCTCTCAAACGTATCCTGGTTGTCCGCACGGACCGCCTCGGAGATGTCATCCTCACGCTGCCCATGTTCCCACTCCTGCGACGATGTTTTCCCGATGCCTCCATTGCTGTGCTTATCCGACGCTACACGGCGGAACTGCTCGAAGGGAATCCCTACATCGATGAGGTGTTGTGGTACGATCGTGACGATGGCTTGGTACCGTTCCGGGAGATGTGTGCGATGCTGCGTGCACGACGGTTCGCCGCCGCCGTTGTCGTGTATCCCCGTTTTCGCCTCGCGTGGCTGATGTTTCGTTCGGGCATTCCGCTGCGCATCGGGACCGGCTATCGTTACTACTCTCCGCTGTTCAATCGGAAAGTGTTCGAACATCGCAAAGATGCTCGTCGCCACGAAGTGGAATACAATCTCCGCTTGTTGGAGGAAATCGGCTGTACCGTGCCGGCATCGTGGAAGCCGGAGTTCACGATCGTGGTTCCCGATGCTGTTCGCGCATCGATCGATGGTTTGCTTAGCTCGCTGGGTGTGGCGTCGAAAAAGATCGTCGTACTGCATCCGGGCAGCGGTGGTTCGGCGCGCGAGTGGCCGCTGCGGTCCTTCGGCGCGCTTGCCCGCCGACTTGCCGATCGCGGCTTTGCTGTGCTCGTCACGGGTACCCAAGACGAAGAGCAAAAGGTTCGTGCCGTTGTTTCCGCCTCCGGCGGTACGGCACTGTCTGTTGCGGGAAAGTGCTCACTCAAGCAACTTGCAGCGCTTCTTCAGCGAGCGAAGCTCTTCGTTGCGAACTCGACCGGTCCCCTTCATTTGGCTGTTGCAATGGGAACGCCGGTCGTGGGACTTTATCCGCAGCATACAGCCATGAGCGCAACGCGTTGGGGACCGTACACCGACAAGAAAGCGGTTCTCGTGCCCGACCGCCCGATCGACTGCACCGCGTGCATCGAGAACGAGACGGAGTGCGAATGTATGGCATCGCTCGAAGTCGAACGCGTGTTTCGAGAAACGATCAACTTGATGGAACGGGTGGAGGGGGAGAAACGCGCGCTCTGCGATCGGGAAAGAGGTGTGCATGCGGGCTAACCACGCGGCATTCGTGTTCGCTGCCGCTTTCTGCATCCTGCTGCCGAGCGGTGGAGATGCGCAAACGACGAAGAAGCCGAAGTCGGCAAAGCCATCGTCCAGTGCCACATCGAAAGCCCGTGCCGATAGCCTTGCAGCGGCTCGTGCCGATTCGATCAAGCATGCGATGACCGTTGCCGATTCATTACGCCGTGCTAATTCGCTCGCTCGTGCCGCTGCCGATTCAGTGAAAGGTTTTGTATGGAGGAAAGTTCAGAACAATGCGTTCGGCATCGGTGAGCGGCTGGTGTTCGACGTCAGTTACGGACCGATTACCGCCGGTGAGGCGATCATGGCAATTCCACGATACGACACGATCGCTGGGCGGGTCTGCTACCGCGTCGAGTTTGCAGTCAACTCGTTGAAGTCGTTCGATTGGATCTACGAAGTGCGCGATCGCTACTTGACCTTCATAGATGTGGAGGCAATCGCTCCGCTGAAATTCGAGCAGCACATTCGTGAAGGAACGTATCGGCGCGATTTCGTTGCCGAATTCGATCAGGTCAATCACATTGCACGCACCACCGAAGGGAATTTTCCGATCCCCCCCTATGTGCACGATATTCTCTCGGCGTTCTATTACGCAAGGACGCTCGACTACAGCGGCATGAAGCCCGGCGATCAAATTCAGCTTTACAATTTTTACAAAGATAAGAGCCATGATTTAGGCGTAAAGTTTCTCGGCAGGCAGGAATTGGAGGTGGAAGCCGGAACATTTCGTACCATCGTGGTGGAACCACTCGTGCGCGAAGGAGGATTGTTCAAGGCGGAGGGGCGCATCGTCATCTGGTTGACGGATGATGAGCGCAAGCTGCCCGTTCGGGTGAACACGAAGGTTATCATCGGCTCCATCGATACCGAACTCCGAGAGTATGCGGGTCTTGCCGGTCCGCTGAAAGCAAGAATCAAGTAAGACGGGATGGTGTATGGCAAAATTCAAACGAGCTGATCTGTCGAACATTAAAACCATCTCCATCGCCGAGAGGTACAGTAAAGTCTCGCCCAAGGATTTCGCCAAACCGTTCGACGGCGCGCGCGACACGTTCGCGCACTTCGTCGAGAGCTTGCCCAATATCTTGATGGCTGCCGAACTCCGGTCTCTCGTGGATGACATCGTGCGCTCACGTGTGGAAGGGAAGCCGGTCATCATCATGATGGGCGCGCACGTCGTCAAAGTGGGATTGAATCCCCTGCTGATCGATTTGGTGAGAAGAAAGATCGTCACCGCTATTGCCATGAACAGCGCCGCGGCGATCCACGACGTCGAAACCGCGATGTGGGGTCAAACGAGCGAAGACGTTGCCTTCAACATGATGGATGGACGATTCGGGATGGCACGCGAAACCGGAGAATTGATCAACGGCGTCCTCACCGACGCCTTTCGTACGTCCAATCTCGGCTACGGTGAAGCGCTCGGCAAGAAGTTAGTGGATATGCGCGCACCCAACGCAAGCGTGAGTCTGCTCGCCTCCTGTTATGAACTCGACGTGCCCGTTACCGTTCACGCAGCAATCGGGACGGACATCATCCACCAACAACCAACGATGGATGGCGCTGCGACAGGTGAGTTGACCTTCCGCGACTTCCTCACGCTGTGCGAGTTGTGCAAGCAGCTTGTCGGCGGCGGTGTGGTGCTGAACATCGGCTCGGCAGTCATCATGCCCGAGGTGTTTCTCAAGGCGCTCACGGTGGCGCGCAACTTGGGCGCGCCTGCACGAGGCTTTACGACGGCAGTCTTCGACATGTTCACGCACTATCGCCCAACCATGAACGTCAAGCTCCGTCCGACGCAAGATGGCGGGAAGGGATTGTCCTTCACGGGTCATCACGAAATCATGGTGCCGCTGCTTGCTGCCATGATCAAGGCACGCATCGGGGCGTAACGCCGCTGTGAATTCCGCCGATCCGACATCCCCAAGCAGCCAGGCTCGCTGGCCGTACGAGCAGCTCGCAACACTTGTGCGAGCGTTGCCGCCGTGGCTGTTTGCACTGCTCTCGCTCTTCGGCATCTTCGTTTTGTATCAATTGGTCGGCGGCGTGCTGACCTTCGTTGTGTTGGGGACGGATCTCGATGAGACCACCGTGACCGCCTATCGTGTGGCAACGATGGGAGCGCAAGTTGTTTTTCTTCTCGTGCCAACCCTCTTGTTGGCGCGACTTCGGTTTCCGAGTGTCCGCAACGTGTTTCGTTTCGAGAGGGTGCAACCCTTGCAGATCGCACTCGCTCTCGTTTCGGTGCTTGCCTTGCAACAGATGCTTCAAGTCTATTTGCTGTTGCAAGATGCGCTGCCGATCGAGTTGCCGCCGCTGCTACGTCATCTCCTCGATCAGCTTCGGGAAATGATGGAGCAACTCTACCGGACATTGACGGCGGCCGAATCCTTCGGGGAATTTCTCTTCGTTGTCTTCGTCATTGCCGTAACGCCCGCCGTGTGCGAAGAGTTGCTCTTCCGCGGACTTATTCAGCGCGCGCTCGAAGGCGGAGAGGAAGAGGTGCAGACGCTTTCGGTGGAAGAGCGACGCAAGAGAAGTTTGACCGCCGCGGTGACGACGGGGATCGTTTTTGCGTGCTATCATCTCAATCCGTTCACGTTCGTACCGCTTGCCGCCCTTGGCGTGTACTTTGGGTATCTCGTGTATCGAACGCAAAATATTCTCCCGGCAATCGCCGCTCACTTCTTCAACAACTTTCTTGCGTGTCTCGCGGTGTACTTGGGGGTGGATGAAAACTTCATTGCCCTCTCGCCGGGCGATCGACTCGATCCGGGAACCATAGCGTTGACTGTCGCTGTGAGCACGGCGGTGTTCGGTGCAGCAACGTACCTCCTGATACGCCGCACGTCTCCTCGCCAGCTCGACCGATCCGTCCCCACAATGCACCACAACGTCCAGTGACCGCATGAGCAATCTCGTTCAACGCATACTCGTGGCACTTGTGGCAATCCCGCTCATCGTCGCGCTGAGTATGTTGGGGGGATGGTATTTTTTCGGCTTCGTGCTCCTCATCGCAACGTTGGGATTACATGAGTTCTATTTGCTGATGAGGGTGAAGGGACTTCATCCCCACTCGACACTCGGTATCGTCTTTGGCACGATGATTCTCATCGTGTTCTTCTGGGAAAAGTATCGGTTGTTTGCAGCGATGGCGTTTGGCGAGCTTGGCGGAAGGGTGCATGAAGCGAACATGCTTCACGCCCTCGTACCTCTCTCTCTTGTTTTTGTTTTCGTTGTTCTCTGTGTGGAGTTGTTTCGGGGGCATGGCTCGGCAGTGATGAACGCCGCTGTCACGGTCTTTGGTGCGATGTACGTCTCGATGTTTCTCGGTTCGTTTATCGGCTTGAGAGAGTTGTTTGCCTCACAGCAAATCGCGCACGGGGCGCATCTCGCGGCGACTGAGCAGTACAATGAAGCGGACCTGTACCGGTGGGGTGGACTGACCATCGTTTCGGTGTTCGTATCGTTGTGGATGTGCGATTCGCTTGCCTACTTTGCGGGACGATTCTTCGGGAAACACAAGCTGTTCGAACGCGTCAGTCCCAATAAAACATGGGAAGGCGCGATTGCCGGCTACGTGGGAGGAGTTGCGACATTCCTCCTTGCGCAAAACTTTCTGTTGCCTTACATGAGCGTTGGCAGTGCGTTCGTTTGCGGCAGTATCGTCGGGGTGTTCGGGCAGATAGGAGATTTAGTCGAATCGCTCATCAAGCGCGATGCAGCTGTGAAGGATTCCTCATCGTTGATCCCGGGACATGGTGGCGTCCTCGATCGCTTCGACAGCCTCATGTTTGTCGCACCGTTGATGTATCTCTACATCCGGTGGATTGTGTCGTAGCACCCAGCTCCTTGCACCCCGCACCGGCACGCACAAGAACTCGGAGCCAGCAGCAACCTGACAAGGACGGCTGATGTTTGCTGCGGTGTTGTACTTTTTCGTTGGAAGAGAAAGTACCAAAGAGAGAACTTTGCGAAATCGTAATGCTCAGAAGCCGAAACTTAAACCCATCGCGTGATGCTTCCCTCCGCGCACAGCCGACGATTTCGCAACGCGCAGGTTTGTTTCGCGCACGACATATCTTGATGTTGTCTATGAAGAAGGTTTCGACTCCGTTCCGCTTCGCTCCACTCCGCTCAACCTGACGTGTGATGCTGGTGTTCGTTACCCTGAGCGTAGCGAAGCGGAGTCGAAGGGTGACGGGCGCAGGGAGGGGGGCACACATTCCAATTCTCAAGCTTCAAGCTCCAAACTGAGTACTGCTGTAGGACGAGCAGGCTGCTCGTCCTACACTCTCTTGTGGGTCGGGGCGGGCGTCCCGACCTACAACGCTTGAGGCGAAGTTCCAATGCTCAAGCTCCAAGCTCCAACAGAGTGAACCCCAATCGCGAGTCTCTGTCGTTATGGATGAGCATGGATGGTTTGTAGA
>PSMW01000020.1:0-126 GCA_040290295.1 Ignavibacteria bacterium
AGCGAGCAACCCACTGCTGTTGGCCGGATGAATTGTACTTGATCGTGGCGTAATCCCAACCAGTGCTTGAGGTATAGCTCGTTCCCGTCACATAGACATTACCTGATGCATCTACTGCGATGGCTG
>PSMW01000020.1:272-11632 GCA_040290295.1 Ignavibacteria bacterium
CCTTCCCGTCACATAGACATTACCTGATGCATCTACTGCGATGGCTGTGGCGATGTCGTCTACTCCGCCATCATATCGGGTGCTCCAGAGCTCTACACCTGTAGGAGCGTATTTCACAGTATAGTAATCAGTCCCAAACGGAGATGTTGATGAACTGTGGCCGGTTACATAGACGTTCCCCACTCCATCAACAGCAATGGCAGTCGCATTATCTGAGCCCGGCGCCAATCCGGAAGCGTAATGCCGTACCCACGCTTCGATAACAGTATCGGCTGTTGTCTTGCCCACACCCTTGCTCAGTTGTCCCCCCATAGACGGGAGAAGGCTCTCATACAACTGAATGCCTTTGCCCGCCCTGGGGGCTGGCTGTGGCAACGGCGAATGCTCATCTTTTCCGAAAGCCTCTCTGAAAGGAAAGCCGTCAATCCCTGGCACAGCCATATGTGGGTCACCATGCCTGTGGTAGGGGAACAGCTCATCAAACAACAAGCGTTCGCTTCCCTTTGTGTATCTCATTTTCTCACAGAGCCTATGGTAACGATCCCGAACGCTCTCGGGATCAGCTATGCTTTGCGCTCGGTCATCGTTTGCCCCCTGTGCAAACAATGAAATCACCCCACTAAATGGTATTGAGAACAACAATACCAACAATGGCGTTAGCCATTCCTTTTTATGAAAAATTTGTTTCATTGTTACCTCCTTTTTTGTGTGATAGAGTATGCAAGCGCCTCAAAGACTTGAGCGAAACTGAAATTTCTTCCGGAGATGCTCCCATTTTCCATTGCTCAACAACATCGCGCACGGCTATGCGTGTGTGCTGAAAAATGGGCTCACCTGAACCTTCTTTTCGGACGATGTATTTGTATGAAGTTGTTGTTTCCACGACGATGACAAAATTATAAGATCGAGAGATATAAAAGCAATAGCTCGGCTTCATTTCAGGAAGGCCAGCATTGTTCGGTTGGTCATTGTATCTGATGTTGGCATTGGTTCAACCGTTTCTGGCTATATGTGGATATAACCGTCCAGTTTCAGCCCATTAAATATAAGGTTGAAACCTTAAGCGAAACGAGAAATGAATATTAAAAAATATTTATGCGTCTGACTCAGGGCGAATTCACGCTATCGCGGAAAGCGCGTTGGAGAGATTTCCGGGAAGGAGACGTTGGAGGGAGAAGAACGCTGGGAGATGATGAGGAGAGCGGCGAAGCACATCTTTCCGTCATGAAAACGAATGTCCATATTGCCGTGAGCGGCGGCGAGAGCAGCGACAACACGGTTTCCAAGGCCAAGATAGCTGCCATCGCGCGGTACAATCTTCCGTTCGTTCAGAAGGAGCAATACACTCTCGCCATCGCTGGAGCGAAGGCGCGCCCTGACCACACCGCGTCCCTGTCGTATTGCATTCGAAAAGAGATTCTGGAGCATCTGACGCATGTACGTTTCGTCAACCTCGACGAAAGCGCTTGACTCTGAAATACTGACTCATTATCATATTGTTTACGTAACTTCCGGGGGGGATACCCTGACCCTCAATCTGGGGAATTAACTGACCCTTGACACTTGGATGGGCAGTCGGGTCAGGGGCAACTGTGTTACGCTATAGCGGAAATCAGTGGGCAATCCTTCATGGAGGATTTTGACAAATTCAAAAGGAGGATAACATGAACACCCGCATTCAGCTTGTTGTCCTTTGCTTACTACTGGTTTATGACCAGCCGGTGAATGGCCATCAACTTTGGCGACTGGGACCACCGCCGCTTTATCCTCTCATCGAGACTATTCCCGACCCATCAAAGAACCGCCACTACTATGTACATTGGGAGGCACTACGCCAGATCCCCGTGTACGTGAACATTCGTGGTGCGGGAGACGGCTTGACATGGGAGGAGACACATGCAGAAGTAATACTTGGAGTAAACAGTTGGAACGGTGTGAGCATGTCGTATATGCGTTTCCAAGATGCAGGCCCGACGACTGATAACGGGGACGTACGCGACGGCTTGAATGTGTGCAACTGCGTCCAAGAAACTTCTTTTTTTGAAGTGAGCAACCCATCAGTTCCTGCTTACTTGAAGGGCGAGCTCAGCACGGCTCGAATCTCACTCAAAGATAATAGCTATCCAATGTTGCTGTCTCAACGGAGTACGCCGCCGATCAGCTCGGCGCCGGTTGAGCTGCTCGCCATCGAACTGTAGAATATCCAACTCGTGTGATGTGAAGCGGTGCTCTCCGCGCCGATTAAACATGACGACTTCTTGGGCGTCGAGCGACACCGCCTGCCGTACAAAGAACAGGTTATACCCTTCGCCGTTCGGTTCGTACTCGAACCGTTCGATCCCGACGCCGGTCGAGACGTCACGGTTCAGGGATTGTAGGGAAAGCGGGTAGTGACCGCGGCGCTGCTGGAAAGACTCGATTTCCGCAATGAGCGTGGCACTGTGCTGGATGGCCCGGTCACGACTCCAGGCCGCCGCACGTGGCATCGCGACGATGACGAACCCAACAAGAACGACAGGCACACACACAAGCGCGAGCGGGAGGATAGTACCCCGGCCATCGCCGATCTGGAGGTCCGCGAGAGTCCGATGATACGCGGCCCGTATGACGACGATGGCGACCAGCCCGAGCATCACGCCGAACGCAAGATGGTTAACAGCTACCGCGGCAATGACGCTCAGACACGCGATGAGTCCGGCTATCACCAACGCTAGCCTGTGCCACAACCGGGCCCTTTGCCGGCTGACAAGCCACGCTATGCCACGGGCACCAGCAGCAGGCTGGCATAGCTCGCGACCTGGGCGACGAACGAGAGTATCGAGGCCGACCCATCATACCTACCTGGAAGGTGCGGCATGAGCATCGCGAACATCAGTGTCAGAGTAAGTGAAACTGCCAGGATCATGTCTACGTGTGGTGCCAGTAACCTGATGATGACATGTGACCCAAATACCAAATGATTCATCGGGATGGGAATCCAGCCTCACTCGCCCAAAAGTCTTTGCCCTTTATCATGCCCGTGCGCCGATAGATTGGACCCATGCTGCGAATGAACGCCAAACCATCGTTTCGGTGACAAAGAACTGGACCTCGAAAGCAACAACAGCAAACACACTCGACCAGAGCATCACATGGTGAATCCTGCGCGTTCCCCAGAGATTGTAGAGAACCAACAGAAGCAGGAAGCAGTTTATCGAATCGTCACGGTCAGGTCTTCGATCGCCAGACCGCTGAAGTTTGCTATCGGCGAGCCGTCGGAGCGTGTCATCTCGAGTTTCGAACGATCGAACGCGAAGGTTGCTGTGCCGGCGGCGGTCGCCCGCAAGCGCAACTTCACGAGCACCCCGCTGCCGCTGGCAGAGGATGTGGTACCCGCTTTGAACGTCATGCCGAAAGCGTATGCGGTGTTGTTGTTGACTCGTCCGCCGAGGACCAACGTGTTGCTGATCGGTGAGAAGAACGGTCCGACCTCTGCCGCGAGCAACTCGACATTGGAGGGAAGACTGAACTCCGTTGCTGCGCCGAACACGTCGTTGACGTTGTACAGCACAAGCTTCACATAGAACTCCGATCCCGTTGCAACGGATGTGCATTGCGAGTAAAGCGTTGCCGAGAACTTTGTCGCGTTTGCCGGGAAGCTGAAATCATTGGCGCTGACACACTCGTTGGTTGGAGGCGTCGAACTGTCCTTCTTGCAACCGCCGACGAGCGCAAACGCGGCACACAGCATGAACAGGATGATGCGTTTCATAGTCTGGTCTCCTTACTTGATCATCAACATGCGTTTCGCGGCGGCGTAGCTTCCCGCGTGCAATCGGTATACATACATGCCGCTCGCCGATCTTGTCCCATCGGATGCGCTACCGTTCCATTCTATCTCGTGCCGCCCAACGTCGAGGTTGGTGAGTGTGGTGGACCATACGCGTTGCCCGGTGATCGCGTACACCGTCAGTTCCGCCTTCGCTGTCGGTTCGGGCACGGTGAAGCGAATCGTTGTCGAAGGGTTGAACGGGTTGGGATAGTTCTGTTCGAGGGCGAAGTCGAACGTTACACCCAAAGCAGTACGCATGTAGGAAACGATCGCTCCGCGGATTTTCTGGAAGGCTTCGCTCTTCACCGGCTGACGATCGATCTCGCGCAGCAGCTCGAAGCACAGACTGACTTTATCGTACGGCGGCTGATCGGGCGATGTGCGCGTACGGCTGTAGTTGTCGATGATTGCTTGCACGTCGATCTCATTGACCGTTCCGTTGCCGTCGCAGTCGGCATAGGTTGCATCAGGCGTACTCCACACAGTTGCCGTTTGAGGTTCCCACGTTGTCGAGCCGCCTGCTCGCGGCGGTCCGGTCTGCCTGAAGAATCTGCCGATGGGCAGAAGGTCGCGGATGTCGCATACTGCATCATTGTTGGCATCGCCGGAATAGACGGTCGTCGTGCCGCCTCCGCCCCCTCCTCCGCTGGTGCTGTACGCACCGTTGGCATGTGTGCCTACGATGACGGTGCCGTCCGAAATGCGAGCATCAACGAATGTCGCAACAACGTTTCCGATGGTCGAAGCACCTTCTTGAACCCACGATGTCGAGGCACCAGTCAAAGCGGTTGTGGAGTACACACCCGTACTTGTTGCAAGATAGTACGTCGTGGTACCGCCGCTCGGCACGATTGCGGCATAGCGACAGGATGGGCCCGATGATCCAGCAAGGTTTCCTTCCACGTCGGTCCACGATTGCCCCGCGTTTGTCGAGTAGAACAGACTCGGCACGCCGTAGTTCGATACCACAACCAACACGTTGCTGCCATCGGTCGGGTCAACAGCAACACACGAAACGTACGATCCGCCACTCATGCCCGGCGGCGTAATCGTCGTCGCTGCAGGGTCTCCGGTGTTCGCTCCGTCCACACGTTTGACGATGCCTTCCGAATACCCGATGTACAATCGATGTGCAGGATTCGCCGTCGTCACCGCCAGCGCGCTCACTTGCGCGTTTCCCGATGCTGCGCTGTTATTCAATCGCGTCCAGTTGATCGACGTGGGGGAGGAGTTGCCGAGGGGAATCTGCGTCACGTCGCTGTTCCGCCATACATAGTTTCCTCCTCCCAAAAACATCATGACGGCATTGTTGGGATTGAGAACAAACGGATTGATGAAGAGATAGTTGCTTCCGCCGAGCGGATCGATCCGTGCGCCATTGGAGGTGTTGGGAATAAGACGATACGTGATGCCGTTCTGCGCCGATGTGTAGAAGGAGGTTCCTCCATTCGCAACAGCAGTAAACGCACCGTCGCCGCCGGTGAGGTCCGACCACGGCGCCGTCGAACTGGGAGAAGTGACTCCCCAGCAGCCGTTGTCTTGCAGTCCGGTCAGGATCGTCGCACTCCCGCCTGTCGCATGATCGAGCGCGACGGTGTAGCACTGCGTTGTGAGATAGCCGTTATTGAGCGACGTCCACGTCACCGATCCGGCAAGGATGTTATCTGTTCTGCTGATGCCGCCGTCGTGTCCCGAATACAACACAGATGCGTTGGCAGGCGAGAACGCTAACGCATGCTGATCGGGATGATGGTTGGGATAACTCTCATAGCTGTTGTTCGCTGATGTGTATCCTCCGATCCATGTTGTAGCAGACGTCGAGCTGAATCCGTTGGTTGAGCGATACAAATTAATGCCGCCGATGATGACGACATCTTCGTTGTCGGGTTTGACCTTGATGACAAGGTCGTAGGAGTTTTGAGAGTCGAAGTTGCCGGTCAATCCGCCGGTAGCGGGAATGTTCGCAGAGCGATTCTCCCACGTACGGCCGGTGAGTTTCCAAATGCTATGATTGCTCGTTCCCGCTCCCGGCGTTTCCGCGAGAATGTAGATGTTGTTCGTCCATGCCGGACCGATTACGATGCGCCGGACACTGCTCATGTCGGGAGGCGTGATGTTGCTCCAGGTCGTTCCGTCAGTCGATTGCCACACGCCCTCGAGTGACGCACTGCCCGGACTCCCCGACGCGTATATCGTGCCGTTGGGTGCGATCGCAACGTCGGTCATTTGGGAATACGGAGCAGCTTCGGCAGTTCCGCGCACCAACGTCCAACTGGTGCCTCCGTTCGTACTGCGATAGATTGCGTTGTACACCGCCGCATACACATGACCCGTTGTCGGATGAACGGCGATATTCCAGACGATGTCCCACGACTTATCGAATGTTTGAGGATCGGGAGAAATGGTGGAACTGAGTTGCGTCCACGTGTTGCCGTTGTCGGTGGATTTGAAGATGCCGTTGCCGAAATAGAACGCACCGCCGCCGCTGGCACTATTGCCGATGAGTTCGCCCGTGCCGTAATACCATATCGCAGTCTGACCTGGGCGCGGGTCTTGTACGATGCACGTCACGCTGTGGAGAGAATTAGGTGGTGTGCGTTTGCTCCAAGTTGCACCTCCATCGGTCGAGCGCCACATGCCGCCACTCACGCCGCCGGCAAGAATGATGTTCGGATTGGCGACGTCGAGGGCAAGAGCACGCGTCCTACCACCGACATTCCACGGACCCCGCGACACCCACGTTGCCGTTTCAACCCCGCCTGGTCCATCGAGCAGGTGTTCTTTGGAAGGCAGGTTGCGCGCGAACGCGAGTTCGCGCTCACGCATGTCCTTGGGAATCGTGCCGGTTGTCGGATCGCGAAGCATCAACCACTCGTAACGCAAGCGTGCGTCGCGATCTTCCTTGTCCCCCTTCGACATTTCCGCATCGGTGCGGAACTCGCTTCGTTGGTGCTGAACAGTGTGCGTAAACGACAGCATGCATACCGCCGCTGCCATTGCTGCACCGAGCAGGCTCAGCGAGAGACGCTCCTTCGGTCTCATGATCTGTTCTCTCTTTCGTGTTGTAGTTTTGTAGTTGGCTAAATGAATTATTGTTGAACGTGATATGTCTGGATTGTGTAGCTCGGCTCCGAGCTTCCCATTGTCGGCATCGCGGTGAGATCGGCTTTGAAGCGCTCACCGCGTCGCAGTCCCGGCAGTGCCGGTTTGATGTCCGGCGAAAGTTTGTCCGTCGCTGCGAGCGTAAGTGCAAAACGCACACGCAGCACCGAACCTTCACCGATCGGTTTCGGAAATGCGGAACCGTATCCGAGCACCGAATCGATCCGAACCGTTGCGTTACACGGCGCCTTCGAGCACGGGTCTTTCTCGCTCGTTCCTTTCAGCGATGAATCAACCTCCACGATCGTGGCGACGATACGACAGGCATTCGGAGGAATAACCTCCGGAGTGTGCTTGGATGAAACGCTCCCTTCGGAACCTTCCGTTTGTGCCTTTTCTTGTTTGGATGAACTGCACGAAACTGCAATGAGGGCGATGATGATCGGCAGAAGGGGAACGCGGGCAAGGTGCATAGAGGTGGTCCGTTCCTGTTGAGCATTCTTCAAGGTCGTTGCGCGGAGCGCCGGTAGGGCACTCATGCGGCAGGGGAGACACGTCAACACTAAGAAAAGAAAAGGTAGAGTGCAAGTTTCAGGTCGATGGTGTGCGAAACCACGAACCTGCTTCCGTCCGACGTTTGACCCGTCTGGCTGTTGCTAATCTCATCCGCATTTGCTATCCTGTGGCTGGCTTGCATCGCCCTGCGAGCCGTTGCATCTCACGCATCATCACGTAGCCATCCCCGGCGCACGTCTGCACAAGCGCCGCTAAGAGTAGATATGCCTATGATCCCGCACGAAGCAGAAACAGCCCATCCCTGCATAACTCAAGAGGTGCCCTATGCTCGAAATCTTGGATAGCATGCTTGCCACCATAACGGTGGTGCTGGTGATCAGCCTTATTGTGCAAGCCATCCAACAAATCGTCAAGCAGCTCCTCAACATGAAAGCAAAGTACATGGAGCGAGAGTTGTTTGCGTTATTCGCTCATGTCGAATATAAACCCAGCCCCGTACCAATCAAACTCCAATTTCAGCAACTCAGCAAGCAGCATCCTCACGTGAAGGAGTTGGTGGAAAAATTACGCGCCGCCTCAGCGGTGTCGGCTACAATGACGTGGCATTGCTGCACGGAATGAGGAAAGAAGAATTTCTCGACGTTGCTGCCGACGTGTTCGACACGGGGGAGTTGGAAACCACGGATCTGAAGACGTTGCGTCCCCAGGAACAAGAAGCAATCAAGGAGAAGATCGCCTTCCTCTAACAAGCACGAGCCGATGTGGAGCGGTGGGACGACGCAACGATGAAGTCGTTTCAAGATCATTATGAACGACGGATGAAGTTTTGGGCGTTCGTGCTGAGTGCGCTCGTCGTCGTTTGGCTGAACGCGAACCTCTTCGAAATCTATCGAGAGTTTTCGACGAACAAGGTGTTGCGTGAAACCGCTGTGAGACTCGGTGAGCGGTTTGCCTCCACGCCGCGCGAGTCGCTCCTCGTCATCAGTACCGCAGGCGGAGAGCAGGTGGCACACCATGTTGCTGACTCCGCCGCGTTCGCTCTCATCGGGTCGCACATCAAGCGGATCGATTCGTTGGTCAACGCGCAATCCTTCACCATGATGCGATCGAACGCGCCGACCGGCACGCCGCTGCCGGCCAGCATCGCCGCACTGTGGGACGCGCTCAGGCGCAACTTTTTCGGATGGCTGGGGATGACGTTGTTGGTCGGGCTTGGTTCCCCGTTTTGGTACGATGTGTTGCGAACGCTTGTGGGTGTCAAGGAGCGGCTGCGTGCCCGATCGGGCGGCGGCTCAACCGAAGAACCTGCGCGCGTCGTCCAGCAGGCTGCGGTCGCCCGCGCCGCCGCCGCAATCCCCTCCGGCAGCCGGCTAAAGAAAGGAGGCGCGTATGTCCTTTACAGTCAAGTATCCCATCATTCCCCGTTACCTGACGTCGGGAACGAAGCGACGATCGGGAAAAGCCATCTCGCCCGCGGTCAAATTCATCGTGGCGCATGACACCGGCAACCCAAACGGGACGGCGAACGGCAACGTGCAGTACTACGAACGTTCTCGCAACGACATCAGCGCTTCCGCGCATCTCTTTGTTGACGACCGTGAGATCATCGAGTGCGTGCCCGCGCTGACGGGACCCCCAGAAAGCGTGGCACGTGCTCTACGGCGCGCCGGCAGATAATTCTCTCTACGGCTTCGTCGCAAACGACACTGCCATCGGTCTCGAGTACTGTTACGGCACGAAGATCAACCCCGATGAAGCCTACATTCGCTATGTGTGGGTGATGGCGTTCACCTGCGAAAAGTTCTCGCTCGATCCCCGCAAAGCGATCGTAGGACATTTCTTTCTCGATCCACTCCGAAAGACCGATCCCGTGACAGGTCTTGCGCAGAGCCGCCGAACCTACGAGCAGTTGCTGCGCGATGTGGTGGCGGAGTTTACTGCGTGCGGAGGTGTGCTGCCGGGTACGCCGAAGCTACCCCAAAAAGGAACCCTGACCGTGATATCGAAGCTGAACATTCGCGGCAACTCGCCCAGCACACGCTCCCCTCTTGTACGCGCGGTAGCGGTCGGAACCCAACTCAAGTACATTGCCCGCATCAACGACGGCGAGCCGGTCAACGGGAATCCAGTCTGGTATAAACTCGAGGACGGAAATTATTGCTGGAGTGGGGGAGTGAGCGCTTAACGCTGTGCTCGAAGCGCTGTGTGCGAAGCTTCGGGGTTGTCCTGTCCAGCACCATCGGCGAGCCTCGTTTCAGGTGGTGAAGGTTTGCCTCACCCTACACAAACAACGAGAGGAGGTACGTCATGGGCTTCTGGTCATCGCTCAAAAACAAAATCAAAAAGGTCGCGAAGAAAGTGTGGCGCGGTCAAGGCTGTCGTTCGTATCGTCGTGCGGATCGTCGTGACGATCGTCGGCTTGGCATTGGGCATCTTCGATTTCCTCTTGGGATTTCTGGCGTGGCCCCCGAAGAAGTTGCGACTCCACATCATCATCCTATCGGATCAGGGCAAGCCTCTCGTCCAGCCTGCCGACCTCACGCGTGCAGTCGACTTCGCGAAAAAGACGCTCAAGGATCGCTTCAACGTCAAGCTGGTGCCGTACAGCAAGGATTTCGTCGAGGTCATGAGTGAGAAAGTTCCTGCCCGCGCACTCACCGTTCATTGCGATGCAGGTGCTTTCAAGGAAGAATTTGGAGAAGCGGGCGAGTTCTTTTCGAGCCACCTTGCAGGATGGAACGCCATACCCGTCTCCCTCAGGTTCCCGATTACCGCTTTCATCGTGAAAGAGATCGTCGGCAAGATCGGCTGCTCGCTCGGTCCCCTTTCGGACTACATCACCGTGGATGTGGACGGGGTCAAAAGCCAGAGCACGCTCGTCCATGAGATCGGGCATGCATGTAGTCTCTGGCACTCTCAGTCGAAAGGCAATCTGATGTGGTCCAACGACGATCGTGGAAATGGCGTGAAGTGGTTTCAGAAAAACCTTTTACGTAGCTCGCGCCACGTCATGTATTGGTGATGTGAGAGATGACCACTGGGCGTGGGTGTGTGGGCATCGACTCGCGCAGCCTCTGGCCGGATCGCTTCGCATCAGCGTCGTCGTTTTCCTTCTTCTTTCATTCGAGGTTGCAAGAGTTTGGCGATCAAGCCAGTCCAGCCTGTTTGATGCGAGGCGCCGGCACCGCGCCCCGTGTCGCCGTCGAAGTATTCGTGGAAGAAGAGGTAGTCGCGAAAGTGCACGTCGCGTTGAAAGGTCTCGTTCGTGCCAAACAGTGCTCGCCGACCGGTTTCATCCCGCAGGAAAAGTTGCGCGAGGCGTCGCGACAATTCGTCGGCGACGTCGTTGATGGTCATGAAGTTCTTCGAGCCGGTAGGGCACTCGACTGTGAAGTCATCGCCGTAATAGTGGTGAAACTTTTGCAGCGACTCGATGATGAGGAAGTTGACCGGGAACCATATCGGTCCGCGCCAATTGGAGTTGCCGCCGTACAAACCCGTATCGGATTCGGCGGGAGTGTATTCGACGCGGAAGACGGTTCCATTCACGTGGAATTCGTACGGCTGATGTTTGTGAATCTTGGAAAGCGCTCGGACGCCATAGTCCGAAAGAAATTCCGTTTCGTCCAACATGCGGCGCAACAAGCACTTCATTCGATGTCCTCGCAAGAGCGAGAGCAGCCGCCGCTCGCCCAGTCCCGGCTCTTGCCATCGCGAAACCATCGCAGCGAGATCCTTTCGGTAATTGAGAAACCAATCCATGTGTCGCTTGAAATCGGGAAACTGTTCGATGAAATCCGGCTCGATGGTCTCGACGGCGAAGAGCGGAATCAACCCGACCATCGAGCGGACGCGTAGCGGTATGCACTTGCCGTCGGGCAGATGCAGGACATCGTAGTAGAACCCGTCTTGCCTGTCCCATAATTCGATT
>PSMW01000020.1:11702-16919 GCA_040290295.1 Ignavibacteria bacterium
CTTGACCGCTGCCAATTCGAGAGCGATGCGCATGAGGTTGAGTGAGTACATCGCCATCCAGCTTGTACCGTCCGCTTGCTCGATGCGTCCGCCTGTCGGCAAAGGTGCGCTACGATCGAACACGCCGATGTTGTCGAGTCCGAGGAACCCGCCTTGAAATATGTTATGCCCTTCGGTGTCCTTTCGGTTGACCCACCAGGTGAAGTTCAGCAGCAACTTATGAAAGACGCGTTCGAGGAAATCGGTGTCTCCTTTACCCCCGTTGTGTTTTTGATCGATCTTGTACACACGCCACGTTGCCCATGCATGCACGGGCGGATTGACGTCGCTGAACGACCATTCATAGGCGGGGAGTTGTCCGTTGGGATGCATGTAGGATTCACGCGTGAGCAACACTAACTGTTCTTTGGCAAAATCGGGATCGACCATGGCGAGCGGTATGCAGTGGAAGGCGAGATCCCACGCCGCGTACCATGGATATTCCCACTTGTCGGGCATCGAAAGAATAGCGGCGTTGTTGAGATGCTTCCAATCCTTATTACGACCATGGTGTCGCTGAGGTGGCGGTGGCGGCTGCGCGGGATCGCCGTTGAGCCATTGCATGACGTCGTAGTAGTAGAACTGTTTCGACCAAAGCATGCCGGCAAGCGCCTGACGCTGAACCATGCGGGCATCGGCATCGGCGATGGGTGCCTGTAACTCAGCGTAGTACGCGTCCGCCTCCATCACGCGTGCGGCAACGATGGCATCGAAATCGGCGAACGGCAGCGAGTGCCGCGTATCGGAGAGACGGACACGCACGGTAAGAGAGCCGCCTGCGGGAATCTCTCCTCGATAGATACCGGCCGCCTTTGTGCCCTTGCCTTCATGGTTCACCGCGTGCTTCTCCCCGAGAACGATGTAGTCGTTGATGCCGTCTTTGAAGAAGCGTCCGTTGCTTTCAACGTTGTACAGGCGTCGAGTGTTGTTTTCGTTCTCACAAAACAACATTTCATCGCACGCGTCGAACCACACCCAGCGTGGTCCGCCCAAACCTGCGTGCCGTATCTCGACAGTGTGGTGATCGAGAGCGTGCATCACGGGCTTCGAACTATCGTAGCCCCATGCCCACGTGTTCCGGAACCAAACATGAGGAAGTATCACCAGCGGCGCGGCTTTCGACCCGCGATTGTACGCTGTGACCTTCATGAGAATGTCTTCCGGCGAGGCTTTCGCATATTCGACGAACACATCGAAATATCGGTCTTCGTCGAACACACCTGTTCCGATAAGTTCGAACTCCGGTTGCATCTTGTTGCGGCGACGGTTCTCCTCCACGAGTCGTGCATAAGGAAACGCTGCGTGGGGATATTTATAGAGCATCTTCATGTAGGAGTGCGTCGGCGTGCTGTCCAGATAGTAGTAGTATTCCTTTACGTCCTCACCGTGGTTTCCTTCGGTGCCCGTCAATCCGAAGAGGCGTTCTTTTAGAAAGCTATCGTGCGTGTTCCAAAGTGCAAGCGCAAGACACACCAACTGGTATTCGTCGGAAACGCCGGCGAGTCCTTCTTCTCCCCAACGATATGCTTTGCTGCGCGCATCGCTGTGCGATGTGGAGTTCCACGCATCACCGTTCGGCGAGTAGTCCTCCCGGACGGTTCCCCATTGTCGCTCGGTGAGGTAGGGGCCCCAGCGTTTCCAGGCAGCCTCACAGCGACGGGCTTGGAGGAGGCGGTGTTTCTCGATGTTCATTCCTTCGTTCCGCTTGCTGTGTCGCTCCACTTCGGCAGTGGTGGGATCGTCCACCCCAAAGCCGGAGTGTACGTTTTCATTTCATAAACAGTCTTCACGGGCGGCAATAACGAAGAAAGGAATGATAAAAGCAATGAGGATGATCGCTCGCGTTGTCCCAACTAATCGGGCGTTGCCGCCGGTAGAGCCACACTCTGCTTTCCTAAGCTCAAGGTATCCATCGGACACACCGTAACGCAGATGCCGCACCCGATGCACGAACTGGTGGCATTGTCCAACTGCTCTTGTTTCAGAGCGTAGCTCATCACGTCGATACCGACTTGACAATTGTGCGAGCACTCATTGCACGCGATACATTTGTCGTTTGCTACGATCTTGAAGCGGCTCCACTTCCACTTTGCAAACAATGTCGATTCGAATTGCATGAGCTTCGCAAGCGGGCACCAGTAGCGGCACCATACTTTTCCTCCGAGGAACGGATAGAGCGTCACAGGCAAGATGCCGACCATCCACACATCGGCATAGAGGCGGTACAAGCGCAGCCCGAGTTCCGCCGGTCCGGCAAAGACTGCATAGAGATCTTTCAGGAGGACGAATGCGGTAATGGCTGTTGCTGCAATCAGCACGGCAGTTCCCATCCATTCCCACCTGATGGATGCTCTTCCTTTCGGTGCGAGATGCCGCCAGCGATCGCCGAACGTTTCTGCCAAGCCGCCGCATCCGCAGATCCATGAACAATAGCGCTTCCCGAAAAAGAGAACGAAGATCGGGATGATCACGAACGTGAGCACGACTCCCCACACAACCCACACGTGATGCGGGTTGTAGAAGAAGGTGTAGAAGAACAGCGGCCACGCGTACACGATGCCGTAACTCCGCCACGCTTGCTGTGCGAACGTCGGATCGTTTGCCAACCGTTCGCCGATCCATTGATGTTGAACGGCTTGGTGAAGCAAGAACTCCGGAATCAGAAAAAAGAAAATCCATTGGAAGCTAAGCAGACTCACGTATCGCCAGATTTGAAACTTGTCCTTGCGGTCGAACCCCCATCGCTTCATCGCTTGCAAACCGAAGATCGTCATCAGCGCGGTGTACATGACGGTGTACCAGAAGGACCAAGGGCGATCGAAGAATGAAAGCAACGCGTAGGCCCAGTGGGTGTAGGGCCAGAACTCGTCGCCCTTGCCGAGCTTGGCGCCGTACACCGTGTACCAGACCAAGAACGAACTACCGAGCCAAGCAAACCGATCTCCTTTGATGCCGAAGCGGATCAGGCTTGCCATCGAAGCAGCCCAGATGAACGCACCAAGCCAAGTAGGAGCGTGCTCGAGCAGAGCGATGCCGGTTTTGCCGCCGAACACCCACAATCCGAAGAAACCAAAGAGCACGGCAGCAGCCGATCGCACGATGCTTCCTTCCCATTCATTTTCCATCTTGATGCCGAGCGATTTGAGAAACTCTCTCGGCACATCGGCGCCGATGAGGACGAACGCATGATCGTAGGGAAGGCGAAGTGTTTCGGCTTTTGCACCACGCTCGACCCGCAAGGTCACTTCCTTCTGGCCAAACTCCGTCACTGTGGTGTGAAGGAGCGGCACGATACGTCCCGATGCAATAGCAGCGTTCAGTTTGCGCTCGTTGTCCTTGAAGATGCGGCTGAACTCCGTCCCGCGGTAGGAAAGATACACCTTGTTCTGCTCGCTGAGCGTGATGGCTGCTTCGACTGCGCTGTTGCCTCCACCGACGACGAGCTCGTTCTCGTTTTTGTACTTGCGTGGAGCATAGAGTCGGTGGTACACATGTTCTCGATCCTCTCCCTTCACGTTCAACTTGCGCGGGTTGCCGCGCTGCCCGGTGGCAAGCACAACACGTTTGGCGCGGTACGTCGCCTTCGGCGTAAATACGTGAAAGATGCCGTCTCGTTTTTCCACCTTCTCGACCGGCTCCATGGTGTGAATCTTCAAACCATGCTGTTCGACGATTTGATGCCAGCGTGCAATCAAGTCCTTCTTCACCGTACCGTCGAGCCACAGCTTGCCTTTGGGCGGTTGTGCGTCCGGTTCGGCGTACACGTATTTTCCTTTCGGAAAATTCTCGATCGTGTTGGCGATGCGCTCCTTTTCGAGAAGCAGAGAGCGCATGCCGCGTTCGTGCGCTTGCAACGCGGCGTTGAGACCGGCGGCCCCCGCTCCGATAATGAGCACGTCCAACAGATTGGGGTCGTCACCGCCGATGGCATTCGGCAGAGAAGCGATGTGTTCGATCACGTCGTGACCTTGCGCCATTGCATACTTGATAACAGGTGCCCCGGCAAGATCGCCGATGATGAACAAACCGGAAATGTTGCTCTCGTTGTGCTTGCGGAGATACGGTCGTTCGTTAGTGCTGCTTCCCGATCGGAGGATGCCGACGAACCACTCGCGCATTGCGCGGAGCACTGTGGTGAAGTGTTTCATCTCAGCGTACCCGTTTTGCTTCTGACTGGACGCTTGGTGAGAGACGAGCGCCGCAGGAAATGCATCGCTCTGCGGAAGGATGGTTGCTCGCTCCGCATGTGTCGCACAACATCGGTGCTGCGGTTGCAGGAGATCGCGGCGGCCCTCTTCAAGAAGTACCTGGACCGCTACTACAAGTTCAGGAAGCAGGAATTCGAGGGCCGCCACCTGGAGTACCGGGAGCTGTCCGAGGACGATCCCAACTTCATCAACGAGTACCGGCTGCTCATCGAGCAGTCGCGCGAGGACATCCTCCAGAAGCTGGAGGAGATCAAGGGGCTCATCGAGGCGGGCAAGCTGCGGAACGTGGAGTTCCAGTCCCTGCACGCCATTGCCTTCGGGCGCCATCTCTACGAGCCGCTCATCTACGTCGGTAACGACCTGATCGAGGTCAAGCCAGTGGTGCTGGAGAACGAGGGCGAGCGCGATTTCGTCTTGGACCTGCAAGCATTCTGCGAGGCTAAGAATGAGTCCCTCAAGGGCAAGGAGCTCTACCTGCTCCGCAACATGAGTCGCGGTCGCGGCATCGGCTTCTTCGAGGCGGGCAACTTCTACCCCGACTTCATACTCTGGCTGCTGGCCGGCGACCGCCAGTACGTGAGCTTCATCGACCCCAAGGGACTGCGGAATCTGGAGGGACCGGAAGACCCGAAGATTCGATTCCACGTGACGATCAAGGACCTGGAGCGCCAGCTCGGCGATCCGGCGGTCGTCCTGAATTCCTTCATCGTCTCCAACACACGGGCCCCGGAGGTCGCCTGGTGGGACGACGGGATGACAAAGGACGAGTTCGATGCGCGGAACGTGCTCTTCCAGCGGGAAGACCGGGCGACCTACATCGAGAAGCTATTGGGGAAGGTGGCAACCGGAGGATGAAAGGCTTGGCTCACCCGTCCCCGCAGCGCGCCGGTGGGGGCCTTTCAGCAGAAGACGCCGGAATGGCCGCAGACGCAATTCAGGATGATGACGGGAGGTATTGTCAAGAGTTGTG
>PSMW01000020.1:16941-34337 GCA_040290295.1 Ignavibacteria bacterium
CCAACGACAGCGCCGTTCAGGTGCTCGGCGACGAGACGCTCCGTGCGATCGCGCGCGAACTCGTGAACACGGTGCGGGCGAACGCCACCATCGATTGGACCCTGCGCGAGAACGTTCGAGCTCAGCTTCGGGTGCTCGTCAAGCGCATCCTGCGCAAGCACGGTTACCCGCCCGACAAACAGGAGAAGGCCACGCAGACGGTGCTGGAGCAAGCGGAGGTACTCTCGGCGCAGTTGGCGGCGGCGTGAAGCGGGCGTCTAACAACAGCATGCGTTTGGAGCGAAACTCATAACTCAGCGGCACACCGCGGGGCGAAGTTGATGTCGTTACCTTCAGACTTCTCGGACAGCCCTTCATGGCAATCAGTGCCGGACCGCTGTTCAAATTCAATGAAGCGATTTCCTTCATCGTGTATTGCGACACGCAGAAAGAGATTGACTACTACTGGAAGAAACTCTCCGCCGTGCCCGAAGCGGAACAATGCGGCTGGTTGAAAGACAAGTACGGCCTCTCGTGGCAGATCGTCCCGAGCATCATGGACAAGATGATGACAAAGGGAAGGAAACAGCAAATCGATCGCTCGACACAAGCATTCCTCCCTATGAAGAAACTCGTCATCGCCGATCTCGAAAGAGCGTACCAGAACCAAACATCCCCCAGAACCAAGAGAGGAAACCGATGAAAGGCAAATACGTAGAAAGATGGCGCGCGAGGCGAGCGTTTACTTTGCACTTTCCGACAATTTCACTATACTATATTGAGCGAGCAATCAACAAAAAAGGAGACATCGATGAGCCGAGTTCGCGTACTGGTCGGGACGCGCAATGGTGCGTTCATTTTGACATCCGACGGGAAGCGCAAGCAATGGGAGGTTAACGGCCCGCACTTTGCCGGCTGGGAAATCTATCACATGAAGGGATCGCCCGCGGATCCAAACCGCATCTATGCGTCGCAGACCTCGAGCTGGTTCGGACAGGTCATCCAGCGCTCGGATGACGGCGGCAAGACGTGGAACCCGCCCGGAACAAAACCGGAAGACCTCGTCGGGCTCGACGGCATGCCGAAAGGAACCAGCAACATGTTCGTGTACGACACCTCTCCGGAAACCGGAAAGCCGCTGACCACACACCAATGGTACGACGGCACGCAGCATCCGTGGGAGTTCAAGCCGCCGCACGCTCGCAAGTTGTCGCCGGAGCATGTTGCCGTTTCAACCCTGCCCTCTCTGGAAAGCCGGGGAACAATAGTCCCGGCACAAGTGCCAGTGCGCCGGTCTCACGAGCCGTGAGACGTTTGGGGGCTTCAGTTTGTGAATGGAAATCGATTCTAGTCATATACAATAGTTTCCTACGGAGTTCAGCATGATCGCATTTGATCCAGCGCACCAGGCCGTTCACTATCCCCCCGATCGTCGCTTTCGCATCTGGATTCGCCCCTCTATTCTCATCGGCCTCGCCATCTTCATCCTTTCGGCAGTCGCCGCGGCCTGGATCCAAGTCGCTCTCTACGGCGAGCCTGACGTTCCTCCGGTCCCCCAGATCTACCCTAATAATTTCGCTGGCCCCCACGGCTTCCCCATTTGGGTGCGCTACGCTCATTTCTTCAATTTCTTTTTCCTCATGCTCCTGATTCGCAGCGGCATCTCCATCCTGATGGATCATCCCCGGCTCTATTTCAACGACCATTGCACGCCCGGCAGCGAATGGATTCGCTTCACGCCTCTGCAAGTCCCTCGCGATCGCCTTTGGACCGCCAAGGATGACGCCCGCTATATCACTCCCGTGGTCGGCACTCCCGGCTATCGCCACACCATTGGCATCGCTCGCGTTTGGCACTTCATTAATGTCCATGGCTTCATCGTCACTGGCATCTTTTACATCATCATGCTGCTCACCACCGAGCAGTGGCGACGCATCGTCCCTACTTCTGGCCTCGTTCTTCTCCAGGGATGGAACATTTTTGTCCACTACGCGACCTTCAGCCTTCCTCCCGAGCCAAATGGTTTCTATGGCTACAACGCTCTCCAACAGATCGCCTACTTCACTGTTGTTTTCGTCCTTGGCCCTCTCGCAATTCTCACCGGCATCGCCATGTCTCCAGCCGTCGTCAACCGCTTCCCCTGGTATGCCCGCCTTTTCGGGGGCCGCCAATCCGCACGCTCCATCCATTTCCTCACCATGCTCAGTTTTTTTGCCTTCCTCATCGTCCATGTCACTCTCGTCATCCTGACCGGGTTCGCTCGCAACATGAACCATATCGTCATGGGTACCGACGACCAGAGGCCCATCGGCATGATTCTCGGCTTCGTCGGTATCGCCATCGTTATCGCCTCCTGGTTCGTCGCCCATTACATCTCCTGGCATCATCCGCGATCGCTCCAGCATGCCCTCAAGTCCGTCACCTATCCCATGCAACTCCTCACTCTCAATCGTCTCCAACCCAGCCAGAAATATTCCGAGCAGGACATCTCCCCCTACTTCTGGCCCAATGGCAAAATGCCCGTTCGCGAGGATTGGAAGCGTATGGCTGAATCCAATTTCAAGGATTTCCGCCTGAAAGTCGGCGGCCTCGTTGAAAACCCCGTCGAGCTTTCTCTCGCCGACCTCGAACGTCTTGCCGACGCCGAGCACGTCGCCATGCATCATTGCATTCAGGGCTGGAGCGGCATCGCAAAGTGGGGTGGCGTCCCCATGAAGGCGCTCATTGATCTCGTCAAGCCCAAGCCGCAAGCCAAGGTCGCTGCCTTTTACTCCTTTGGAGAAGCCCTTTACGGCGGCCAGTACTACGACACACAAAGCATCGAAAATCTCCTCAAGCCTCAATGCCTTCTGGCTTCGCGCATGAATGGCCAGCCGCTTCCTCTCGTTTACGGCGCTCCTCTCCGCCTTCGCGTGGAAAATCAGCTCGGCTACAAAATGGTCAAATGGATCGAGCGCATAGACTTTGTCGAATCCGAAAAGCTCCTCGGTAAAGGGGAAGGCGGCAAGAACGAAGACGACGAATATTTCGACCTGCTGCCCAACATCTGATGCGCCGCCCGCGCTGGCTTGCCAACGAACGCCCGGGCATGGACTATGTCTTCTCCCTGCTCCGCCGCCTCCGCTTGGATTGGCTCCTCGGCCATTTTCCGCCACGGCTCGTTCGCGCGCTCTATGTCTTTGTTAATGGCTTCATCACCATTGCCGTTCTCGCGCTGCTCGCCCTCATTAGCCGCAACCCCTTCGTGTTTCCATCCCTCGGCCCGACCGCCTATCTCCTCTTCTTCTCGCCGCTCGCTGAAAATTCCAGTCCGCGCAACACCATCTACGGCCATGCCATCGGCCTCGTTTGCGGCTATGTCGCCTTTGTCTTAACCGGAGCCGGCGCACAGCCTTTCGGCGCCCACCCCGGCATCTTCTGGCCGCAAATCCTCGCCGCTGCTCTTTCCCTCTCCGCGACTGGGGCCTTCATGGTCCTTCTTGGCGTCAGTCACCCTCCCGCTGGAGCCACCACTCTCATCGTTTCTCTCGGCATCATTTCCCAGCTTCGCGAACTCGTCATCATCGAAGTCGCCGTATTCCTCCTCGTCGCGCAAGCCTGGATCATCAATCGCCTCGCCGGCCTACCCTATCCTCTCTGGAACGCACACCCAAACCCCGCCCCCACAGACCATGGCGTCAACTAGCAGCAGCGCGCGATCGTACGGCTCCTTCCCGCTCTGAAAACCGCCCGTCTACAGACCCCCGCGCCTTTAAGACCACACATAGGCACAGATGTGTCATTCCCGGCTCCCCATCGTCTGCGGAGCCGGGAATCTGATTTTTCCCTGTCTATGCCTGGCCGAACTGGCCAGATCGGCCATCCCAAGCGAATGAACTGCTCGCGCGACTCAGCTCGCCGCCGCTCTTGCCGCCAGCCTCTCTTCCGCAATGTTCCGAATCAATCGCTTCGTCCTCTCCACGAACGCCAGATGATCGCCCAAGCAGCTCTTGAGCAGCACGCCCACGCCGCGATTTCCCGAAATGTCCGCTGCGGCCACCAGCGCCACGTATTCCGCCGTTCTCAAGTGTGCTAGGTGGTCCGCCTTGACTAGCACGAACGACCTCCTCGCCTCGGGCGATTGGATCTCCGCAAGCTCTCTCTTAAAGTCCTCCATGAACACGGAGAAATGGTCAAGTGTTGTGGATCGGAAATCTGATCAAGCGGCGACCTTCGCGTGTTCGGCGCAGGCGCACAAAGAGTGCATGTGCGCAATCCAGTTTCGCCCGGCCGTTTCTCGGCAGAATGATCGGCGAGGAATGATAGCATAGAGTTTTCACAGTATCAACTCCAGTTCTTCTCTTGCCGGCACCCGTCGGGTCGCGTGATGCCAGCGAGACGGAACGGTGATGAATGTTGACGATATGGAAACACGCTCTCCATCGGACACGTGCACACGTTCTTGAGAAGCTCTGGAGAAGGTTGGATATGTTGCCAGCACCGGACTTTGCATCGCCACAGTATAGCGGAGGAGTTTCCCTGCAAAACATCCTTCCGGTCGAAAATGATCGAGGTATCCAACATGTGGTCTCGCTTTACCTAAAGGACATCGGATGCGTCGTCGATGTTGCGTCGGACGGCGAATCCGGTTTACAGGAAGTGCGATCCGAAAACACTACACGCCCATCCTCAGGTTACCCCGCGATCAGAGGAGTTGGATACCATGTCGGAAGAGGAACGAACTTCACGTTTTATCTTCCTGCGGCCGGCAGGACGATGGAGCCTCCTTACTTTTCGCGCTCCACCACGAAGTCGGCGAAGGCGAGCAGTGATTGTTTGCTCGGTGAATCGGGGAACGGAGTGAGGAAGTGTTTCGCGCGCGCCGCAAACTCTCTCGCGCGTTGCGCCGCGTAGGTAATGCCGTCGTAGCGTTCGACGAACTCCAATACCTTCTTCGCACCTCCCTTTTTGCTTCCGTTCTTGATGAAGCGAAGAATCTCGCTCCATTCTTTTTTCGGCGCATTGCGGAACGCATGAATCAGCGGCAACGTCAGTTTCTTCTCGCTGAGGTCGAGTCCCGTCGGCTTGCCGGTGATGCTCTTGCGGCCAATGTAGTCGAGCAGGTCGTCGCGAATTTGAAACGCAAGCCCGACGTTCTCACCGTAGTCGCGCAGCAAGCGGCGTTGTTCGGGGTCGGTGGTGGCGCTGGTTGCACCGATTTCAGTGCATGTTGCCAACAGCGAAGCGGTCTTGTCGCCGATGATCTGCAAATACGTTTTCTCATCCATATCGAGTTGGCGACTTTTTTGGATTTGGTGAATCTCTCCTTCACTCATCCGCCGAACGGCGGTCGAGGTGATCTTGAGGAGATCGAAGTCGTCGTGTTCCAACGAGAGCAGCAACCCTTTGGACAACAGATAATCGCCCATGAGAACGGCGATTTTATTTTTCCAGACTGCATTGATGGAGGCGAAGCCTCGACGCGTATCGGCGTCGTCCACCACATCGTCGTGAATGAGCGTTGCGGTGTGGAGGATCTCGACGAGCGTAGCGCCGCGGTAGCTCTTGTCGTTCACACCGCCGCAAAGCTCCGCACTCAGCAGCACCAGAATTGGGCGTACTTTCTTTCCCTTCTGTCGAATGAGGTACTTCGTGACGAGATCGACCAATCCTACCTTGGAGCGAATGGCGCGTGCAAAGACCGCGTCGAAATGCTCCACATGCTGTTGTATGGGGCGTGATATTTCTTGAAGAGTCAAGGAGCCTTCCCGATAGTGCGAGAGCGATGGACTATGAAGCTGCTTCTGCAGCGTGTTTGCGTTTGGCGCGCCACGCCAAGGCAGAGATACCGATACTCAGTTCGTACAGTACCAGCAACGGTCCTGCCAGCAGAATCTGACTCACAGGGTCAGTGCCGGGTGTCAAGACCGCTGCAAGGATGAAGATGACGACGATCGCGTGCCGGCGATAGTGTCGCATGAACGCCGGCGTCAGAATGCCGAGCTGCGAGAGAAACCACGACACCATCGGCAACTCGAACACGACCCCTGCTGCCAACATGACGCTGATAATGAAATTCATGTACTCGTTGACCGCAATATTGTTCACGATGTCCGCTGAGCCGAATCCCGCGAAGAAGGTGAGCGCCGACGGCAACATCACGAAATACGCGAACGCAATGCCCGCGAGGAAACAGAACGACGAAAAGATCACGATCGACTTGATGTAGCGCCGTTCCTTCGGCAGCAAGCCCGGAGCAATGAACGCCCAGAGTTGGTAGAGAATGTTCGGAATGCTGATGATGATGCCGCCAATGACGGCAACCTGCATGTACAGGAATAACTGACCGAATGGTTTCAGATTTTGCAAATGGATCGGCTGTTGCCCCGGTGCAAGATTCGCGTTGACGTGCTTGATCGGCTTGAGCAGGACGTCGTCCATAATCCAGTCGATGAACACCCAGCACAGGATCATTCCGACGATAACGCCGATAAGCGCCTTGACAATGCGCCACCGTAGCTCCTCGAGGTGATCGAGGAACGTCATCTCCTTCTCTTCGTAGGTCCCCGTTGCGTTGTCGTCGGCAGGAGTGTCGATCGTCGTGGTCCTCACAGGTGCGTGAAAGGGCATTGAGCGTGACAACAGTCTATCGGCTCATCCCGTTGTTTGCAGCCGTTTACACGTTGCTGCTCGAACGCTCTGCACAACATGGAGAACGATCGAGCCCGAGTTTTCCACCTCGCAGTGGGGCAAGCACGTCGGGAGAGTGAATCTGAACCGCATCATCGTTCGTCGTGCAAAACGCCCGAGCATCTTCGCGTGATGCCGAGAAGCGTTCATCCTTACAGTTCGGTGTAGAGGGGGAACTGCGCGCAGAGCGTTTCGACTCTTGCAGCGACGGACCGATACACATTGTTCTTCCCGATATTCGTCAGTACTTCGTTGATCAGTTCCCCGATGTATTCCATCTCTTGCTCTTTCATGCCGCGGGTGGTCAATGCCGGTGTTCCGATGCGGATGCCGCTGGTGATGAGCGGACTCTTGTCGTCGAACGGGACGGCGTTCTTGTTCACGGTGATGCCCGCTTCGTCCAGTGCCTCTTGTGCATCCTTTCCTGTCAAGCCCTTGTTGCGCAAATCTACCAGCATCAAGTGCGTGTCCGTTCCGCCCGAAATGACGTCGTAGCCCAACCCGATGAGTTTTGCGGCGAGTGCTTGTGCGTTCTTGATGATTTGCTGCGCGTAGGTTTTGAATTCGGGCTGGAGCGCTTCTTTGAACGCCACAGCTTTCGCTGCAATCACGTGCATCAGCGGTCCGCCCTGGATACCAGGAATGACCATCGAATCGATGAGTTCAGACATTTTCTTGACGCGTCCCGATTTGGGCGCAACCTGCCCGAACGGATTGTCGAAATCCTTTCCCATCAAGATCAAGCCTCCGCGTGGTCCGCGCAGCGTCTTATGCGTCGTCGAGGTCACGACATGGCAATAGGGAAGAGGATCGCTGAGCAAGTCGGCGGCTATGAGTCCTGCGGGGTGGGCGATATCCGCGAAGAGGAACGCACCAACCTTGTCGGCGATCTCGCGAAAAATCTTGTAGTCGATGTTCCGCGAGTACGCGCTGGCACCGACGGTGATCATCTTCGGTCGCTCACGCTTGGCAACGTCTTCCACTTCGTTGTAGTCGATGGTGCCCGTCGTTTTGCTGACGCCGTAGGCGACGAACTTGTAGAACTGTCCCGAAAAGTTGACCGGTGAGCCATGCGTGAGATGCCCGCCGTGTGAAAGGTTCATGCCCATGAGAGTGTCGCCCGGCTTGACGAACGTGAAGTACACTGCCATGTTTGCTTGTGAACCGGAGTGTGGCTGCACGTTGGCGTACTCCGCGCCGAACAATTTCTTCACGCGCTCGCGTGCCAGGTCTTCCGCCACGTCCACGAATTCACATCCGCCGTAGTAACGTTTGCCGGGATAGCCTTCGGCGTACTTGTTCGTGAGGGGTGTACCGAGTGCTTCTAGTACGGCGAGGCTTACGAAATTTTCTGATGCGATCAGTTCGAGTTTCGTATCCTGGCGGCGAATCTCGTTTTTGATCGCGGCATAAATGTCGGGGTCGAATGCTTTCAGTGCTTGCATGATTGTCTCGTTGCGTCGTCTTATTCTTCTTCGTACCGAATAAACCATGGCTCGGCGATGGTGAGTGCGAACGAGACACGGATGAAACGGTCGCGCACCAGCGGCTGTTGTTGCACGCCGCGTTGCGCGTATTCCAGTCCGATGTTCAGTCGCGTTTCGCCACTCACCGGCATGGTGATGCCACCCGTTGCGCCCCACATGTTGATCGGTTCGCCGTTCAGGCGGTAGTAGGTTGCCTCGTACACGAAGCCAAGTCGGTAGGCAAGCTTGTCCGACCACGACGTGGCATCCTTCAACGGGAGTTTCTCAGCGCCGATACCAAAACGATTGCTGTTCCGAATGTTCGTGAACGGGACGCCATGCACGCGGGCGTCATTCCACGCCTGCGTGTAATAGTCGGCTGCAAACAACCATCGTTCTCCCAATTGATACCCTGCGCCGATGCCGAACCCTATCGGGATGGTGAGGTTTCTTTCGCCGAGCCGGATGGTATCGACTTCGGCGAGAGTTTCGAGACGATGAGTGAGTGAGGACGAGAGATTTGCTCGTGTCGTCAGCATAAAGCCCAGCGAGAAAGGACGTAATGTTTCGCTTACGCGCCCCAAGCCGGTGAACAGCGCGCTCAGGGTGACGTTCGTTCCGCTCTGCCCTTCATCGATGAAGAGTGTTCCGCCCCAAACATTCGAGGAGAGGGGAATGAGCGTTCGCTCCGTCGCACGCTTACCGAACAGGTAATTCACCGTCGCTCCGACGGCCAATTCCTCGAAGGGCGCGTAGGAAAGTCCTACCTGAGCCTTCGTCAATCCGCCACTGCCGATTTCGTTCATCCTGTAGTCCACGCCGGCTTGCGTTCCGCTGAAGGAAGTATTGTATGCAACGCGGCTGTAGGGAATGATGCCTGCGCCGAAGACGATACCGTGTGCAGGAGAAAGAGGAATAGCAAGGTGAACACCGTTGAACAAACCTTTGGCTTGGTAAAGTTTTGCCGAGGCGTCGGCGGTGTTGATGCCTTCGTAGAGCGCGCTTGCATCGATCCGCACGCGCGCGATGCGGCTCCACGTTGCAGGCACGAGCGTGTTGATGGCATTCGCTGAAGGCAGGGCAATGCCGGTGTAGCCCATGCCCGCGCTTCGTACGCTGGGAGAGAAGTTGAGATCGCCGATACCGAACATCGTATAGGCTGAGCCGCCGTTACCTGCCGTGGCCGTTGCGACGAGCAGAAAGCCGCAGACGATGATACATGCTGTCTTCACGCCATCCTCCTAATTTTGAAAGACTGAATATCTGATGAGCACGCGTGGACGCTTTGCAGGGTCGGCAGCGCGACTGCCATAGAACGCGAACAGATCGAGCGTGTTCACCTCGTTCGCCAACGATTGACGCAACAACAATCCGTTGTTGATGCCGTTTACCCACAACTGCGCTTGGCGGCGGATGTCGAATGCAAAGGTTGTCGTTGAGCCTCCCTTCAAGGCGCCGGTCGAGAAGGGGATTTCGAAGACGACGCTGTCCGCACGCGTCAGGGCATGCACGACCGGAGTCGGATCGGGTGAGAAGCCGAACAGCACACTCATCGCGGGGTCGCGCTCCAAGTGCAGTTCGGCGGAGTTGACGATGGCTCCGCGAGGAAGCTTCGACGCGTCGAACTTGATAACGCTCCGATACACAATTCCGGCTTGTGTATAGATGTGTTGGGGATCGATCGTAAATGGACTGACGTCGGCGACATACGTGTCGGCGCCGGCTTGAAAGGTGGTCGTGTCGGTGAAGCGTCCGGTCCGTTGAGGATCGGTTGCGATCACTTCCAGTTTGGGCCAAAACTTTGTCGAGTCGAAATCGAACGCGGAGAACCCGCGCAGAACGTTCGACGTGCCCTGTGGAACGAGCAGAACGCCATAGGATGTCTGTCCCGACCGATACCACTCGCGCACCAAAGCGGTATCGAGGTCGAGCGTCACGAGTTGCGTATCGGGATTGGTTGTGCTGGTGTACGAGCTGCGGACGACACTCGCTTCGTAGAAGGTGGGCGCGCTGGCGAGGGGCCACGTGAGCGTGCGTTGGTTCCACTCCGACAAGATTTTGTGGATGGTGAACCCGAACGTGCCGGACGCCTCGCCGTACCGCGCAATGAAACGCAGCGTGAGCTTTGCCGAGAGCACGCTGATGGTATCACGCACGGGAGGAAAGAAGCGCAGCGCCGCCATCGCCGTATAGTTGCCGTTCTTGCCGATGAGATTACGTTGCGTCGGCGCGAACAACAAGCTATCGGGGGGGATGCGCAACTGAAATACGGAATCATAGACCGCCACCAGCGTCGTGTCGCGGATAACCAACTCGCGGCTCAATAGCCCCGAGCCGGGTGTTGTGGGATTGGTGATCGTCTCGCTGCAGCCCAGCATCAGGACGGCGCACAGCGTCGAGACCAACAGAACTTTCGACAGCACGTTCGATTCTTCCCTCATGCGTTATGGGTTCTCCTTCCTACATGATCAACAATGAAATCCATAGCCTCCACAACGGACTCCGCAACAAAGGCAATGGGAATCTGTTGCTCGGTGCATGTCGCCAAGGCTTTCTTGCCGTAGCCGGTTTGCACCAAAATCGACGTCGCTCCAACGGCATTGGCTGCTTGCATATCGACGACGCTATCACCAACGACAAAACAGTTGCGCAGGTCGAGGTGGAACTCTGCCGCGCCTTTGAGCAGCATGCCGGGCTTCGGCTTGCGGCATTCGCACTCGATGTTGTACGGCGCGATGCCTTCCGTCGGATGATGCGGACAGTACAAGATGCGGTCGAACCTTGCGCCATACACATGAAATTCTGCTTCCAGTTTCGCGTGGATCAGGGCAAGGTCGGATTCGGTGAGATAACCTCGCGCGATGCCCGATTGATTGGAGATGACGCAGGTGATCACGCCGCACGCATTCAGCTTGCGCACCGCTTCCGGTGCCCCGGCAATAATATGAAGAGCATCGGGCGAGCGGACGAAATCCACCTCGACATTCAACGTCCCGTCTCGGTCCAAAAACACACCGACCCGCTCAGACATGCAGCAACTTTTGGTAAAGCTTGATGTACTTCTTGGCAGATACCTCCCACGAATAGTCCTTCAGCATGGCGTTGCGCTGAATTTTCCTCCACGTCTCTTGGTCTGCGAACACATCCACTGCCTTGCGTATGGCTTCGAGCATTGCCGCGCTCGTGTAGGGACCGAACTTGAAACCGGTGCCCGTTCCTTTCGAAGCATGCACCTGTTCGACGGTTTCGTCCAAACCTCCTGTCGCTCGAACAATCGGTATCGTACCATACTTCATGCTGTAGAGTTGGTTCAAACCGCACGGTTCGTAGCGCGAAGGCATCAGAAACATATCGCTGCCTGCCTCGATCCAATGTGCCAACACTTCGTCGAAGCGTAAGGCAACCGCCATCTTGGTAGGATATTTCTTTGCTGCTTTCTCCAAGAGCTGATGATACTTCTTTTCGCCCGTTCCCAACACCACGAATTGGATGTCCATCTTCATCATCTTATCCAGTGCCTCGCCGATCAGATCGAACCCTTTCTGATCTGCCAATCGTGAAACGATACTGATCAGCGGAGTCTTGGGCTTGTAGGGCAACTTCATCTTTTGCAGGAGAGCGATTTTGTTCTCGACTTTCTCGTCGAGTGTTTTGATGTCGTATTTCTGAGGGATCAACTCGTCGGTCGCCGGGTTCCACTTTTCGACGTCGATCCCGTTGGTGATCCCATGCAGATGACGGCTCCGTTTCTTCACAACCTCCTGCAGCCCGCAGCCGTAGTCCTCGGTGGTTTGAATTTCTTCAGCGTATTTCTCGCTCACTGCCGTCAACACGTCGGCATACATGAGTCCGGCTTTGAGGAAATTGACCTTGTCATGGTGCATAATGAGAGGCTCGGTTTCGGGAGGCAACAGCGTTTTGGCGAATGTGCTTCGGGGGAACTCGCCTTGATACGCCATGTTGTGAATGGTGAAGACCGACTTCGTTTTCTTATAGAACTTGTCATTCTTATAGAGTGTCTTCAAGTACGCCGGAAGAAGGCCCGTATGCCAATCGTTGCAATGGATAATATCCGGTTGCCATCCCATCTTTTTCAACATTTCTAACACGCCTCGACAGAAGAAGATGAAGCGCACATCGTTATCGGGATAGGGTCTCTTCGTATCGGGGTTGATGTACAACCCGGGCCGCCCGAACAGCTCAGCATTGTCGAGTAAATACACTTGAACCTTCGTGAACGTGCCAAACATGAACGAGGACTTGACGTTCGCCTTGTAGATTTTATCACCGACCGGCACTTCCATACCTTGCAAACGAATCATGTCATGCAGCCGCGATGGCGTGTTCTTGATCGAGCCATATCGTGGGAGCATGATGCGAACCTCGAGACCGAGGTTGTAGATGGTGAGCACGAGTGCTGCGGAAACGTCTGCGAGTCCTCCGGTTTTGGCAAATGGCTCCACTTCGCTGGAAACGAATAAGACCTGAATTGGTTTAGCCATGCCTATCCGGATTGTGGGAAGACGAGAGAAACTTCACTCAGAACCGCATCAAAGGTAACCAAAGGTTGACTGAGAATCAACGAACCGAGCGCGTCGATGGCGGTTTGGGCGTGAGAATCGATAAGCAAACAGGGTCTGCGCGCCGAGCGAGAATCACGTTGTGTGTTGCATGATCGCTCAAGGTTGCAATGTCTCTCCCTCGCTCAGAGGAAATTGGGTCGATCGCGTGCTACGTTTTCACTTCTTCTTTCTTGCAGTCAAGTACAAGGAAGAGAATTGACGCGAACAACGCCGACGCATTCGTTTGATGAGCTCCTTCTCTGTGGCGATTTGCGGTGTTGCGAGAAGGGTGGAGATGCTCTTGACATTCACTCCGACTCTCTCTATATTTTTGCAGTCAATTCAAGCACGAGAAACTGGAGTACAGCCTATAGAAGTTGTTCGGTAAAGGTTTCAGCAAGAGAATGCGGTGATCGTTCCTCTCTTGCCGCGAGCAGTGAAAGCAGTGTTCAAGGGGACCTTTAACGGGCATGACCAATGGCGGCGACTCCTGTTTTTATTTTTGCCGCCGGAGTTACGTTTTCAGTACACTTCGGTTTTTTGTTTGTCCACAATAGATCACATTACGAAGAGGTGAGCCGTGAAGACTCGACCTGGAGTATTGGTGACAGCAGTGCTGTTGCAGTGTGCCTTCGCCGGCGGCAAACAGGATGTGAAGGTGATCCACTCGGATGAACGGTCAATCGTGCTCGAATACACGCCGACAGGTATTGTCTCGCGCACAATCGTCCACGAGGATCGGCAATTTGTTGAGTATGACTTTCAGCATGCGTACTCGATCGGCTCGCTCCAGCGACCCGGTGTCCCCAACCTGAAGTACCGCTTACTGCCTCTCGGCTTCCCATCCTCCGAAGGAAATGCTGTGCAAGTGCTCTCGGCAGACTATGAGGACGTTCCGAACGTGTTGCTCGCTCCTGTCCCCACGCTGGAGGTGAAGGACGAGATACTCGATGTGAAGAGCTACGACCTCGATGCTGCTGTCTATGCCCAGAATGCATTCCTGCCGGGTACTGTTGCCGAGCTTTCAGCTCCTACGCAGAGTCGAAGTATGCTCATCGGCGGTGTGCGCGTCTATCCGTTGCAGTACAATCCCGCTACACGCACGCTGCGCATGTACCGGCGCATTGTGGTTGAAGTGGTGTTTGCGCAGTCCTCGGCGACGCGCACGCAGAACAACGACGATGAAGTTTTTCAGGGCGTGCTGCTCAATTATGATGTGGCAAAGGAATGGAAGTTCGGCGACCCTCAATCGCTGAATCGGACGAATGCTCCTCCAAGCGTGCTTGCGCAAGGAACCTGGTACCGCCTGACGGTGTCGGAAGAAGGCATGTACATGCTCAATCAGCAGTTCTTCGCGTCGAACGGCATCAACCTCTCGGGTGTCGATCCGCGGACGATCAAGATTTATGGCAGTGATGGAAAAGAATTGCCGGAACCGGTGAACGTTCCTCGCCCCAACGATCTTATCGAGAATGCAATTTATGTAGAAGGGGAGAACGATGGACAATTCAACGCGGACGACTACGTGTTGTTTTACGGGAAAGGTGTGCAAGGCATTGCCTACGATCCGGTGGGCAAAACACTGCGCCATTACATTCATCACTACAGCAGGGTGAACTACTACTGGCTGACGTTCGGCGGTGCACAGGGCAGACGCATGCAGCAACAGCCTGCGACATCGGGCACGCCGACCGTGATTCCGAATTCATTCATGGATGCAGTGTTCATCGAGCCGGATACGATCAACATCGTCCGCTCGGGAAAGGACTGGGTGGGGCCTCACATCGATCCCGGCGGGTCGTATGAACGAACGTTGCCATTGGCGGGGGAGTGCTGCCGAACGAGCCGCGCGTCTATCGGCTCGCACTTGTTGCCAGCTCGAATCGGTCTTCCACGTTCAACATACGGGAAGGGAACACGATCATCGGAACGTTCACACTTGCTCCGTTTGCGGGTTACGATCTTGCAACCAGGAGCTACTACGAGGTCGCCGGTGCGTTCCCTCTGACGGGCAATAGCAGTCAGTTGCGGTTCGAGTATTCTTCCACTGGTGTAGCTGCCAGTGGCTATGTGGATTGGGTGGAGATTGTCTATCCACGCTCATTCGAGCCGGTGAACAATATGTTGCGTTTTCGCTCGCCTGATACCTCCGCGGTGGTGCAATACCGCCTCGGTCAGTTTTCGGGGACTGTTTCGGTATTCAATGTGACCGATCCGACGAACGTCATGCGTGTGAATGCACCGGGCGGAGTGTTCACCGCGCAAGAAGCAGCAGGAAGAGTGTCCGAATACTTCGCGCTCACCTCTGCCGCATACAAACAGCCTTCGGCTGTGGCGAACATCCCCAACCAAAATCTGCACGGCATCTCCGATCCGTATGATTTCATCATCATCACCTCGACAGAATTCAAGGACGCTGCCGACCGACTGAAGCAGTTCCGTTCGCAACCCGCGAATGGCGGACTTCGCACGATTGTCGTGACCGTCGATCAAATCTACAACGAATTCAGTCACGGTGTACCGGACATTTCGGCGATTCGTGATTTCCTCCGCTACGCATACTACAACTGGACACCGCAGTCGCCGCCACGTTTTGTCTTGTTCTTCGGTGCTGCATCATACGACTACAAGGGGATTCTCGGTTCGCGGAGTAGTTACGTCCCCACATGGCAAACGACGGATTACGCTTTCAACGACGTGTACAGTTCAGCGACGGACGATTTCTTCTTGCGTATTACGCAATCGCGCGCTCCGTTCTTCATCAGCGGCAGAATCAACGCACGTTCGGTGAACGAAGCAAATTTCTTGGTCGAGAAGATCATCGGGTATGAGCAACGCTCAGCGCGCGGGAGTTGGCGTAACCGCATCATGTTCGTCGGCGACGACGGCTGGACGCCAGAAAATCCCCGCGGTGAGGAAGGCTCGCTCCATACCTCACAAGCCGAATCGTTAGCGGAACTCTACACGCCGGACCTCTTCGAGAAGAAGAAGGTGTACCTCGAAGAATATCCCACCGTGCAAACGTCGCAAGGGAGAAGAAAGCCCGGAGCGTATCAAGACATTATCGACGAGATCAACAGAGGGGTATTGATCGTCAACTTCACCGGGCATGGGAACCCGACGGTCTGGACGCACGAAAACGTCTTCCACGTTGCCACATCGATTCCGTTGCTCACCAATGCCGACAAGCTCTGTGTCTTCTTTGGTGCAACGTGCAATTTCTCGCAGTACGACGATCCGAATCGCTATACGGGTGCAGAGCTCTTGATGAACAAAGCCAACGGTGGTGCAATCGGCGTGGTCTCTGCTTCGCGTAAGGTGTTTGCCGATCAAAACTATCAACTCAATCGCGGCATCTACGCGAATATGTTTCTGACGGATCCGATCGGGCGTGTGCGCATCGAACGCGTCGCAACAGCGATTTACGTCTACAAGCAAATCTACAACAACGACAATGACGAGAAGTATTTCCTGCTCGGCGATCCGACGATGTACTTGCAGTTTCCGAAAGGATATGTCTCGATCGACACCATCAACACGGAGCCGGTGGATACGGTCAACGGCGTCCCCCGAACACGTCCGATTCAATTGCGATCGCTCGCCCGCGTTACCGTCAAAGGAGCGGTGCGTACGGCCGCGAACGCCATTGACCCGAACGCTAACGGTACGCTTAGCTTGGTTGTGAACGATGCGACGCGCCGCATTACGATTCCGACATTTTTTAGCGGACCATTCGATTATCTTACGCTGGGTGGGCTGATCTACCGTGGTGCAAGTTCGGTTTCGAACGGCCGGTTCACCGCCACGTTCGTTGTCCCTAAGGACATCGCTTACGCCGACTCGACGACGCGAGGAAGAATTGTCGCGTATTTTTCCGATACTCAATATGACGGGATCGGGTTCACGAAGAAGATTTGGGTGGGCGGAACCGACTCCTCTGCGGCTGTGGATACCACAGGTCCGGCGATGACAATCTATCTTGGATCGTCGTACGAGAGTAGTCTCAGCTTCCACCCGGGCGATGTGGTGAATGAACGTCCAACGTTGTTCGTCGAGCTGTTCGACTCGAGCGGCATCAATACATCCGTTGCCGGCGTCGGGCATCATATCGAGGCATGGATCAACAACAGTCCCGAAAGCAAGGACATGACCGAGTTCTATACGAGCAAGATCGATAACTATCGGGCAGGAACGGTAACCTACCCGCTGCGCGACTTGCCGCCCGGAAGGAACACTATCAAAGTACGGGCATGGGATACATACAACAATGCGAACACGGCGGAAACGCATTTCGAAGTTCGCTCGAGCAATCAGCTCGCGCTGGTGGATGTGATGAACTATCCCAATCCTTTTGCCGGATCAACCGCCTTTACATTCCGCCATAATCAAGCGGTGCCGGTGAATGCGACCGTGAAGGTGTACACCGTGGCCGGACGCCTGATTCAGGCGCTCGAAAAGTTCGGTGTCACCGAACCGTTTGTTCAGATTCCATGGGATGGACGTGACCGTGATGGTGATGAATTGGCAAATGGTGTATATTTGTACAAGCTGATCGTCCGAACCGTCGATGGGCGGTTCTCCAGCGAAGTGTTGGGTAAGCTTGCCATTGCCCGCTAAGCAACAGGTGAAGAAAATGTCGTGTATGAACAATAGAATCATTTCAGGAGGAGGTATTATGAAATCCGTGAAAAAGGTGTCGGCACTGTTGGCTGCAGTGGTG
>PSMW01000020.1:34349-63493 GCA_040290295.1 Ignavibacteria bacterium
CCGGCGGTAGCCGAGGCGCAGGGGGAATCTGCCGTTCCGTTCTTGTTGATCGCACCGAACTCGCGCGCAGCAGGAATTGGCGAAACAGGTACCGGCTCGGTCGATGATGCATCTGCCGTGTTTTGGAATCCGGGAGCGCTGGCGTTCCTCACCGGCAACGAGGTGACGCTGACCCATGCCAATTGGCTCCCGCAGTTCGGACTTTCCGATTTGTTTTATGAGTATCTGAACTATCGCACCGACATCCCCGACATGGGTGGAACGATCGGTGCAAGCGTCACGTACCTCAATCTCGGTGAGTTCATCAGAACGAACTCGTCGGGTGTTGAGGAGGGCAAATTCAAAGCATACGAATTCGCTGTAACGGTTGGCTATGCAACAAAGGTGTTCGACGATCTCGGTCTGGGGATCAATGGTCGATTCATCCGTAGCTCACTCTCGCCGCTGGGAACTGCGCAGGAACAAGGCGCCGGTGTCGCCAACACGGTCAGCTTCGATGTCGCGATGATGTGGCGACCATTTGACATGGGTGTGGATTGGCTCGACAAGCGCTTCAGCATGGGATTCAACTTGTCCAATCTCGGACCGAAGGTCACCTACATCGATGCTGCGCAAGCCGATCCATTGCCGACTCAATTGCGTGTCGGGTTCGGCTACAAACTGTTCGAGGACGAGTATAACAGCCTGCAGTATTCCATCGACTTCAGTAGGTTGTTGGTGCGTCGTTATCCTGAAATTGTGGACACGACGGGAGGACAGCGCCGCGTCATCCAACCGGCACGCGTCGATCCGTTGCCGAAATCTCTCTTCACCGCATGGGGCGACGGTAGCGGCTTACGAAAAATCAATATGAGCATGGGCGCGGAGTACTGGTATGGTTCGCCTCGCCTCATCGCTCTGCGTGTTGGGCACTTCTTCGAAGACCCGAGCTTCGGCAACCGTAACTTTTGGACGTTCGGTGCAGGATTGCGCTACGATATTTTTGGTATCGACTTCAGCTACATTTCTGCTGCAGAAGGTCATCCGCTTTCGGACACCATTCGCTTCTCGCTGCTGATCGGCTGGGGCGGCTCGACGCCGAAGTGATGTACCTCGCGCGGGGCTGCGCACGCAGTCCCGCGATGAGCACCTCTTCCATTCGAAACCGAAGGCAATGACGTTGACATATCTCTTCCCTGCCCTTCTTGCCGCCAGTACGGTGTTCGCGCAACAGTTGAATCACCCGCTGATGGCGTCACGGGATGAGGCGCGCGTGCAACCCCGTATGCGCGTTGCTGCTGCCGAAACGATCAATGTGCTGGCAGTGATGGTACAGTTTCAGCCCGATAACGACATCGGGACAACAGGAGACGGACGGTTCGATCTCTCGACACCGGCTCAAGTGACACTCGACTCTCCTCCGCACGATCGACGGTACTTCTCCGACCATCTCACCTTTCTTTCAAACTACTTTGCGAAAGTATCGAAAGGGAAGCTCGTTGTACGCGCCACGCTGATCGATTCGGTCTTTACGCTTCCTCGCCAGATGGCGCGCTATAGCCCGCCGAAGAACGGACCCAACACCGCCGTCGGCGATCTTGCGCGAGATACATGGCAGATGGTGGACGCATCGGGGTTGGTTGGGGACTTCTCCCTCTACGATTGTTTCCTTCTCTTCCACGCAGGAGTCGGACGCGATATCGATTTGGTAAGCGTGTTGGGATACGATCCCACGCCTCGCGATATTCCCTCGTTGTATTTAAGCTTGAATGCGTTCAAGCAGTTCTTCGGCTCGACGTACGAAGGCATCCCCGTGCGCAACGGCTTTCACATCACCAACACGATCGTCATGCCCGAGACAGAGGGACGCGAAATTCCAGCCACGCCACAGAACTTCTTCTTGAGCCTGAGTATCAACGGCTTACTCTGCGCATCATTCGGAAGCTACCTTGGCTTGCCTGATTTGTTCGATACCAACACGGGTCGTTCGGGCATCGGCCGATTCGGTTTGATGGATGGCCAAGCAATTTTTAGTTTCGCCGGCATCTTCCCGCCTGAGCCGTCGGCATGGGAGAAGTACTGGCTCGGATGGATCGAGCCGATTGTCCTGACTGCGGGCCAATATGATGTGCAACTGCCTGCCGTGTCACTTTCCGACACCGTCTATCGCATTCCCATCAGCGACACAGAATACTTCTTGATGGAAAATCGAAGCCGTGATGCATTGAGGAACGGCGCGCGGGTCCTCAGTGCATACGGCGGTGTGGTTCGCGTCCAAACCTTCGACCGCGATACTGTCGGTTTCAGCCAATCCGATCTTTCGGCGATTCGTGGCAACGTCCTGGACGTCGATGAATTCGACTGGAGCCTTCCCGGTGGTGTCGGTCGCACGGGTGTGTTCTACGATGGCGGTGTGCTCATCTGGCACATCGACGAACGCGTGATCGCGCGAGGGTTGCCGACCAACAGCGTGAACGCCAACCCGCAACGCCGCGGCGTCGATCTCGAGGAAGCCGATGGTTCGCAGGACATCGGGCAATCCTACGGTTTGCTCCAACCCGGTGCAGGTAGTGAAGAGGGAACAGCGTTGGATTTTTGGTATCGCGGAAACGAATCACCCGTGTACCGGAACGAGTTTTCCTCGACCAGCTATCCCAACACGGCAAGCAACAGCGGAGCGAACTCTCACATCGCGATCAAGGACTTCAGCACTCGCAGCCCGAGAATGTCGGCAACAGTGGTTGTAGGAGATGTCGTTACCCTGCTTCCAAATTTTCCGAAAAGGATCGATCTTCAGCTTGCTGCGCCGTCGCTCACGGTCGCGCCCATTCGCACACCGGATTCACTCGCGATCGTCGTTGCCACAACCAAGGACGTGGCAACACGCCCTGCGCGTCAGGGGCCTCTTGCCCAAGGCACGCGTGGGGAGTTGTATGCGTGGAAGGTGAATGGAGAATCCTTGTTGCCCCGCCCGCTGTTTGCACGAGCAGGTGGAACCGCGCCGCTCCCGGGCGGCGCGTTTGTGGGCGCTCCGGCATTCGCCGACATCAACGACGATGGTACGCGCGAGGCGGTGATCGCAGAGGAGACGCCATCGGGTGGCGTGCTGCATGTGTACGAACCGATCGCTTCGCCAACCGACACCCTCGCGCGCGAACGCCTTTCGCTGCGTGTGGCGCGGAAGCCGACAACCTCACCGCTCGTGACCGACTCGATCATCGCCTTCGGTGCTGCGCGCGCAACGGTGTATCGTTACTTCTACCGCAGCGCACGACTCGACAGCATCGCGCTGACGGACGATACCTCGGACGTTGTGGGCATCGCCGCAGTGGCGAACGATCATCACGTGGTGTTCACGACAGCCTCCGGAAGAGTCGCCACCACCTTGGCGTTTGCATCGATCGACCAGCATGCCGGCGTGCAACGAGCCTCGCGCGCATCCACACCTCCAGTCATCGGATGGCTGAACGCACGCCATCCTCTCGTTCTTCTTACCACGCTCGAAGCGGGCTATGTGTCTGCCTTCGATCTTCAGTCGGGACTCCAACGCCTCACCGGATTTCCGATCGATGTCGGTGAACCGATCACGAGCACGATTGCATTGGCTGATCTCGACGGAGACGGCAGTCGTGATATCATCTTCTTTACACATGGAGCGATTCACGCGTACAATGCCGCGGGTGCTTCGCTCGATAATTTCCCCAAGCGCGTGATTGCTTCCGAACCGCTTACTTCCAATCCGGTCGTTGCCGATCTGGACGGCGATGGGTTGCCCGAAGTGATCGCTGTTTCAGGAGACGGCATCGTTGTCGCTTTCGACAAGCGCGGCGCCATGCCGCCCGGCTTTCCTCTTCAAGCGGGGCGCGGCAAACAGTCCGTTGCTGCATTCAGCTCCTCACCGGATGGAGGGCAGCGCACGGAGTTCGTCCTCGTTGTTGCTTCGTCCGAAGAGGGAAACCTCTCTGCCTGGAGAACGGGTTCACGATCGGCGAGCAGCACAGTTCTGCGCGGGTCAACGTGGCTTCAGTATCAAGCACATGAACGGCATGCGGGTCAAGCACTCGAAGCTCTTCCCGCCGCGCCGCTGACGAACACGTTCTTCCCAAAAGAGCGCGCCTACAACTGGCCCAATCCCGTGTACGACGGCAGAACGTTCATCCGTTATTTTGTGAGTGAGAACGCGACGGTGAAGATCAAGATTTTCGATATTGCGGGCGACAAAGTCGCCGAGTTTGCAGGGCCGGGCATCGGCGGAATGGACAACGAAGTAGCATGGAACGTGCGCGACATACAAAGCGGTGTCTATCTGGCGCGTATCGAAGCCGATGCAGATGGAAAGTCCGAAGTTGCTATCATCAAAGTCGCGGTGGTAAAGTGAAGATGCCGATGGGAAGCCCGCGGGTGTTCGTTGCCGGCATTGCGGTCATAGCGTTCCTCTTTGCAGGCACCATTGCAGCGCAGGAGGTGTACCATCCTGAGTTGGAGTGGAAGACGATCGAGACCGAGCATTTTCTTGTCCATTATCATGAAGGGGCGGAACGTACAGCGCGCGTCGTCGCGAAAATCGCGGAAGAAATCTATGGGCCCATCACGTCACTCTACCAACACACCCCGGATCAGAAGGTCAGCTTTATCATCAAAGACTACGACGACTACTCCAACGGTGCAGCGTACTTCTACGACAACAAGGTGGAGATTTGGGCACCGAGCATGGACTTCGACTTTCGAGGGACGCATAACTGGCTGCGCAACGTCATCACACACGAGTTCACGCATATCGTTCAGATTCAAACTGCGATGAAGTTCGGCCGACGCATGCCGGCGCTGTATCTTCAATGGTTGGGCTACGAATCCGAGCGCAGACCCGACGTCCTCTACGGCTATCCGAACGTGGTTGCATCCTATCCGATTTCCGGCTTCCTCGTGCCCGCATGGTTCGCCGAGGGCGTTGCACAATACAACCGACCCCAGTTGCGCTATGACTTTTGGGACTCTCATCGGGACATGATTCTCCGCTCGTATGTGTTGAGGGACAGCATCCTCACATGGAATCAAATGGGAGTCTTCGGTAAGACGAGTCTCGGCAACGAATCGTCCTACAACGCGGGCTTCGCTTTCGTGCATTACATAGCGCAGAAATACGGGATCGGCAAACTGAACGAGATCTCACGTCATCTGGCGCGGTTACCGGCGACCACCATCGACGGCGCGATTGAACATGCATTCGGTAAGAACGGCGAGGAAGTGTACAACGAGTGGCGTGAAGAGATCAAGCATGAGTACACACGCCGCGTTGCACCGATCCTTGCCGACAAACGTGAGGGCGAACCGATCCTCTTCGTCGATGATGAAGAAGCATTCAAGAAATTGCACACACCGATAGCGGGCAAGCCGATGTTCTCGCTCTCCAACGAATTGATCGGCGAGCAGCATCGGGATCGATGCGACCTGTTCAGAGATGTCGGCTTCGCCAATCTCTATCCTGCATTCTCTCCCGACGGAAAGAAGCTGGCGTTCGTCAGCACACTCGGGGCGCCGTACCTCGGCCAATCTCAACTCGTCGTCGGTGCGTTCGGCGGGAAGTTCAAGCCGATCGCCCCCCGCGTAGGGAAGGAAATGACGTGGTCGCCCGACGGCAAGAGGCTGTACTACTCCCGCATTGACAATCGCAATCCCAACTTCTCGATGCAATCGGATTTGTATGTGTATGATCTCGAGCGGGAGAAGGAAACGCGACTCACCTACGGTAAGCGCGCCGTGAGTCCGCATCTCTCTCCCGATGGGAAAACGTTGGTGTTCGTCGTCGGGTGGGATGGGACTTCGAATCTTGCGGTGATGAATGTGGATACGTCAGGCTATCGCTTGTTGACGTCGTTTCGTAACGGCGAGCAGGTGTACGGACCGAAATGGAGCCCTCGTGGTGATCGGATCGTGTTCGACTATGCTGTGCGCGATGGGCGTGATGTCGCGTGGATTCGCCCCGATGGCAGCGATTTGGAGTTCTTGGTATCGGGCGAGGACGACTCCCGCAACGCTGTGTTTTCGCCCGATGGTGCGCGCATACTCTTCGCTTCCGATCGAACGGGCATCTTCAACATTTATCAGATGGATACTGCTACAAGATCGATCGAACAACTCACCAACGTTCTCGGCGGTGCGTTCATGCCCACGATGAACGCCGGTGGTACGCTCGTGTACGCAAACTATACTGCCGAAGGCTACAAGCTGTATGTCATGGAACGACCCTCACCGCTTGTCGCGGACAACGTTCACTATCTGCCTTCCACCTCCAGCAATCCTTTGCCACAGCCGGTGTACACCGCATTCCCGAACGATCCGACCGATACATGGGACTGGCAAGCCCTCCGTTCATACGACGACACCGAGCTGCCGGCACACACCGCACGATCGTACAAGAACGTGTTCACCAGCTTGGCGTTCGTTCCATTCCTTCGGTTCGACAATTACAACCCGAAGAACAAAGCGCTGGAGTCGTTCAAAGCGGGCGTGTACATGTTCTCGAACGATGTGCTGGACAAACTCAGCATGTTCGGCGGGGCGGCGGTCAACAGCAAGCTCGAACGCGATCTCTTTCTGATCTTCAACTATCGCGGACGACTGCCGCTGTTCTACCAACTGGGCCTCGAGCCGGTCGCTTCGCTGGAGATGTACAACGTCACGCGAAAAACGAGCAACGTCATCTCGCTTCCTGCTTCGGCCATTCCAGTGGACCTGACGTACAATCTCACCGAGTTCGATATCGCGCTTCAGCAGCCTTCGCACGTCGGCACATTCGAGTTTCGCTATGCGCATAGCCGATATTCTTCCGCCATCGAAACATTCAAGAATCCCGAGACCGGCGATCTGGTGCCCGCCTCAGGAGATTTGTACTTGATTGCCAACGATCTCTCACTGCGATACACGCTGGAACAGATTGTTCGCTCCAACACGTCGGAAATCAATCCCGTGGGGAGGAAGGTGCAACTTCTCCTGACGCGATCGTTGAACAAGTTCAACGGCGACGGCGAGTACACCGTCGGACCGACAGGTTTGGTGCCGGTGTACAAGAAGGTCAACTTCACGCGGGTCGAGTTGACATGGCGAGAACATCTGCCGTTCTTCTTCTCCAACCATACGCTGACGCTCAAACTGCGCGGCGGCTCGATTCTCGAAGGCACCGTGGATAGCTTTTTCGATTTCTATGCAGGTGGGCTTGTCGGGATGAAAGGGTACCCGTTCTATGCCATCAGCGGCAACGAGCTGGCGGTGGTAGGAGCCGAGTATCGTTTTCCGCTCGTCGGCAACATCGATGTGCGGTTTCTGCAATTCTCTTTCGACAAGCTCTACGCTTCGTTCTATGCCGATGTTGGCAATGCATGGAGCAGCGCGCGACCGAAGTTGAAAGAGTTCAAAACCGATGCGGGCGTGGAGATACGTCTCGAATCGTTCTCCTGGTATGCATATCCGACGCGCATCTTTTTTAACGCCTCGTATGGGTTCAATGCTTTCGAACGGAATGTGCGCGGTGGTACGCCCGTCAGATACGGCAAGGAATGGCGGTTCTACTTCGGCATCTTGTTCGGTTTCGATTTCGATTAGGAGAGGATCATGAACAAACGATGGAGCGTTGTACTGAGCGGAGTGGCGCTGGTCTTGGTTGCCACTCGCATGTTCGCAGAAGAAGGACCGCGTTCGGTTGTGTTCCGATCGCCCAGCCACCGTGCAGCGTTGACGGGCAACCTCGAAACGGATCTCTTCGCTCGCACCTATCTCGCCTTCACGCCGCGGTTGGAACAGGAAGGCGACAACTCGTTGTCGACGCGCAAATCTCCCTGGTTAGCCGCAGGACTCTCGCTCGTGTTGCCCGGCGCGGGCGAGTTCTACGCCGAGAGTTATTGGAAGTCAGCCCTGTTCCTTGCGCTCGACGTTGCCGCGTGGGGGCTGGCAATTCACTTCGACAAGAAGGGGGATCGCCAAACAACCTTCTTCCAATCCTTTGCCGATGAGCATTGGAGCGTGGTGAAGTACGCACAGTTTTCGTTGGAGTATTTCATCCCGACGGAACGATGGAACGAGTATGCGGGCTTGATCGCGCCCGGCAGCAATCCGCCTTGGCAACGGGTGAATTGGAATCTTCTCAATCGCTTAGAACGCGAGATCAGCGGCACGCCGAACGGCCGCTATTACTCGCACACGCTTCCGCCGTACGGCGATCAGCAATACTACGAGTTGATCGGAAAGTATCCGCAATACAATCCGGGCTGGGACGATGCAGAGCTTCCGTACATTTACAGCGAAACGAACGTGACGCCGCGCTTTAAGTACTATGCTGGAGAGCGAGGCAAGGCGAACGACTTCTACCGGACCGCCACCACGTTCTTGACCGTTGCGATTGTCAACCATGTGCTGAGTGCGTTGGATGCAGCATGGTCTGCTGCATCCTACAACAGGAGTGTGCACGCTTCCATGCGTCTGCAATATATACCGACAGAATTTGGTTACGCGAGGGTGCCTTGCGTGCAGGTGTCGGTCGGGTTGTGATTATTTCGGAACGCGCCACGTTACGTACGCAGCGACCGCGAGGAAAATGAGGTTTGCCATCCACGCCGTGAGCAGCGGATGGATGTCGCCGTTGTAGCCGAAGACTTGGCTTACTTTGAGGAAGATGAGATAGATGAACGCGACCAGAAGCGAAATGCCCGCCTGTACCCCGATTCCTCCCCGCCGCTTGACCGACGCGAACGGCACACCGAACAACACCACGATCGTTGAAGCGAACGGGAAGGACACTTTGCTGTAGAAATCGACCAACCAGCGCGACACGTCTTGTCCCGCTCGCCGTTGATTCTCGATGAACTGTCTCATCGTTTCGTACTCCATCTCGTCTGGCTGTTCCTGTTTTTTGCGAAGGTCTTCCGGATTGAAGTGCAATGTGCCTGCCGCTTGGAGCTCGAATCGTTCGAGGGATTCCTTGCTGCCTTCGAACCATCGTCGCACACCGGAACGTAGCATCCACCGCCTGCCGACCGAATCCCACTCCATGGTCTGCGCATCCACGCGTGCGACGAGGATGGTCGCGTTTGTGTCGCTGAAGTCTTGAATGCTGACGCGGCTTGCGATTTCGCGCGTGTCGTCGTAATAGCCGATCGAGAGAATGCGCGTCGGCGTATCTTGCACGTAGATGTTGGCGCCGGACCCGCTGATCAGATTCTTGCTGAGATACACCCGTTCGATGGTAAGCTTCTTCTTGTTGACTTTGGGAACAATCCAGCCGTTGAAGTACACCGAGGCTGCGCTGACAACGATCGCCACGACGAGATACGGCACCATCAGACGATAGAGACTGATGCCGCCCGCCTTCATCGCCGTCCATTCGTTCTGCATCGAAAGTCGCGCTGTCACGAACAAGCTGCCTAAGAGAAGTGCAACCGGCGTGATGAGTTTGATGATTTCGGGAATGAAGAAGATGTAGTACCGCACCAACACTTCCAGCGTTGCCTGCCGATCGAGGAAATCTCCCAAGTTCTCCATCACGTCGATGACGATGAAGATAAGAATCACGGCAAGCAGGGCGAAGAAGGACGTGCTGAGAAACTGCTTGACGATGTAGCGATCGAGAAGCTTCACGGTTGCTCCAATGCTGCGCGTTCCCGTTCGCGCTCGGCAAGCTGTTCCTGCCAGCGCCGCGGCAACAGGCACTTGAAGACGTCGAACGTCAGCACCACCGACTCACGCCCGATGCGAATGGTGAGAATGATTCCCATGACGCCGATGATGATATTGGCTGCCCACATACCCCAGAACGGAGAGAAGATGCCGCGGTCTGCAAGTTTTTCACCACCAATCAAACACGCCCAGTAGAGGAGGAAGAAGCCCAAACTGAGTGTTGCCGCCATGCCGAATCCGCCGCGGCGAGCCATGATGCCGAGCGGAACACCCACCAGCACGAATACCAAACACGCGACGGGGATAGCGTACTTTTTGTAGATCTCCACCTCATATTGGTCGATTTGCTTTTCGACGAAATCGATGCGCATCAACTCGCTTTGGATGGTTGAACTGATGATGCGCACGCGGGTATCCGGCGGCTCGTTCGCCGGAATTGAATAGGAAGGGGACGAGAAGATTTGCACGCCTCCCGTGAACGGCGAGTAGGGACTTCGCTCCTGTGTGGTTGGTGAAGCCGTCTTTCCGGTGAGCAGCCGATCGAACTCGCGGTTGAGGAGGGCTTGCAGATTCGAGTCGAGGGAGTTCCGAGCACGTTGAAGGCTATCGACAATTGCACGCATGGTTGCCGCACTGAGCTCGCGGTCGCCGCGGATCACCACACCTTCCTGCGTCCGCTCAAAGCCGAAGCCTTCCACTTCCGTCACGATGCGGTGCTTGCTGAAGCGTATGCGCTTGTACTCGGTCATGTTCACCAAATTCAACTCGTGAATCTCACCGTCTTGCAAGTCCATAATCAACTTGCGCGCATCGGGCGAAAGGGAAATGGTGCCGCGCTGAGCGGTGATCACGATGTCGTAATTCGGATTGGTGTAGTCGTACAGCGTGATGCCTTCCAAATCGTTGCTCTTCTCGAATGTCTTGTGCACGAGAATGCTGTAGCCCTGAATCTCCTGCGAGAAAAGTCCGGCGACGATGCTGAACGTGGGACGCTTCCGCCGGATGTCCATGGCGAGCGTTTTCGCTTTGTGGTTTGCTTCCGGAAGGACGTCGTTGTTGAACATGACGAGTAAGACGGCGAGCGCACCTGCCGCGATGAACACCGGTGCCATCATGCGATAGATGCTGACGCCGCTCGCCTTCATCGCGGTGATTTCGTTCTTCGCAGAGAGATCGCCAAACGCCATAAGAACTGCCACGAGCACCGACATCGGTACCGCAAGAACAACCATCCACGCGAGGTTCAGCGAAATCAATTCGAGAATCGTCCATGCGCTCAACCCTTTGCCGACCAATTGGTCGATGAACTTCATGATGAATTGCAGAACAAACAGAAAGGGCAACGTGGAGAGCGAGAAAACGAACGGACCGATATGTGCGCGCAGAATGTACAGCGAAATGTATCGTGGAAAGAGGACCACTTTCATGATGCTAATATACGAAACGATGGGGACGGACTCCACCGTTGCGATACCTAAAATTCGCGCGAGAGCTTCATGCGAAGATGCAAAGCCACGAAAGGGTTGAAACAGTTTTACGTTACCGTCTCACAACGCTTCACCTCTCTGGTGAGAATGGAGGAGAGGTCGCAAGTTGATCCTGTTGAAAGGTTGAATTTCTTGTTTGCACCTCGGCGCGAGATGCTGATGGCCGGCGTACGCACCTTGATATTTAACTCCCAAATCTCTACGTTTATGTGCCCGAGATCCACTCCTCGGTCCTACAACGAAGGAGGAAGAACCATATCGATCACTGCTAATGCTTGCAACAGCCGGATTTTTCTTTGGAGATAACAGCGCAAGAAGAATCCGGCGGGTACGCGAAGGCGGAGGCTGGACATCATCACCCGCTTGTGTTTGTCCACCGATGAAGGCTTAACACACCCGAGAATCGACGTGGTTTCATTTCTTCGTAGCACGCTCACGATTGTACGCGTTGAGGGGACGAGTATGGCACTCGGTACTGTTCCCCTCGTCCTCCTTGCTGTTGTTCTCTTTTCCCCCGGTGTCTCTACTGGCTCCTTCCAGCCGTCAACGGAGTTTGGCGCTTTCGTTCCGCCCGACACAACAATCAAAGGTGAAGACCAACGCGCGGCAGCACAACAGCAAACGGGCCGCTCGCGTACCGGCGGACGAAGCACGGGCGGCGCGTCAGGGTTTTTCGTGTCGGATTCGGCGCGCGCAAAACGTGGCGTGAGCGAGGATTCGACGTGGGTGGTGTATCTGGATTCCACCGCGCGTGCACGCCAATGGAAACACGTGCGGCGCGATCAGCCGCAGGTGTCGATCTTTCCCGACCGTCTCCATCCGTTGTTCGCCGAACCAGCGATGTCGCCGATTAGGCGCGAGATGATTCCCGACTCCACGGCAACGACGTTCACGTTTCGAGAAACCGTTGGTGGGGAAGATGTCAAGATTCCCTTGACGCTCTCTTGGAAAGAATATGTGCGGGCTCGCCAAAAGTTCGAATGGCGCAAGATGCTCGCCGACGAGGCGCGCAGGCCGAAAGCGCTGCAAGGCAAGCGAGACATCGGCGATGTGTTCTCCACCTTCACCAAGATTCAGATACCGATCCCCTCCAATCCCATCTTCAGCATCTTTGGTAAGCCGGAGATCAATCTTCAAATCAGCGGCGCCGTGGATATCCGCGCTGGATTTCGCAACACCAAAAGCGATCAAGTCACGGCAAACATTCTCGACCAGTCACGCAACGAACCTGACTTCAACCAAGAGGTGCAGGTGGCGGTCAACGGCACGATCGGCGACAAACTGAACATCCTTGCCGACTGGAACACGCAGCGCACCTTCGAGTACGAAAACCAGTTGAAGATCAAGTACACCGGCTACGACGACGAGATCGTGCAGAGCGTTGAAGCGGGAAACGTTTCGTTGCAGACACCTTCCTCGTTCATCGGCAGCAGCGCTGCGCTCTTCGGCATCAAGGCGAAGATGCAAGCCGGTCCGTTTACGCTCACGACGCTGGCTTCGCAAAAGAAGGGGCAGATCAAGGAGGTGACGGCTTCGGGCGGCGCGCAACAGATCCCGTTCGAGATCAATGCATGGAATTATGCTACCAACTACTACTTCCTCGACGAGCGGTACATACCGCTGTACGAGCCATACTACCTTGCCGATGTTCCTGCGCGAGACGATAACGTGAGAGTTCTGGACGCAGAGGTATGGGTGTCATTCCTGGGTACCGATCAGAATCAAGCAGCGATCGCACGGTCGGGCGTGGCGTATGTTACGCTACCGGATCGGCCTGCGGGTCAAACCAACTACTCCGACTCGATTCGCAACGTCTCCGAGGAGACTCCCGGCGAAATCGAATTTGGACGCTTCGTCCGTCTCGACGGATCGCAATTCGATTTGCTGGAGAACGGATATACGGGTGTTCTCGCATTGAACCAAAACGTGCAGGACAATCAGATCGTTGCAATTGCCTACAGAACCGCCACACAACAGTGGGGAGAGCTTACGGTGAACAACCCTGCCACTGCCGACACAAGTAGGCGCTTAGTGTTGAAAATGATCAAGCCCCGCAATTTGCTCTCCGTTGGTCCCACGTATCGTACCGCGTGGAATCGGCTGTTGAAGAACGTGTACGCGTTGGGCGGGCGGAACATCAAAGAAGCCGGCTTCCAGCTCGATGTGTTCCGGCGGGAAAGCGGGTCACAGGATGTGAACACCATCGGCGGACAGCCGTTGCTCCGCATTCTGGGTCTCGACCGTTACAGCTCCAACGGTCAGCGAGGGTCCGACAATGCATTCGATTTTCGAACCGGCTTCACCATCAACCCTGCACGTGCCGAGATCATCTTTCCCTATTTGCGCCCGTTCGACACTGCCATTCGGCGCTATCTCGACAGTGTGGGCGTCGGACAAATCGATACGTCCACCCTCTTTGCGCGGGAGATCTACGACACGACGAAGATACAAGCTCAACAATCGAACGCAAACAAGTACATCATCAAGGGAAGTGCAACAGGCGAAGCCAGTTCGAAGTACCAATTGGGATTCAATGTTGTTGAAGGCAGCGTACGGGTGTACGAAAACGGTCAACTCCTCACACCCAATATCGATTATACGGTTGACTATATCGTCGGTGAGGTGGTGATCAGGAAAGCCTCGGCATTGGTGCCGGGAGCCAACCTGCAGATCAAATACGAGCAGAACGATCTCTTCCAACTTGCATCGAAAACGCTCCTTGGCGCTCGCGGCGATTTGGCGATCTCTCCAACAACCAGTCTCGGCTTCACGATCATGAATCTCAACCAACAAACTCTCAGCGACAAAGTACGCTTGGGAGAGGAGCCGAACAAGAACACCATTGTGGGCATCGATGGACAAACGACGTTCAAGCTGCCGTTCCTCACGTCTGCGCTGGATGCCTTGCCGGGAATTCAAACGCGCGAGATCTCCGATCTGCGCATCTCGGGCGAGGCTGCCTACATGATTCCCGATCCCAACACAAAGAAGAGCACCATCACGAGCGATAATAGTGCGGGCATCGCCTACATCGACGACTTCGAAGGTGCTCGCAGGACGATTCCCTTCGGCGTGAACTACGCGAGCTGGTTTCAACCGAGTCCCCCTGCCGATACATTGGTGTTTCCACCCGGGACGCCCGATTCGGTGAAGATGTATTCCAAAGCGAATACGGTGTGGTACACGCTGTTCAATCAAGTGGCTCAGACCGATGTTTTCCCCGACCGCAAAGCCGGAAGTGCGGCAAGCAACCGATTGAACGTGATGGACGTGTGGTACTTTCCGCGTCAACGCGGCATGTATAACTGGAGTCCCAATCTCGACTCGACCCTTCGTCCCGAGAGAAACTGGGGCGGCATCATGCGTCCCATCTCGCTTTCGGGGACGAACTTCATTGCTGAGAACATCAACTTTATCGAGATATGGATGGAAGTGATCCGCCCCGGGGGGCAGCTACCGGCGAAGCTGTACGTTGACTTGGGATCGATCAGCGAAGATGCCATCCCGAACGGATTCTTGAACACGGAGGACATGGTTCCTCCCAGCAAATCGATAAACAACAGTCTTCAGCCATGGGAAGATGTGGGCTTAGATATGATGTCGGATCAGGAGGAGTTGGCGCGCTTCGGCGATTTGCGTGGAGACGGCGATCCGAGCGGTGACAACTGGGCGCGTGGTAGCGGTTTGACACTGAATGATTTCATGAAGGTGAACGGCACCGAAGGCAACGCACAGGCCGAAAACGGACGCTATCCCGACACGGAAGACTTGAACATGAATGGGATTGTTGATCGTTCCAACTCCTATTTCCGATACGAGGTATCGTTGGATACAGTACGATCGCGCAACCCGCGTATCGTTGGAGGCGGTTTGAAAGGAAGCCGCTACTATCAGTTCAGAATTCCGATTCAAGATACGTTGTTGCGCGTCGGTTCTCCCTCGTTCGAAAACATCGAGTTCATTCGTGTCATGTTCCAGAATGCGCAAGACACCATCGGGATTCGCATTGCGGAATTCGGGTTAGTCGGCAATCAGTGGCAGACGCTGCGCAAGGAAGACACGACGATGCAGGTTACGGTTGTGGGCATCGAAGAAAACTCGGACGTGTATCGCTCGCCGCCGGGGGTGATTCGAGAGCGCGACAAGACTCGGCCCGACGAAGATATTCAGGCGAATGAGCAGTCCCTTTCGCTGGTATTGAAAGGATTGCGCGATGGCGAATCGCGCTACGCATTCAAGCGGTATGATTTTCGGCCTCTCGATCTGTTCAACTACAAGAAGCTGAAGATGTTCGTCCACGGCGATCCGCGCTTTGCTTATGTGGATACGAGTAACTACGATGCAGAACTCTTTTTCCGTTTCGGCTCGGACTCGCTGAACTACTATGAGTACCGCGCACCCGTCCATCCTGCAAGCGTGCCCCCTTCGCCGAGCGACTTCGGATGGGATCCGCTCAACAATGTCGAGATTCGTTTTGCCGATCTCACCGCGATCAAGCAACGCCGGGACTCCGTGAACGTGCTCTCGCCCCCGGATCCGGTTCCGGGGGGACCGCCGGGTGCTGTCTATCGTGTGCTGGGCAACCCTTCCTTGACGCAAGTGCGGTACATGGCGCTCGGTGTGACAAACCCTGCGGGCAAAGGAACAACGCAGCCGCTGGTGGGAGAAGTGTGGGTCAACGAAATGCGCGTCATCGATGTGGATGACACGCCGGGTTGGGCGTATCGCTTCGACGCCAACCTCAAGCTTGCCGATCTTGGGGCGGTCTCGTTCAACTACTCGAAAGTTGATCCGTTCTTCCACGCACTCGAGCAACGCTTCGGCTCGCGGCAAACGGGAACGAACTGGGCGTTGAACGCGAATGTCGATCTGACCAAGTTCTTTCCGTCGGAGTGGTCGGGCACCACGTTACCGATTTCGTACTCGCACTCCGAGAGCTTTCTTCAGCCGCGCTATCTTCCCAATTCCGATGTGTTGGTTTCCGAAGCAGTGCGCCTGGAGCGTGAGCGACTACTGGCCCTTGGCTACACCGAAACGGAGGCGAATGCCGCTGCTACCCAGGTGGGCTTTGCCGCCGACACCTATCGGACGACCGACACGTGGGCGGCGCCGAATTTCCGTATCGGTATCCCATCGGAGGAATGGTGGGTACGGGATACATGGAACAAACTGACGTTTGGGTTTACTTACACGAGGTCGCGTGAACGCAGTCCGTTAACGGTGAGTCGCTTCTCGTGGCAGTGGAACGCTCGTATCGCCTATCAACTGACGTTGAATCCCGAGTATTACTTCCAGCCGTTCAAGAGTCTTTTCAACGGCTTGTGGTTCCTGGATGAGTACAAGGACGTCAAGATTTGGTTTGCGCCGCAGTCGTTCAATTGGTCGTTCAACGTAAACCGTTCGCGCGACGTCTCGTTGGCGCGTGCCGCGGGCGCGCAAGAGCTGATCACCAGAAATTTCAATGCCTCGCGCAGCTTCGGCTTCGGCTGGAAGCTGAGCGAAGGAGGCCTGCTGAACCCGTCGGGAGACTACGCGCTCAACATCGAATCGAGTTGGTTGAATTTGGAGACCGATCCCGTCACAAAACGGCAGCGCTCCTTCTCGCGCATCTTGGACGACATCTTTTTCAACAATGCGTTCATCAATTTCGGACAGGACACACGCTATGCGCAGCGCAACACCTTCAACACACGTCCGACCATCCCGAACATTTTCAACATTCGTCGGTATTTCGATGTCTCGTTCGCTTATGCCGTGGATTACAATTGGCAGAACGCGCTCGTGGGGGGCGACTTAGGCAAATCGGCGGGATGGAGCAACACGATCAACTTCACAACGAATCTCAAGTTGAAAGCACTCTTCGATCCGCTCTTTGCGGAAGAGCAGCGGACGACCACTCCACCGACACCGACCGTTCCGCGCCGAGCGCGCGAATTCGACGAGTCGGAACTTCCCAACAAAGGATCATCCGACACAACAGCGTCTCCCAAGCGCTCCACGCCTTCGGATACAACAGCAGCCGATACCACGGAATCCGACAAACGTCCCGGCGGCATTGCCAAAACGTTCGCGCAGATGAAACAACTCGCGAACATCTTCATCAAGATTCCGTTGCTCGACTACGAGAACATCAGCATTAGCTTCACGCAGACGAACAACAACGCGAACAGCGGCGTCGTCGGTAGGCCCGGTTTCGTTAACTTCTGGGGTCGCATCCCCTTTTTCCAAGATGCCGATCCGAAATACGGTCCGTCCCGTTTGTATCAACTCGGCTTGATCTCCGATCCGCACGGGCGCTTAGTGAATTTCGGCACGAGGCGAAAGTTTCCGTTCTTCGGGTGGGACGTGGAGCCGGGCATTCGCGCTCCGAATGGTTCGCTCTCCAACACGTTTCGCCAGACCAATCGTCTCTCGCTCAAGACGACGCGCGCGTTGTGGGAGGGGGCACGCCTCGACTTGAATTGGAATGTGGGATGGTCGTTCTCGAGCACCGAGACGTTCCGAACCAACTCACTCGGTCGCATCGAGCGCGTGGGTCCGCAGGGTGGCATTTCACAAAGTTCGCAAGGGAGCGTCGATCGGTCGTTCCTTTCCTTCCCCAACATCTTGTTCTTGGGGATGTTCAAGAGCGACATCAAGGAAGTGGGGAAGCGCTACGCACAACTGAAAGCCAATCGCGCCGATACCTCATCGAATGAAGAAAAGCTTGCCAAGGCGTTCGAAGAAGGATTCGAGGCGTTGCCGCTTCTGCGCAAGATTTTCGGCCGCTACACGCCGCGGGTAAATTGGACGTTTCGCTGGGATGGCTTGGAACGCCTGCCGATGTTCGCGGGGTTTGTCAGCAGGCTCTCGTTCGATCATGCCTACAACTCGACCTACACGCGCGGCTTCAGCAATAGGCCCGGTGGTGGCGGCGAGCGGACGGAGACGCAACGAGTGATGTACGGGTTTGCGCCGCTGTTCGGGTTGAACTTTGCCTTCAAAGAGTTGTTCAAGGGGAATATGGGCGCAAACCTTCGCTACAGCACATCGACGACGTACGACCGTGCAGCCTCCTCGCCGAACATCGTCGAAACGTTCAGTCAAGAAATATCCATCACCGCATCCTACTCGCGACGCGGCTTCGAAATTCCGCTGTTCGGTCTCTCCCTCAGCAACGATCTCGAAGTCAACGCCACGTACTCGCGCACCAAGAACCTGCAGCGACAGTTCGAGATCGCCAAGCTCGATCTCAACACCGACGGAACGCCTTTGGAAGGCTCCACGCGCACTACGTTTGAACCGCGCATCAAGTACACGCTCAGCCAGCGCGTGAATGCTTCGGTGTACTATCGTCTCACCAAAATCACGCCCGATGAAGGCTCGCGCATTCCGGGCAGCACGATGAACGAAGCGGGCCTCGACATCCACATCTCCATTCAATAACACACGGCGCCGCCGTCTGAACGGATCGAGGTTTGAATCTCGTGAGTGAAATAAGTATCATATCCATGCGATGGAAGAAACGAAGGGCAAAATACTCTGGGTCGATGACGAAATCGATTTGCTGAAACCCCACATCCGCTTTTTGACGGAGAAGGGATATGTGGTGGACACGGCAACGAACGGCGGGGATGCGGTCAACCTGGTGAGGGAACGCTCGTTCGATCTGGTCTTTCTCGACGAGATGATGGCGGGCATGGGCGGGTTGCGAACCCTTGCCGAGATCAAAGAACTACGACCCAGTCTGCCGGTCGTTATGGTGACCAAGAATGAGGAAGAGTCGTTGATGGAGGAAGCCATCGGCGTCAAGATCAACGACTATCTCATCAAGCCGGTCAACCCCAGCCAAATCCTGATGGCGTGCAAGAAGTTTTTGGAGGGGAAGCGCATCGCCAGCGCCACGGTCTCGCGTGATTACATCAAGGAGTTCCAAGAAATCTCTCTTGCTCTTCTTTCGCCGATGGATGATGCGGACTGGGTGGAGGTGTACACGCGATTGGTGGATTGGTCGTTGGAGTTGGACGACCATCCTGAGTTGGGCTTGAAACAGACGCTCACCGATCAGATTCGTGAATGTAATCTCGCCTTTGGCAAGTTCATCGAACAACATTACCGGAACTGGGTACACCAGACCTCCAATCGCCCCGTGCTTTCTCATGAGGTAGTGGACAAGTTCGTCATCCCCGAGTTGCAAACGAACAAGTCGGTCTTCTTTTTTGTGATCGACTGCTTGCGCCTCGATCAGTGGTTGATGATGGAGAGCCTCTTGCACGAATACTTCACCATCACGAAACACTACTATTACAGTTTGTTGCCGACGGCAACCCCGTACTCGCGCAATGCCATCTTCAGTGGGTCCTTCCCGAGCGATGTCGAACTGCGCTACCCCGAGTTGTGGGAGAAGAACGAAGACGATGAGACCAGTCGGAACCGGTATGAACGGCAGTTTTTGGACGGCTTACTCGAGCGACGAAAGATTCATGTGAAACCCGAACCGAAGTATGTGAAGATTGTGGACGCCGAGTTCGGACGCGGGATCGAAGCGAACATCAACTCGTACGCAAGCTCGCGCCTCACGTCAATCGTGGTCAACTTCGTGGATATGCTCGCACACGGTCGGTCGGATTCGCATCTCTTGAAAGAGATCGCCCCCGACGAATCGGCGTACCGCCTGCTGACAAAGTCGTGGTTCATCCATTCTTCGCTCTTCGGCATGCTGAAGACGCTGTCGAAGAACAAGAACGTGACGATCGTTCTGACGACCGATCACGGCAGCATCAGGAGCTTACGCGGATCGAAAGTGCTCGGCGATCGTGAAGCCTCTACCAATCTCCGCTACAAATTCGGTCGCAATCTCAAGTGCGAGGAGAAGGCGGCGGTGTTCGTGAAGAATCCGTTGGACTTCAAGCTGCCCAAGCGCGGCGTCGCCGTCAATTACATCATCGCCAAAGAAGATTACTATTTCGTATATCCGACGGACTACCACAAGTATCTCAGTTACTATCGAGATAGCTTCCAGCATGGAGGAATCTCGATGGAAGAGATGATCCTCCCTGTGGTGAAGCTCGAGCCCAAAGAATGATCGCCTACCGCACTCGCTCGCCACAGGAGACATTCGAGGTGGGGAAGCGATTCGCTGCGCAACTGAAACCCGGTGATTGCGTTTTCCTCACCGGTACGCTCGGGAGCGGTAAAACGCTCTTTGCTTCCGGCATCTGTGAAGGCTTGGGTGTACGCATGCACGCCACGAGTCCGACCTTCACATTTATCAACGAATACTCCGCTCCGTTCGGTAAGGTGATTCATATCGATTTGTATCGGATCGAACGACCATCGGAGGTGGATGAATTGGGAATGGAGGAGTATTTCACCGATCAATGCGTCTGTCTGATCGAGTGGCCCGAGAAAGCGGCGGGTCGGGTACCGCCGCGATACTATGAAGTACGCTTCCGCCACGGTGATGGCGAGAACGAGCGTGAGATCGCGATCGAGGACGTGGTGCCGGCATGAACGTGTTGGGCATCGAAACCGCAACGATGGTGTGTGGCGCCGCCGTCGCCATCGATGGCCTCATCATCGCCGAGCAATCGCTCGTCGAGAAGAACGTTCACGCAGAGCAGATTATCGGATTGATCGATACAGTCCTGAAACGCTCTGCTCTCCAGCCCCGACAACTCGATGTCGTCGCGGTCTCCATTGGCCCCGGCTCCTTCACGGGCTTGCGCATCGGATTGAGTGTCGCGAAGGGGTTGTGCTACGCGTTGGAGAAGCCTCTCGTCGCGGTTCCGACGCTCGAGGCGCTTGCATGGCGAGCCTTCGATGCACGTGTTGTGCGAACGCTGTATCTCTTGCCTGCGCTGGATGCTCGACGCGATGAGGTGTACTGCACGCTCTATCGCACGAACGGCACGATGTTGCGCCGCGAATGGGATGTGCGGGCAATGACGGTGCGCGAACTGGTCGAGGCGACGGCGGGGTTGGCGTGTACGATTACCGGCGATGCACGATCGAAAGTTGCCTTGCAGCTTCCCGCAACCCAACTCGTTCCTGATGCGCTGGCGATGTGCAGCGCCGGTGCAGTGGCTCGGCTCGGTGCCGAGATGGCACAACGCAATGAGTTTGCCGACGTGAGATCGGCCGAGCCGGCATACGTCAAAGAAGTTTACACAACAACGAAACAGTGAACAAGAGAGACACGTCCCATGGCATGGTTCAGACGTTCCAAAGAAAATATCGAGCCGACGACCGAAAAGAAAGAAATGCCAGACGGTTTATGGACCAAATGCGACGGCTGCGGCGAAATTGTTCATAAGACCGAGCTTGACCAATATCTCTCTACCTGTCCGAAATGCAACAAGCATTTCCGCATCGGCAGCAACGAGTACATCAAAATCTTGTTGGATGAGGGAAGTTTCAAGGAGTACGACCGGAAGATGCGCTCGGTGGACCCGCTGCGCTTCACCGACACGAAACGCTATCGCGAACGCATCCCTGAAGCAATCAAGAAATCCGGCTTGTACGACGCCGCCCGATGGGGGACGGGGAAGCTCGATCATCGCGACGTGGTCTTTGCGTGTATGGACTTTGCGTTCATCGGTGGCAGCATGGGTTCGGTGGTGGGGGAGAAGATCGGCAGAGCCATCGACCGTGGGTGGAAGACGAAAAAGCCCGTCATCGTGGTTTCTTCCAGTGGCGGTGCACGGATGATGGAGGGAGCGTACTCGCTCATGCAGATGGCGAAGACCGCTGCTAAACTCGCGCGCTTGAGCGATGCCGGCGTGCCGTATATTTCCGTCATGACCGATCCGACAACGGGAGGCGTGACGGCAAGTTTTGCGATGTTAGGCGACGTCAACATTGCCGAGCCCGGCGCGCTCATCGGGTTTGCGGGCCCGCGCGTCATCAAGCAAACGATCGGCAAGGATTTACCACCTGAATTTCAACGCTCGGAGTTCTTGCTCGAGCACGGCTTTCTCGATTTGGTGGTTCATCGCCGCGACCTGAAACCGACGATCGCTCGCTTGCTCGCGCTGTTAGCCCCATAGCTCATAACGTTTTTTCTTCTTTATGATCATTCACATCCTTGGCGTTCCGATGGACCTCGGCTCAGGTCGACGCGGCGTGGATATGGGTCCCTCAGCCATTCGCATAGCGGGCATTGCCGAGAAGCTCAGAGAGTTGGGGAACAAGATCATCGACGACGGCGATCTCGACATCAAGAATATGGAAGAGATTCGCGTTGGCGATACTCGCGCACGGTACCTCAAGGAGATCGCTCGTGCCTCGCGTATCCTTGCTCGCCATACCGAGATGATCATGGCAAACAAGCACTTTCCGCTCGTGCTCGGCGGCGACCATTCGATCGCCATCGGGTCGATCTCCGGTATCGCCGCCTTTGCGCGGAAAAAACACAAGAAGCTCGGCGTGCTCTGGGTGGATGCGCACGGCGACATGAACACGCCGTCAACAAGTCCCTCCGGGAACATTCACGGCATGCCGCTCGCCACGCTCTTCGGCTATGGACCCCACGAACTGAAAACGGTCGGCGGCAACGTCAGGAAGGTCGATCCGAACCACGTCGCGCTCGTCGGCGTCCGCAGTCTCGACGAAGGCGAACGTCGGTTCATCGAACAGACAGGCGTACACGTGTACACGATGCACGACGTCGATCGGCAGGGCATTCACCATATCATGAAGAAGGCACTCAGCACAGTGACGCATGGAACCGACTATCTGCATGTAAGCTTCGACCTCGATGCCGTTGATCCGACGGTCGCTCCCGGCGTTGGAACGCCAGTAAAGGGCGGATTAGATTATCGAGAAGCCCATTTGATTATGGAATTGATCTTCGAATCAAAACGCATGACGTCGCTCGAAATCGTCGAAGTGAATCCCATTCTCGACGAACACAACACCTCGGCGGAGTTCGCCGTCGAGTTGGTGCAATCGGCTTTCGGTAAGAGGATCTTGTAGGAGAGAGAGCATGATCATTCGTGACGTGCGGGAGATGCGTCAAACGGCGGAGCGGATCCGACTCTCAGGCAAACGCATCGCGGTCGTGCCCACGATGGGTTATCTGCACGAGGGTCATCTCTCGTTGATTCGGATTGCGCGCTTGAAAGCCGACATGGTCATTACCACGCTGTTCGTCAATCCGACGCAGTTCGGACCACAGGAGGACTACGAGCGATATCCGCGAGATTTTCAGCGCGATCTTTCGTTGGCGAACACCGCCGGCACCGATCACCTCTTCGCGCCCGAAGCGGCACAAATGTATCCGACGGGCTATTCGACGTTCATCGACGTCGGAGGCATTACAGAGGTGCTCGAAGGGAAGTCGCGTCCGGGGCATTTTCGCGGTGTTGCGACCGTTGTGGCGAAACTGTTCAATCTCACCAAACCGCATGTGGCGGTCTTTGGGCAGAAAGATGCCCAGCAGGTAGCGGTCATTCGCAGGATGGTGAGAGATTTGAATTTCGATGTCGAGATTGTCGTCGGCCCGACCGTGCGGGAAGAGGACGGATTGGCGATGAGTTCGCGCAACACGTACCTCAACCCGCAACAACGTCGGGAAGCGCCGGTGTTGTTTCAAGCGCTAAAACTTGCAGAGCGACGAGTAAAGGAAAATGAAACAGAGTGCAAGAAGATTGTGAACGAGATGCACCAGCTCATTACCAGCACAACATCGGGCGTTGTTGACTACATCTCGTTGGCCGACAACACGTCGTTGAAGGAGCTGGAACATCTGCAACCCGGACAATCCGTGTTGGTATCGCTTGCGGTCACGTTCGGTACAACACGCCTCATTGATAATGTCATCATCCTTGTCTGATGTACCCCTATGGAAAGAAACCTTGCAGTCGTGATCATGGCGGCGGGAAAAGGCACCCGCATGAACAATCCCGATATGGCGAAAGTCATGTACACCATCAACGGCAAGCCGATGGTGGAGCATGTTGTGGCACTTGCCTTCAGCCTGCACGCGCAGCCTGTGGTGGTGATCGTCGGTTGGCAGAAAGATTCCGTGATCGCGCATCTCGGAAAGGTTTTCGGAAGCCGAGTTGAATGCGTTGTCCAGGAGCCGCAACTGGGAACGGGACATGCCGTGATGCAAGCGCGGCCCTTGTTGGCGTCGTTCAACGGCGACGTGCTGGTGCTCTCGGGGGATGTGCCGATGCTCTCGCGTACAACCGTCGCGAAACTGCTCGATGTCCATCGTGCCACTGACGCCCGCGCGACCGTTCTGACCGCGGTGCTGGACGACGCCACGGGCTATGGCAGGATTCTGCGCGATGCCGACGGTGCCGTGGTGGGCATCGTCGAGCATAAAGATGCAAGCGAAGAACAGCGTCTTATCCGCGAAATGAACTCCGGCATTTACGTTTTCAATGCGGCGACATTGTTCGAAGGTCTCCAACACATCACCCCTACGAATGCACAGAAGGAGTATTACCTCACCGATGTGTTCCAGTACCTCTGGCGACATCGGTATCGTGTAAGCGCCGTAGCCGCAGCCAATGCGTGGGAAATCGCCGGTATCAATACTCCCGCGCAACTCGAAGCGGTGCAAGCCGCCATGACCGCCGCTCGCCATCAGGACATGTGAGTTGTTGACAATCACCGTCGATTTGAGTATCATCATCACAGAGCAGCATGAGCCAGTGGAGAAACTCATAGGAGGTTATGATGAAGAAGTCCACAATCATCCTCGCATCGGTACTGCTGATTGCGGGAGTTTCCTCTGCGCAATTCAAATCCCAAGTGCAGCAGGAAACGCAAACCTCGTTCAGTCGGTTAGGAGATTCGTCGCCCCTGTTGGCGTTGTTCGGGTGGTTCAATCCGGACAAGTTTACAATGCGGCACTCGTTCGATCTGTCGTACACGAGCGTGGGCGGGCAGGGCATTTCGCTCGGTACGTACACCAACAGTATGCGTTACGAGATTGCCGACAACTTCAATGCTCGCGCCGATGTGAGCCTGAGTTTCTCTCCTTTCAACACGCTTCCAACGTTCAACAAGAGGGACTTCAGCGGGCTGTACCTGAGTCGTGCGGAGCTGAATTACAAACCCTGGGAGAATGTCTTCATGCAGATTCAATATCGACAGCTGCCGTACCACTCGTACGTTTCGCCGTTCTTCTATAATCCCTTCTATCGCGAAAACGGATTCTAAGACAGCACTCGAAACGCCGTTGACTGATCGACCTTTCACATCAGCCGAGCAACCGGGCACCACAGGCGCCGGGGTGTATCGGCTTTCGTGTTTGGAGGAGTGACCGACAGATTGTTGGAGAAGTGTCGCTGAGAATCTTGAGCCTGCACGTATCCATTCCGCCTTCCATCCGCCGTATCGGCATTCATGCCCTGATAGGTATTCTTCTCCTCGTTGTCGGAATTCTCGCTTATTCGTTTGTGACGCGTAGTGTGCTTTCACCGCCGGTGGATGCAAGAAAAGACAAGAGCACACCGGGTCGCGTTATCCAACTCGATCTCCTCAACGGCTGCGGCGTGACAGGAGCGGCGTCGCAGCTGACCGGTTACCTGCGTGCACGCGGCTTTGATGTAGTGGAAGTGCGCAACTACAAGACCTTCGATGTCAAAGAGTCGCTCGTTATCGATCGAAGCGGGAACGTCGAGCTTGCACGCAAAGTTGCATTCGCCTTGGGCGTGAGTGAGCGAAATATCCTTCAACAACTCAATCCGGATTATTTCGTGGACGTGTCTGTGGTGATCGGGAAGGATTACGCCTCGTTGAAACCGTATCAACACTAATCATTCACAAGGAGGAACGATACCGTGAAATCACTTCATCTGGCAAACGCTATTGCGAAGCTCGCGCTGACCAAAAAAGCGCAGGACGTCGTGATCATGGATTTGCGTCCGTTGACGTCGATGACCGACTTCTTCGTCGTGTGCTCGGCCGACTCGGAAACGCAAATCAAAGCGATTGCCGATGCTGTGGTCGAGAGGACGGAAAAGAAAGGTATGCCCCCTTGGCACAAGGAAACGGGGAGCCCCAATTGGGTCTTGCTCGACTACGCCGATGTGGTTCTCCACATCTTTCACAAGACCGCGCGCACCTATTACAACCTCGAAAAGCTATGGGGGGATGCAACGATCAAGCGCCTGAGCGACGCGCAACCGGCCGCATCGAGCAGAGTCCGCAAGGTAAGTGCCTCTACCAGATCCGGCAAGCGTACGCCGGCAACACGCAAGCGTGTAGCGTAATCACGAACGATTTGCTCCGGCACGAATGAAGGAATATCTCTCACAACAAATCTCAGCCGCGCTCGCCGCGCTCGGCATGAGCACCGATGTGGCAATCGGCTTCGAAAAGCCGCGCCAGCCCGAACACGGCGACTTGACAACAAACGTGGCAATGCTGTTGGCGAAACAGCAAAAGAAGAATCCGCGCCAACTGGCAGCAGAGATTCTCGAGCGTCTCGCCCTCGATTCCACGTTGGTCAGCGACGCCGAAGTTGCCGGTCCCGGCTTTATCAATTTCCGCTTTACGTCGAAGTTCTACCAACAGCAACTTAGCCGACTGCTTCACGCCGATACGATGTACGGGCGGTCGGATCGCGGGAAGGGGATCAAAACGCAAGTCGAATTCGTCAGCGCCAATCCGACCGGACCTCTCACCGTCGGTCATGGACGAGGCGCGGTGTATGGCGATACCGTCGCCAATCTCTTGGAGTGGATGGGTCATGACGTGACGCGCGAGTACTACTTCAACAATGCGGGGCGGCAGATGCGTGTGCTCGGCGATTCCGTCCGCCTGCGGTATCTCGAACTCCTTGGTGAGCGCGTGCAGTTCCCCGACGACTACTATCAAGGCGAGTACATCAAGGAGATCGCAGCACATCTACGCCATGCATACGGCGATGCGCTCCGCAACGAACCGCCTGAAGGCAAGTTCAAAGAACACGCCGAACGCGAAATCTTCGACGACATCAAAAAAACACTCAAGTCCCTCGACATCGTGCACAAAACTTTCTTCAACGAAAACTCACTCTACGAAGAAGGAAAGATTGCCGCGTTGATCGAAGATCTGAAAAAGCGCGATCTGTGCTACGAAAGCGAAGGTGCACTCTGGCTCAAGACCAGCATGCTCGGTGGTGAGAAAGATAAGGTCATCGTCAAGAGCACGGGCGAACCAACGTATCGGCTTCCCGATATTGCCTATCATGTGGACAAGTTTCGTCGTGGCTTCGATCTCATTATCGATATCTTCGGCTCCGACCACATCGCAACGTATCCCGACGTGTTAGCTGCTCTCAAAGCCTTGGGATACGACGTCCAGAAAGTGAAGGTGCTTATCCACCAGTTCGTCACCATCACGCAAAATGGCGAAGTGGTGAAAATGTCCACCCGAAGAGCAAACTTCATCACGCTGGAGGAACTCATCGCCGAAGTTGGGCCCGACGTCGTCCGTTACTTCTTCCTGATGCGCAGCATGTCGGCGCATCTCAACTTCGACCTCGGTCTCGCCAAGCAGCAGTCCGACGAGAATCCCGTGTATTACGTTCAATACGCCCACGCGCGCATCTGTAGCATCATGCGCAAGGCAGAGGAGGAAGGAAGACCGCTTGGACTGAAACCCGACTTGAGCCTGCTTTCGACTTCCTACGAACTCGATCTCATAAAACTTCTGCTGCAATTTCCGGACTTCATCGAGTACTGCGCCGCCACCTTCGAGATCCACCGGCTTGCCGAGTATCTTCAGGACGTCGCCACCGCTTTTCACAAATTCTATCACAACTGTCGCGTCGTAAGCGAAGACGACAAGCTCACGCAAGCGCGCCTGGCGCTCTGTTATGCTACACGCATCGTCTTGCGCAACGGTTTCCGCGTCCTCGGCATCTCTGCCCCAGAAAAAATGTAGGCGAGCATTCGCTCGCCCCTTGATACCCACGCGCCTAGCATACACCGGCGCATCGAACGCATCGCCGTTTATCCCACGCGTCGAAACACCTTTTCACCCGAAAACAAACTATCCTCGATCACTCCCTTGGTACTCCCCAACGCCTCGGGAAACGCCGAAACAGCAGCCTGAGGAACCGGAATCGCTTTTCCTTCACGAAGGATGGAAATCAACTGCAGCGCATTGGCTACCGCCTTGCCGCCGGTGGTGTTGTTGAACAGGACATAGATGCGATTGCACTTTTCCTCCAGCGCCACCAATCGGCGCACCACTTCTCGCAACTCACGTGCGTTGTACACGTAGTCGTAGCGCTCATCCATCTCATGCGACATCCAGCCTCGCTCATTGCGTCCGTGCAAGCGCACATAGGCCGTCGTCCCCGCGGCAGTGCGCACAAACGGCATGAAGTGCCGCAACCGCGGCATATCGGCATGCACCGGTGCCAAATAATTCTCCAGCAGGAAATTCATCAACTGCGGCTGGTGCCACGACCCGTGGCGAAACTCTACATACATCGGAAAACCCCTGAACAACTCCCCCAACTTCACCAGATGAAAACGATTGGCACTCGTGTACGTGAACGAGTACGGCACTTGAATCAGCAACGCACCCAGGCGCTCCGCCTTCTGCAGTTCCTCCAGCAGCCCGCGCACACGCCGCGTTGTCTCAGGCGTAAAGTCCCGACTGTGGGTAAACGACTTATGCAGCTTCACGTTGAATCGGAAGCGCTTGTTCTCCGCAACCGCGTCGACCCAATCCTGCGCCTCACGCGCCGAAAGCGTCTCGTCCCAAAACGCCTGTCGCACCTCCACCGTATCGAAGAACCGCGCATAGTACCGAAGCTTGATCGTCGAGTACTCCGTCTCCACACCATACAAGCATCGATCGAAACTCTCGTGTTCCCATCCCGCAAGCCCCACCAAGTATTGAACATTCTGCTGAAGCATGGCAACCTCCAAAAAAGTCCTTGACATCGTACGAGCAAATCGCTATCTTTGCTGCGGACAAGATACGACATAAATGTCGTCATGTCAAGTCCACAAACGACATAATTGACAACCGAGCGTCCGTCATGGAAATGTGGGCGTTCCCCCGCCTTCGTCCGCC
>PSMW01000045.1:0-13215 GCA_040290295.1 Ignavibacteria bacterium
GGTTGAGCGGAGTGAAGCGAGGCGAAGTCGAAACCTTCTTCATAGGCAACCTCGGCATATGTTGTGCGCAACCCAAATCTGCGCGTTGCGAAATCGTCGGCTGTGCGCGGAGGGAAGCATCACGCGAAGGGTTTAAGTTTCGGCCTCTGCGCATTACACGGGAGCCGAAACTTACGGCACGAGGGTCGGCGCGTGATGGTGCGTTACGATTTCGCAAAGTTCTCTTTGGTACTTTCTCTTCCAAAGAGAAAGTACAACACCGCAGTAAACACCAGCAGACCTCGTCAGGTTGAGCGTAGTGGAGCGAAGCGGAACGAAGTCGAAACCTTCTTCATTGACAACCTGGCACATGCTGTGCACACACCGTGCTGATTATGGATGGTTCGTCCCGCCAACAGAATGCCGTTACTCAGCGAGCAGAAAATCGCTGGCGCCCTTTTCAAGGATAACGCATATCGGCTGGTTCGTGTTGTTACGGGCTGGCATGTAAGATGCACTCAATGATGTGCCCACTGTTCTATCGCAACCAAACAGATTGCATGGCGAAATCGAAAGCACCCGTGCCGACGAATCGGCTGCGACTTAGAGGAGAGGTGATCGAAACTTATGCAAGCGATAGACATGCCGTCGCGAAAATCCTCCTCAAAACATGCAGCATCGAGATTCCATTGATGCGAAATACGGATTTGCACTTAGGCGACTGCGTGGAGATCGATGCCGAAATCAGGCTGAAGTCGGTTGTCCCTTTCCTCCCTCGTTCGGGAAGAAATGGAGGCAACTGAGCTGCCCTTCCCTCCTATCGCACGGCATCCTCCTCTGTGCGGAGATCCGTAGGCTGAACTGCGGAAAGTCGCACGAAGCGAACACCTTTCCTCGAAAGGCTTCACCATTTAACACATTCGCTGTGGCATCATGTTGGCACTCACGATGGAGAGCAGTTGACGCATTCAACATCATTGCTTCGCAACAGAGGAGTGAATGAGTTCCTGCTGCAATCTTCATTCACCCTCACATTCAACGGCTGTTTCACCTCTCACCAACTCAGGAGGTTCACATGAAAGACTCACCGCTCACCATGTGGGAGTATGCACAGCTTCAAGGTTACTCCCGCAGGGATTTTCTGCGCTTCTGCGGATGGATCGCTGCAGCGGCAGGCATCGAGGCAACGGCAGTCGGTAACGTCGTAAAGGCGATGGCGACGAAGCCGCGCCTACCCGTCGTATGGTTCCACTTCCAAGAGTGCACGTGTTGCAGCGAATCGTTCATCCGCTCGTCGCATCCGATCGTTTCCGACATCGTGCTCGACAAAATTTCGCTCGACTATACGGAGACGCTCCAAGCCGAGCAGGCGCTGCATGCCACGATGAAGAAGCACAAAAAGGGGAGTACTTGATGCTCGTCGAAGGCTCTGTACCGACCGAAGCAGGAGGCGCGTACTGTTGCATCGGCGGCCGTACCGCATTGGATATTGTCAAGGAAGCTGCCGAAGGCGCACGCGCTATCATCGCGTGGGGTAGCTGCGCCTCGAACGGTTGCGTACAGTCGGCGAAACCGAATCCCACCGGCGCAACGCCCGTGCATGAACTCATCAGCGGCAAGACGGTGATCCGCGTGCCGGGCTGCCCGCCGATTGCAGAAGTCATGGCTGGGGTCGTGGTGCATCTGCTTGCATTCGATCGCACCCCGCAACTCGACGGCATGAACAGACCTCGTGCATTCTACGCCAAGCGTGTCCACGATTCATGCTATCGCCGGCCATTCTACGACGAGGGCTTGTTTGTAGAATCGTTCGACGACGAAAACGCGAGGAAGGGCTACTGTCTCTATAACATGGGCTGCCGAGGACCGGTCACGTACAATGCCTGCGGCATCATGAAATGGAACAACGGCTTCAGCTATCCGATTCAGTCGGGGCACCCCTGCATCGGCTGTAGCGAAGAAGGTTTCTGGGGAAGATCGAAAACTATCAACTGGTCGTGCCCAGTAGTACATCGAACGCGTCGCCGCGGGACGCCAAAGGACAAATGTCGGCGTACGAAGCGTCGCTCATCGGCACACCGATGAAGAATCCCGATCAACCGTTGGAGATTCTCCGCACGATCCACTCCTTCGACCCGTGCCTTGCATGCGCAGCGCACTTGTGCGACGAAAAAGGACGATACGTTCACCACATCGATGTGTGGTAGGAGGAAACGATGGAACGATCAGATCGCATTCACGTGTACGTGTGGAAATGGCCTGTACGGTTGTTCCACTGGGTGAACGTTGTTTGCATCCTGGTTCTCGGGTTCACGGGATACCTCATCGGCAATCCCGTGACGATCCAGAGCGCAAGCGAAGCATCCTTTCAGTATTGGTTCGGCACAGTGCGTTTTCTTCATTTCACCTTCGCCTACATCTGGGTGTGCATTGCGCTGACAAGAATCTATTGGGGATTTGTAGGAAACGAATTCGTGCGCTTTAAAAACTTTCTTCCCCTCCGCAAACCGCAGTGGGAAGAAATCAACGCCGTACTCCGCATGGACATCCTGCAAGTTTGGAAAGGAGCAACCTTCTCGACGGGTCACAACACCCTTTCAGGTCTGGCGTACACGATCGGGTTCGTGGCGTTCCTTTTTCAAGCTGTAACGGGGTTCGGTTTGTACATCGCGATGAGTGAGAACTGGTTCGCACCCTTGTTCGCTTGGGTCATTCCCTTGTTTGGCGGCGATCATAGCGTGCGTCTCTGGCATCATCTCACGCTTTGGTTCTTCCTCGCCTTCATGCTGATTCACGTGTACCTTGCAGCGTACCACGATTACATCGAAGCGACCGGAACGATTTCTTCGATGGTGGGCGGCTGGAAGTTTGTGCGGCGCAAAAAGGTTCTCTTATGGGATGGCGGTTTCGGATGCTCGTTGCCGCAGCACTGGTTCTTGCCGGTGCTGCGTGCACGAGGAGAAAGCCTACAGGCAAGCTCGAGCCGAAGCTCAGCAGCATTCAAGAACACGTGTTCGATCAACATTGCGTTCGCTCTGCTTGTCACGATACCTACACGCCCGAGTCTCAATTGGTGCTCACACCAGAAAAGGCTTACAACGAGCTGATCGGCAAACCGAGCACCGTCGTGCGCAATCCTTTACGCGTGGCGCCGTTTCGTTCATCGGAGAGTTATTTGGTCGATAAGCTGACGGGCAATCGCATTGTGGGTGAACGCATGCCCCTCGGCCGTCCCAAAACTTCCCGACTCGACCATCGCTGTGATCCGCACATGGATCGATGAGGGGGCGTTGAATAATTGATGAATGCACGAGAACGGTTGCACGCCTTCCGCGCATCCCAAGCAGTTCCGATGGCAATATTCCCGTTCACCTCTTCTCTCCGCCTCGCTGCGCTCACAGTGCGTTGAGTGAGATGAAGATTGCACTGCATTCAACCCCACGTGCGCTGTTCTCCGATTCGAATCCGGCCGGCGTCTTGATGGCCGGGGGTGAAAGCCTCAAGAGGGATGGAGACCGATTATTTTTTCCACGCCCTGAAGATCCTGCTTGTGGTGCTCGGATTTCACAAAACCCTCGAGCCCAAGAACCTACACCCTGCACGATCAACCTCCTACCTCCAACCCTCAACCTCCAATCAGCTTTCGACTGTCCAATTCCTACGCGCATGGAGGCGTTCAGCGAAAACAGACTTGACGCGAATGTTGGATTCTTGTAGATTGTTCGCAGCATGAAGCACGCGAGCACACATACGCAACTGAAATGGTGGTGGCGCATCCTCGTTGAGGTTTGCCCATCGTAGGTGTGTGCGTGTTTCAAACAAAGGTGGGAAGACCTCACGGTGTTCCCACCTTTCCGTTCTCCTCTGTTGTTTGACAGAATGAACTCTTGTGGGGGCATCGTGAATTCGACCACGCTTCGTTCACACATCATTCATTTATCAACAATCAGCAACATCGCCCCCACAGGGGCACACAGGAGGAGTTATGCATCAAACCAAATTTCTTCTCTCCGAGGACGAGATCCCTACGTCCTACTACAATATCCAAGCTGATCTTCCGACACCGCTTGCACCGGTGCTTCATCCTGCAACGCGTCAGCCGGTTGGCCCCCAGGACCTTCAGTCCATTTTTCCGATGGAGTTGATTCTTCAAGAGGTCAGCAAAGAGGCGTTCATCCCGATTCCCGAGGAGGTCAGGAAGATCTATCAACTGTATCGTCCGACACCGCTGGTTCGCGCGCGGCGTTTCGAGCAGCGCCTCGGCACCACCGCGCACATTTACTACAAGTACGAGGGCATAAGTCCGGCAGGCAGCCATAAACTGAACACGGCGCTCGCACAAGCATACTTCAACGCGAAGCAGGGTGTGAAGCGCCTCACGACCGAAACAGGTGCAGGGCAGTGGGGCAGCGCGTTGAGCATGGCGTGCAACTTCTTCGGCTTGCAGTGCAAAGTGTACATGGTGAAGGTGAGCTACCATCAGAAGCCGTATCGCAAATCGCTGATGCACACGTTTGGCGCTACCGTGGTGCCGAGTCCCAGCGCCGACACCAATGCCGGTAGAGCTGTGCTTGCTGCTCGCCCCGATTCGCCCGGCAGCTTGGGCATTGCCATCAGCGAAGCGATCGAGGATGCGGCAACACATGACGATACGAAGTATTCGTTGGGGAGCGTGCTCAACCACGTGCTCGTGCATCAAAGCATCATTGGCTTGGAAGCCATGAAGCAGATGGAGAAAGCCGGCGAGTATCCCGATGTCGTCATCGGCTGTTGTGGAGGCGGGTCGAACTTTGCGGGCATAGCGTTCCCCTTCGTACGCGATCGCATCAAGGGCAAGAACGTGCGCGCAATCGCCGTGGAGCCTGCCTCATGCCCGACGCTGACGAAGGGAACGTACACGTACGATTTCGGGGACACGGGACAATTGACGCCGCTGATACCCATGCACACGCTCGGACACACCTTCGTGCCGCCCTCGATTCATGCAGGTGGCTTGCGGTATCACGGTGTCGCTCCGCTGGTGAGTCGCTTGTATCTCGACGGTCTCATCGAAGCACAAGCGTACAAGCAACTTGAAGTGTTCGACGCGGCAAAGGAGTTCGCCCGCGCCGAAGGCATTGTACCGGCACCCGAATCGGCTCATGCGATCCGAGCGGTTATCAGCGAAGCACGTGCGGCAAACGGCAAACCGCGCGTCATTCTCTTTAACCTCAGCGGCCACGGCCACTTCGATATGCAAGCGTACGAGGATTTCTTCTCTCAAAAACTGCAGGATTACGAAATGCCTCAGGAGGAAGTTCGGCGCGCGCTCGAAGCACTTCAGGTGTTGCCGACTGTGACAGCGTGAGCGCTCCACAACGGCAAGCCTGGCTACCTCAAAGCCCTTTGCGTGTCGGTACATGCAGAGGGCTTTGTGCTTTGTTTGCAGAAGTAAGACGAATCACCTACTTTGAAGTGGTATCTCTCGCCATTCACGATCGACCGTATGATGCGAGTAGCATTTCAAGGAGTTCATGGAGCATTCAGCGAAGTTGCCGCACGGGCTTTCTTCCGCGAGTCGTGCACAACGATGCCGTGTGCGACATTCGGCGATGTTTTTGCCGCCGTCGAGCAGAAGCGCGCTGACTGTGGAATCATCCCGATCGACAATTCGCTTGCAGGCAGCATCCATCACAACTACGATTTGCTTCTTGCTCATGCGTTGCACATCGTCGGTGAAATTCATCTCCGCATTGAACATGCGTTGATGTGCCATCGTGCTGCGTCGATGCGCACATTGCGCCGAGTACGATCGCACCCCATGGCACTCGATCAATGCAGTGCGTTTTTGTCGCGCTTTCCTTCTCTCCAGCGGGAGGCATACTTCGATACCGCGGGTGCAGCTGCCTCCATCGCGCAAACCCAGGATCTAGAGACTGCAGCCATTGCCGGCGAATACGCGGCAACGCTCTATGGCCTCAAGGTCCTTCGCCGCAACATCGAGAACCGTCTGCACAACTTTACTCGCTTTCTCGTCCTGAGTCGCTCTCCGGGGCAACCCAAGCGCGGCGTGCGCGCAAAGACGAGCATTGTTTTCATCCCCACGACCAACGAGACCGGCATCTTGTTCCGCTCGCTCGGTGTTTTCTACGTGCGAAACATCGACCTGCTCAAGATCGAATCGCGTCCCGATCCCGACGCACCCTTCGAGTACATGTTCTATCTTGACTTGGAGGGGAGTCCATCATCGCGCCATGTTGCCGAGGCGTTGGAGCACCTGCAGGAACTGACCAAAATGTTCAGACTGCTGGGAGTGTATCCGATGGGAAAGGGAGATTTCTATGGAGCGGCAAGCAGGCGGAGAAGGCACTGAGGGAGGTTGAGGTTCAGGGTGTAGCTCTGAGGTTTTTTTCGAGGAAGGTCATTTCGAGGAACTACTGTGAGAGAGAGCGGATCAGCCAAAGGAAGAGGGGCGGCGTTCAATCCTCCCAATCGGTTCGAGAAAACTCGACGGGAGACGATCGACATCGACGTGTCGTACGACGACGATGCGCCTCCAGTGAGAACGACGTTCTATCTCGATTCATCGAAAACGATTCTCGCGAGAAACGATTCGCCCGACTTGCCGTTTCGCTACAGCATCAATCCGTACCGAGGGTGCGAACACGGATGCATCTATTGTTATGCGCGACCATCGCATGAGTATCTCGGATTCTCAGCGGGATGGGATTTCGAATCGAAGATTCTGGTCAAGATGAATGCCGCTCAGCTTCTCGAGCAGACGCTGCAACACAAGCGATGGCAGCCGCAGATAGTCGCTTGCTCCGGTAACACCGACTGCTATCAGCCCGTCGAGCGTCGATTGCACCTCACGCGGCAATGCCTCGAAGTGTTTCTTCGTTATCGGAATCCGGTAGGATTGATCACGAAGAACGCCTTGGTGGTGCGCGATCTCGATCTTTTGCAGGAGATGACGAAGTATCGCCTCGTGCATGTGATGGTGTCGATCACGAGTCTGGACGCAGAGCTTGTCCGCACGATGGAGCCGCGAACATCGACCCCCGAAAAGCGTTTGGAAACAATCGCGATGGTGGCTCAGCATGGCATTCCGGTCGGCGTGAATGTCGCACCGATTATTCCCGGTCTGACGGACGAAGAACTTCCTGCGATCCTCAAAGCCGCAGCAGCGCATGGTGCGCAGAGTGCGGGATACATCTTGCTTCGCTTGCCGGGAGCGGTGAGGGAGTTGTTCGTCGAGTGGTTGCAACGAACGGTGCCGGATCGTGCAGGCAAAGTGTTGAATCGGATTCGAGACACGCGGCAAGGTGCGCTCTCCGACGCGCGCTTCGGCACCCGCTTGAAAGGCGAGGGACAAATCGCCGCGACGATTCGCCAACTCTTTACCTTGAACGTTCACAAATACGGTTTGAACAACAGGTGGAGCGGACTCTCCACCGAGCACTTCCGCAGGGTAAGCCGGGAGACGCCGAACCCAGACGATCAGTTACCGTTGTTCTGAACGAGAGGAGATACAAGCCCTTGGAGGAGTTGAAGTTTCGTTGCACGGTCGAGCGACCGCAGGTCGAATACTTCATCCGATTCGAGATGCGAACCGATGAGAAAGCCCACGGCTCCGCCGATCACGACACCGAACACGACGCTGTACACGTCTGCTTCACCTTGCTTGACTGCAGTCGGTTTGATTGCATAACCGATCACGCCACCTGATGCTCCACCAATGAGCGCGGCAGGAAGAAGTGCGCCGCGACGTTCGCGCCGCACTTCGAGCAGCGAGTCGAGGTGAACCCATTCGGCATACTGCGAGGATGTGGTAACGATGAGCGAATCGGGCGTGATGCGCGTGAGAGCGACGCGAGCAAGGATCTCGCCGCCGGAAAATATCACCGACCAGTCGAACGATTGTGCCTGCCTCTGTGAGGCGCCGAGGAAGAGGAATCCCCCAATCAGCGCGCACGCAAAACTCCTCCGTGAAGTGCGCATACACTATTCCTCGTCATGAGAAGGTGGTTACCGAACGACACAGAGCTGCGTGCCCGCTTCCCCACGCCGTCGGCCGTTCGCACAACGCTTATTGCCCGATCAATGCCTTGTACGCTGCAGCATCGAGCAATGCGTTTAACTCGCTCGGATCGGTAATCTTCACTTTGATCATCCAACCGACGTTGTATGGATCTTTGTTGATGGTCTCCGGAACTTTTTCCACCTCCTTGTTCACAGCAACGACGGTACCTGAGACGGGCGCATACAGATCAGAGACCGCTTTGACGGCTTCGATCGTTCCGAAGGTTTCGTGCGCTTTCAACGTTTTGCCTACGGCAGGCAACTCCACGAACACAATATCCCCCAGCTCGCCTTGTGCGTAATCGGTAATGCCGACGGTGCCGGTATCTCCATCAACATGAATCCACTCGTGGTCTTTTGTGTACTTGAGATGCTCAGGGAAGGTCATGGCAGTTTTCCTTTGTCGGTTGTTGTAGTACGTTCATGCGTAGAGAGCACTCCGAGAATTGGATGCCGAGCGAAGAAGGACTTCGTCAATCCATCACGCTCAACTCGAATCCTTCGAGAAAGCTTGTGTCGAACTTACCGGTTCTGAAACGTTCATCTCTCATCACCTGACGATGAAAGGGAATGGTCGTTTTGATTCCTTGGATAGTGAACTCGTCGAGCGCGCTCGCCATTTTGAGGATCGCACCTTCGCGTGTTTGGGCGAAGACGATGAGCTTCGCCAGCAAGGAATCGTAGTACGGCGGAACGACATAGCCCGCATAGCAATGCGTGTCCACGCGTACGCCGAACCCGCCCGGCATGTGGAAGCCCGTTACCTTTCCGGGATTCGGGCGGAAGCCATTGGCAGGGTCTTCGGCGTTGATGCGGCACTCGATGGCATGACCTTCGGGACGAATCTTCTTGCGCGGCAATTTTTCGCCTGCCGCCACACGCAATTGCAATTTGATGAGATCGTGTCCCGTTACTTCTTCCGTGACGGGGTGTTCGACTTGGATACGGGTGTTCATTTCCATGAAATAGAAGTTCTTGTCTTTATCGACCAAGAACTCGATTGTGCCGGCACCTTCATAATTGACCGCCTTGCATCCCTTGACGGCAGCATCGCCCATCCGTTCGCGAAGCTCGGCATCGACGAACGGGGATGGCGCCTCTTCGATAAGTTTCTGATGGCGACGCTGCACAGAGCAATCTCGCTCGCCGAAGTGCATCACGTTGCCGTGCTGATCACCGAAGACCTGGATTTCGATATGCCGCGGCTGTTCGACGTATTTTTCGATGTAAAGCGAAGGGTTGCCGAATGCTTGCTCTGCTTCGTGCTGTGCCGTCTTGAACGCGTTTTCGACTTCAGCCTCCTGCCGTACGATACGCATGCCGCGCCCACCTCCTCCTGCAACAGCTTTGATGATGACGGGCAAGCCGACCTCTTTGGCGATACGCTGTGCCGCTTCCACATCCGGCACGACACCGTCGCTTCCCGGCACAACCGGCACGCCTGCCTTCTTCATTGTTTCTTTCGCGAGCGCCTTGTCGCCCATGGCGGCAATCATCTCTGCATCGGGCCCAATGAATTTGATGCCGGACGTTTTGCAGATTTCGGCAAAGCGAGCATTCTCGGCGAGGAAACCATACCCCGGATGGATCGCCTCAGCACCGGTGATCTCTGCTGCAGCGATGATGCGGGGAATCTTCAAATAACTCTCTTTACTGGGGGGTGGCCCGATGCACACAGCCTCGTCGGCAAACTTCACATGCAACGAATCGCGGTCTGCCTCGGAATAAACTGCAACAGTCTTGATGTCGAACTGTTTGCACACACGGATGATGCGGAGGGCGATTTCACCGCGATTGGCAATCAGGACTTTCTTGAACACGTGCTCTCCCGCGTTAGATCGGCTCGATAAGAAAGAGCACTTGTCCGTATTCGACCGGCTGACCGTTCTCCACTAAAATTTGCGCGACCTTTCCCGCCACGTCGGATTCGATTTCGTTCATTAACTTCATTGCCTCCACAATGCACAACACCGTTCCCTGATCGACCATCGACCCGACTTGTACGAACGGCGGTGCATCCGGTGCTGGGGCACGATAGAATGTGCCGACAATGGGAGAACGAATTTCGTGAAGTTTTGTAGCAGGACTCGGTGCAACTGGTGCAGGAGCTGCTTCGGGTGCGGCCGGCGGCGCTACGGCAACCGTCGCCGGTTGTAAGTGTGGAAGAGGCGGCGGTGGTGCCGGAACGTGAACGACCGTCTGCTGGTGTGGTGCGGCGTGCGGAAGAGTTTTGGCGATACGAATCTTGTTTCCATTTTCCTCGATCTCGATCTCATCCACCTTGCTTTCAGAAACAAGCTCGATGAGCTTGGTAATGTAGTCGATATCCATGGAGACTCCTGAATGGTGATGGTGTGGTGGGGGAGATGGCACCACTTAACTCTTCACCCTCTCGATGTACTCTCCCGTACGCGTATCGATCTTGATGATGTCCCCTTCATTGATGAAGAGGGGAACGTTCACCGTCGCACCCGTTTCCACTTTCGCAGGCTTCGTTCCGGGATTTGCGCTGTCGCCCTTCACCCCCGGCACCGTTTCGATCACTTGGAGTTCGAGAGTGATAGGAAGTTCGATGCCGGTGATTTCCGTGCCGTTCATGAGAATGTCAACCACGATACCGTCCTTCAGGAACTCCGCCCCCTCGCCGATTTGCTCCCTTTGCACGGTAAGCTGCTCGTACGTTTCCTGATCCATGAAGACGTAGCCGGTTGCATCGTGATAGAGGTACTGGAACGGCTTGCGTTCGATGCGGAGAATGTCGATCGACTCGCCTGCGCGGAAACGATTTTCGATGACCTTTCCGCTCTTGAGATTCTTCAGCTTGGTGCGCACGAAGGCACGCCAGTTCCCGGGGTTGACGTGCTGGAATTCAATGATCGTCCACGGTTCGTTATTGTACTTAATGACCAATCCAGGTCGAAAATCTGATGTCGAAGCCATAACTCCTTTTCACACTTACTCATGAACGGATCAAACGTCGAAACGGGGGACCTATCGTCCCGCCGCATTTTCGACTGCCACAGAGCGTTGCTGAAGTACACCACACCTAACGGATGAGTACGAGATAGGGTAAACAATATAGCCACAATGACGTCGAAAGTCAAGGTAACTGCGAAAGCGATTCCAAGCGCCGTTGCTTCCCAGCGGAAGAGTTCCTACCATGTTTATGACATGAAGACGTCAATCGCAATACTCATCGCGGGAGTGTGTTTGGCGGCATGCACCAAGCGCGCATCGCAGCCGCCTGTGTTGGATCAGGAACGGTTCGCGGCTGTGTACATCGCGCTCATGGATTCTTCTCAACACATCCAGTCATCTGCAGTGGATTCCGCTGCTCATCCAGTGGCGCTGAGAATTTTAGAGAGAGAGGGCGTAACGCTGGACGAGTTCCGCCGAACGATCGCCTACTACAACGCCGACACGGAACGATGGAAAGAATTTTTCCAGTTTGTCATCACGAAATTGGAAGAGCGACGAAACCAGAAAGCCGGCTGAGAATCACCTTCACGACATTTTCACAATCTCGCCGAACACGATCGGTGACTCTTTACGCCGCTTGAGAGAGCGCAGCACCCCATCAGCATCGCGCTTGCCGACAATCAGCACCAGCCCGATGCCGAGGTTGAACGTACGACGCATGTCCTCTTCGGAGACATGCCCTACTGATTGAATGAGAGAGAAGATGGGAGGCCTCGTCCACGAGTTCCAATCGATCTTCAATCTCAAACCGCGCGGCAGGATACGTTTCGTGTTGCCTTCGATGCCTCCACCCGTGATGTGGGCGAGTCCATGAATGCGAAACTGTTTCAAAAGCGGCAGGATCGGCTTGAGATACGATCGGTGGATGGCAAGCAGCGTCTGACCCAAGCTCGTTCCCAGTTCTTCGATATGCTGATCCAGCGAGAAACGTGGTAGCAGTACCGCTCGTGCAAGCGAGTACCCGTTGGTGTGCAACCCTGTCGAAGGAAGGCCGATCATCACGTCCCCCGCCCGGATTCTCCGCCCGTCGATGATCGACGCCTTCTCGACCACGCCGACGATGGTGCCTGCAAGGTCGTACTCCTTCGGTTCGTAAAACCCGGGCATCTCCGCGGTTTCTCCACCGACGAGCGAGCAATGGTTTTCCTTGCATGCCTTCACGAAGCCATCAATCACCTCGCGCGCCACATGCAAGTCGAGTTTTCCGCAGGCGAAATAGTCCATAAAGTAGAGAGGAGTGGCTCCGCAGACCAAAATGTCGTTGACACAATGGTTGACCAGGTCCTGCCCCACAGTGGAATGGATGTTCATCCTCTGCGCTATCATCAACTTCGTTCCCACGCCGTCAACGCTGGAAACGAGAACAGGTGAGTGATATCGCGTAAAACGGGCGTCGAAGAAGGCTCCGAACGAGCCGATCCCTCCGATGACGGATGCGGTGAATGTCGAGCGTACTGCTCGCTTGATGTGTTCCACCAAGCGATCGCCCTCATCGATGTTCACGCCCGCTTGGGCATACGTATGAGCCAACTTGTTGCCTTTCTCGTGAAGAGGAACGTTACGAGCGACATTGTAGCCAATCGTCCATAGAAATGCAATGCACTTTTTGAAATTGTGCTTGATAAATGGCATTGCGGTGATTATCTTTGAATGTAAGATGTTACGACTATGCTTCGATGGCACTGGTTGAGTTTCGGGATTCCTCGCGCACAATGCGCGTCGGGAAAATATTTTGCGTCGGTCGGAACTACGCTGCACACGCAAAAGAGATGCACGCCGAAACTCCCGAAGCACCCGTCATCTTCTTGAAGCCGCCAACAGCAATCCTGCACAATGGCGGCGAAGTAGTTCTTCCCCCTATCTCCAAAGAATTGCATTATGAAGTGGAGATGGTCGTGTTGTTGGGCCGAGAGGGAAAGAACATCTCTCTACATGAAGCTCTCGCGTATGTAGGCGGTTATGCTGTGGGATTGGATATGACGCTACGCGATGTGCAAGCGGAAGCCAAGAAGAAAGGGTTGCCCTGGACCGTGGCAAAAGGCTTCGATACCTCAGCGCCCGTATCGTCCTTCGTCGAAGCCGAATGCATTCGCGATCCTCATCATCTCGCACTCGCGCTCAAGGTCAACGGCATCCTCCGTCAGCAGTCGAACACACGACGCATGATCTTTTCGATCGAGGAGTTGATCGCATACA
>PSMW01000046.1:0-13149 GCA_040290295.1 Ignavibacteria bacterium
AGAGAAAACGTTCGAGCGTGTCGGCGGCAATACGCCCATCACGGTAGATACGCGCATCATCGCGGCGACCAATCGCGACCTCGAAGCCATGAGCAAGAGCGGCGACTTTCGCGAAGACCTCTTCTACCGCCTCAACGTTTTCCCGATCTTCCTTCCTCCACTACGGGAACGCATTGAAGATATTCCGTTGCTGGCGGATCACTTTCTGCACCGGCATGAGGACTTGGTCGGCGGGCGTGTCAAGTATATTTCGCCGAAAGTCATTGCCGATATGATGAACTATCGTTGGCGTGGAAACGTCCGTGAGCTTGAAAATCTCATCAAACGTGCAATGATCAAAACACCTGGAGAGACCATCATGAGCATCGAACTGCCGGCAACGTCGCACCTCGAGAAGGGGAAAGCCGCCGGCGAACCACAGCCCGCGAGTAAGAATGCCACGCCCGATGTCGATGTGAACACGCCGTTCAAAGAGTATATCAACGCCATCGTGCGCGATGCAGAGGAAAAGTATTTGATGAGAATGCTACGTCTGTACAAAGGCAATATCAACCACATTGCAAAGCTGATGGAGATCGATCGCAAGACCGTCTATCGAAAAATGGCGGAATATGCGATCGATCCCCAATCCTTTCGTGAATCATGACCGGACCACCGCAGCGTCACAGTGCCCGTAGCGGTCCGCTCACGCGGATTTCAATCTCGACATCCTCGATCTTCTCCGGCAGCTTCGTACGCAGCGCGCCGGTGTCCTCGCGGACGGAGATGACGATGCCCGTCGCCCCCGATCGCAGCGTGCCGATGCCGACGGCAACAACGCCGTCGAGAGCCAACCACGTGCGCTCATGCTTCTGCTTCACTGCTTTGATCCGTTCGATGTCGTTGCCCGTCATGGCAGTGAAATGGCCAGAGCCTGAAAGAGATTGTGAATGCGATGGATAATCGTTGTGGTGTTGCTGCCCGCAAACACCAATCCCACCAAGCGATTCTGATCGTCGAGCACAGCAGAGCCGCTGTCGCCGCCTTGACTCATGGCTCCCGCCATCAGTTGATCGACGAATGTCGCCACCTTGTTGGTTCCGTAGCTTACGTTCGCGGTCACATCGATCTGTTGTATGACTCCGCTCGTCAGCCCTGTTGTGCATCCGCTTTTCTTCACCGCCATGCCGAGCCTTCCCTCGGCGACGCCGGTGATGGAGCCGATCTCGAAGATTTGCGTGCTCACGTCGGCGGGACTGATCGGTTGTGCGATTGCGCAGTCAACCACATTCCCTGCGGTAGTTGCCGGCGCGGCGGCGTGGAGCCGGGTACGGCTTCCCACTGCTGCTGCATTGAGCACCGACGCGACAGCGTTGCCGATGGGACAAGGGATCGCGCCGGTGGTGAACTGAAGAGGAATGAACTCGCTGAGATGCGCGATCGTATCGTTCTGTTGCGTTCCGCCATCGTATGCACCCGGATGAAGAATCGGGTCCCCGATTGCCGCGTCGTTGCTATTGGCAAGCACATGATTGTTGGAGAGCATGTAGAACGTGTTGTTCTTCTGCTCGACACATCCCAACGTGCCCGCCGTGATGAGGTAATGCCCGATGCTCACGCCGCCCGGTGCCGGTCGATGGCGTTCGGTGCGGCTTTGTTGGGCATACAATATTCCTGTGGCATTGACATCGGTCGGAATGCCGTCGATGCTTTCAGGAATGATCTCCGCCTCAGGCAACATACCTTTGGATACTTTCACTTCGACCGAACAGATCAGAGCGAGTTGGTCCGTCTTCCTTCCTCGCACGTTTTTATATCCGATGCCGACTGCAACCACATTGCGTTTGCGCAGCAACTCAAGACGCCTTGCGCGGAGTGCACGCCTGCATTGCTCCAATGAGATTGCCATGAACGCCTCCTTGCCTTATGTGTGGGGAATGAGTGATGGTGCCGTGAGATGATCCGTCATTCAACAATCACCTGTCGTTCGAGAGCTGTGCCATCGGTTCGGTGAAACCGCAGCGTGTAGATGCCGCGCTCGGTGGTTTGGAGTGTTCCCGACACGTTGATCGAACCGACGATCTGAATACACGGCTGCCCATCATAACGACCGTACATCGCGATCTCATACGTCCGATCCTTTTGGGTGACCTCGGTACGCTCGAGTTGCCAGCAGGGATTCGGCGTGGCACAAACGGCTTCGTAACGAATCGGTTGGCCGAAAGGAAGTCGATCTGCAACGGAAACCGAAACCACATTCAACACGGAGGAATGCCGCGCAACCGGACGCTCCATGCATGAGTAGTAGAAGCATCTCGTGAGTGCCGGCATGATCAACGCTGTTCGAACTCCGATCGTCCGTACCATGACTTCCGTCTCGCGAGTCATGAGGGAGTGACATGAGCACCCGCAAACGGCGACTCATGCAGCAACAAAGTACTTGAATCGATTGATGAAGGGAAGTGCTTGCACCTTACGACGGTTTGGCGTATCTTAGTCGGCGCCTCTGTGCCTAAGCGTCCGTTCTTCCCACAACAAAAAAGGAGTTCTGTCATGCGGTGGAGCGTGCTCGTGTTCGTTCTCGGTTTTGCGCCGGCGTCCTCAGCCGCTGTAAAGGGGGAGGAAGTTCAATACACGGCCAATGGTGTGACGATGAGGGGTTATCTCGCTTACGACGACGCGGTGAAAGGAAAACGTCCCGGAGTACTCGTTGTCCATGAGTGGTGGGGACACAATGAGTACGCCCGCAAGCGTGCGCGCATGCTTGCCGAGCTGGGTTATACGGCACTTGCCGTCGATATGTAGGGGGATGGAAAAACCGCTGCTCATCCGGATGAGGCGAGCGCATTTGCCAATGAAGTCTTCAAGAATCTCTCTGAAGCGAAGGCGCGCTTTCTGGCTGCCCTGGAGCTTCTCGAGCAACACGCAACCGTCGATGCTCAAGGCATCGGTGCTATAGGGTATTGTTTCGGCGGGGGAGTGGTGCTGGCGACGGCACGAATGGGTGTCGACCTCAAAGGTGTGGTGAGTTTTCATGGGAGCCTTGCGACGCAAGCGCCAGCGAAGCCGGGAGAGGTGAAAGCCCGCATCTTGGTTTGCAACGGTGCTGCGGACCCGTTTATCACAAAAGAGGTGATCGAGCAGTTCAAGAAAGAGATGAGGGATGCGAAGGCGGAGTTTTTGTTCAAGAAGTACTCCGGTGCACTGCATTCGTTCACCAACCCCGACGGCGACAGCTTGGGGAAGAAATTCAATCTCCCGCTCGCGTACAACAAGAAAGCCGATCGCCAGTCATGGAATGATATGAAGGCATTCTTCGAGAACTGTTTTTCCGCGAAGTGATCAACCTTGTTCCGTCGTTCAGTGCGCAGCGAGTCGGTAAGAGCCGCACTTCGCTGCGCCCGATATTTCCTTGGTCTCGCCTGGCGTCATGTCCTCCGCCGTTGCCGAAAAGAAAACCGTCGCGCTGAGTTCGGTCCTTGCCGCCCTGTTCCTAACGGGGATCAAGCTTGTCGTTGGGTTGCAAACCAACAGCTTGGGGATCCTCTCGGAAGCGGCACACTCAGCGCTCGATCTTATCTCCGCGCTCTTGACCTACGGTGCAGTTGCCGTTGCCGATAAACCGCCCGACGAGGAACATCTGTATGGGCACGGAAAGATCGAAAACGTCTCCGCCTTTGCCGAAACCATCCTGCTTGTCTTCACCTGCGCGTGGATTATCTACGAAGCCGTCAAGCGGCTCATCTCCCATGAAACACATATCGAAGCCAACGTCTGGGCATTCGCCGTCATGGGCATTGCCATTGTGGTCGATCTCGGACGCTCGCGTGCGCTCACTGCCATCGCTCGCAAACATCACAGTCAAGCCCTCGAAGCGGATGCTCTGCATTTTTCGAGCGATGTCTGGACTTCTGCCGTCGTCATCGTAGGCTTGATTTCGGTTTCGCTTGGCTATTATTGGATCGACGCGGTGGCGGCGATCGTCGTGGGGTTTCTCGTTTTGTTCGTCAGTTACCGACTCGGCAAACGAACCGTCGATGCGCTGATGGACCGCGTACCCAAAGGTCTGTACGAGTCGATGGTGAACGCCATTCGTTCCGTCGAAGGAGTGGAAGAGGTGCGCAGCATTCGTCTCCGTCCCTCAGGCTCGAAAGTGTTTGTGGATACCACCGTTGCCATTCGCCGAACCATTCCGTTCGAGCGCGCTCACAGCATCATGGACAATGTCGAGCGCACCGTTCATGCGCTCCATCCCAATGCCGATGTCGTCGTACATGCGGAACCGTCCACCAGTGCCGACGAGACGGTCGTCGATAAGGTGCGGATGATTGTGTTGAAGAAAGGCCTGCGCGCCCCACACAATCTCGAAGTCCAAAACGTCGATGGACGATACTTCATCGACTTCGACATCGAGTATCAGAAAGGGAAATCGTTTATTGAAGCTCACGCCATCGCCGACGAAGTGGAAGTGGCTATCCGCAACGAGGTGCGTGGCGTCGATAAGGTAACCATCCACATGGAAGAGTATGACCCGCACGAAGGGCGCTTTGCCGATGTGAGCGAGGAAGAGCGCGCCTTGTGCGAACAGATTCGTGCCGCACTCTTGGCAGATGGACGGGTGCGGGAGTGCTCGGCGCTTACCCTTCTCAAGGTCGGCGATACCTACAACCTCACCGTGACCTGCCACGTCGATAAGACCAAGACGCTGGATGAAGTACACACCATCATCGCCGAAGTCGAAAGCAAGCTCTATCGGACATTCAAACAACTGCGTCGCATCACCATCCACGCCGAGCCTGTCTGAGCGCGTTCGTGTAGATTTGGTTCCCCAACATTTCAGTCTCCTCAACTCTCGTTTTGTTGCTTTCACTCCTCACTCTCGTACTGATCGAGCGTGTGTTCTCACTGATACGACTGTGCATCGACAGAATGATTGTGTGGTATAGGGATTGACGGAGTGAAGGTGCACCTCGAGCCAAATGTTCCACTTCTCATCACACGGAGTCATCATGGGCAGCGACACGATTCGTCACCAAGCGTTGACATTGGAGTACGAGGGGAGGTTTCAAGAGGCGCTCGAGCTGTTCGAACAGTGTCTGAACGATCCGACGTTCGATGAGGGCGACCTCCTCTTCCATTGTGCGTGGTGCATGGAGAATGGCAAGCGCGCAAACGATGCGTTAAAGCTGTACGCTAGCGCTGCCGAGACGACGCCCATCCCTTCCTGCAGAATCAACTGTTACTTCCGTATCGGCTGGATTCTCATGCACAACAAGGATCACGTGCAGGCGGCAGAAATGTTCCGCCGTGCAATCGACTACGGCGATCTCGTTGGGTTGCACGACCAAACCTACTGCCACGCACTCTACTGGTATGCCGTCTGCCTCGAAGCGCAAGCACGGTATCTTGAAGCAATGCAATGGTACACGCTTGCACAAAGTGCCTCAACGATGCTCGAGCCGGAAGCGCGCCTCCGGCGCCTGATGTGCCTCGTGCATGTCGGCATGTATGAAGAAGCGTTGGAACTCTGCCGCTTGTTCGATGCGCCCCCTCCAGCCGACTTCGATTCGGAGCGCTACCAAGCACTACGCATCGAAGTGGGCAAGGAACGAAGGATTCTCGAAGCGTGTCTCGCACCACCCACTCCCCACCCTCACGCGAACGTCTATGCCGCTGGCTGAACAACTTCCTCTTACCCATACTTCCGGCGACGACCCTCTTTCGCCGGCGGAACTGACCCACATCGCTTTTATGGGACAGGGCGAGATTGCTCACGGCATTCTTCGGAGCATCCCGCCGGAGCGCCGCCCGATGTTTGCAAACAAGTTCGTGCTTGCCGAAGTGATTGCCGCAGGCATACGGAAGCTCCGAACGTTCCTTGCCGCCTCGGCCGAAGGGGAAGCGATGAAGGAGAAGGACTTTATCGACGAGATTGTGCACCTGTTTGTCGTTACCGCGAAAGAACAGGGCACGTACCCACGCGAGCTGTTCGAATCGCTGTTGCTGTGGGCAGAAGAACTGAAGAAGCTTTCCCTCTTGCGCGAAGCACTGACTTGCTACGACCTCGCGCAGACGCTCGGCATCAACAAGTTTCCGCAACTGAACGTCCGATGTTTGTTGGGAAAGGGCAACCTGCTTTCGGTGACGGGAAAACGTACCGACACGGAAACGCTGTTGGCTTCGCTCACCGAGCGACCATACCTCATCGCCGATCGCAATCTCTTGCCGTATGTGTACTTTGCCTTAGGACAGGAATCGTTGGTTGGAGGGAATGCATCGCTCTATAAGCGGCTGCTCTTCCGCGCGCTCCGACAATTCTCGACCCAACTCGAGACGCGCCGCATGATCGTCGATCAAATCACGAAAACGTACCGCCACTTCTTCAAGGTGCTTCTCGACCGCCACGTGAGCATCCCCAACAAATTTCTCTACGTCATCCATCGGCTTTTGTTCGGATTGGTGCGCTTTCGTGTTGCCCGCGTTCTGGGAATGGTGTCCGCAGTGAAGTATGCGGTGCTCGGCTACGTGTACGCTTTGAATTATGTGCTGCGTCCCGCCCCTACGTTGCTCCGAGCAAACGGCGAGCACCACCGAAGCACGACAGAGGGCGTTTCGGCCTCCTCGTCGTTTCTCATCACACGCGCGATGGGCGGGATAGGCGACTTCCTGATGATGACGCCCGCACTGCATGCGCTCCGGCAAAAATATCCCCGAAGCGAAATCGTTCTCGCGATCCCCAAGCGATATTTCCCGCTCTTTCAAGGCAATGCCGATGTTCGCCTCAGCGATATCGAAAACGAGCAGCTCCATCTTTCGGCGTACACCAAGTGGTTTAACTTCACGGACTGCCCGGCAGCACGCGTGGAGGCGAGAACGGCGCCGAAGGTGAAACTCTCGCGCATTGAAGTGTTCGCGCGCAGCTTGGGCATCGGGTGGCTGCGCAGGATGAGGATGGACAAGCGCCCTCGATATGTTCTGACGCCGGAAGATCGAGCCTTCCAACGCACGTTTTGGCGCGAGCACGACTTGGATGGCAAGATTGTCCTCGCTGTTCAGTTGCACGCAGACGAAGTGTACCGCGACTATCCTTACATGAAAGACCTGATCCACCGGCTCGCGCGCGCGTATCACGTCCTCGTCTTCGACACGGAGACGATTGATGAGTGTGAGGGGGAACGCATCGTAAAGGTCGAGAAATTGCCGATACGGAAAGCGTTCGCGCTTGCATCTGGATGCAGCCTCATTGTCGCCCCCGATTCTGCTTTCGTGCATCTCGCTGCTGCATTCGAAATCCCGTGCGTTGCTCTTTATGGGCCTGTTGACGGCGAGGTGCGCACGAAGCATTACCCCAAGTGCGTGTACCTCGATGTGCGGCAGAAACTCGGCTGCGTCCCCTGCTGGCGCAACGACCAAATTCCCTGCGCGCTCACGGGACTCCGCACCAGCGCGTGCCTGGCTGATATTGCCATCGACGATATTTGCACCACCGTGCACTCTCTCTTAGCATAGGAACACACGGCATGAACACATACAGCAAACTCTGCGACGCGGCCGACTGGTTTCGCCCGGAGATCGAACGGATCATTGTTAAGGAACTGGAAGAGACGCCGCGTTTCCACCGCAAGCAGTGGGAATTTGCAATGATCTTTCACGTCCTCCGCAGTCTCGGCAAGCTGGGCGAGGACAATGTGGGCCTTTCGATGGGTGGGGGGAAGGAACGCGTTGCATACGCCTTGGCTCGTCACGTGCGTCAGCTTGTGGTCACCGACTTGTACGAGAGCGAAACATCATGGGATTGCGCCCGCACCGATAATCCCGACGCGTTCATTCGACGCAACAAGCCGTTTCCTGTGGATGATGCGAGGTTGATGGCGCTGAGAATGGATATGCGCGACTTGCATTTTCCGGATCGCACATTCGATTTCTGCTACTCCACCTGCGCCGTGGAGCATATCGGTAAGGAAAGTGATTTCCTCGCGCACTTCAACGAAGTTGCTCGCGTGTTGAAGGACGACGGTGTGTACGTCTTCACGACGGAAGTCCTCTTCGGCGACACAACCGTTCGCGATGAACACAACTATGTCTTTTCTCTTTCTCTGCTGTTCGAGCTTTTCGCACAGAGCAATCTGGTACCCGAAGAGGTGTTCAATGCACACGTGGCGCCGCATGCAGTCAACGCACCGCTCCCTTCGACGCTCCCACAATTGACCAGCTTTGCTGCCGACAACATCGCCCAGCGCTTTCTGCAGAACGCCCAGCACATTCAACTCATCCGAGGAAAGCATCCGTTCACCTGCGGCATCTTCGTGCTGCGCAAACGAACCGCCGAGCGTTCATACACCCCAGCGCGCATCGAGGGCTTGGAGGAAACACGAGCATTTGCTGCACGCGGCGTGAAAGAGTACGTAACCATGCTCGCGAGCAGCCATGTGTCGCTCAATCCGTTCGGACTGCTGCCGGGCGAACACTCACGGTTCTATCTCGATCATGCAGAGTTCTTCAAGCTTCCCGACCGGCAGGGAGACAACGAAACAGCCTTCCATACCGATTACATTTGGTTCGGTACATGCCGGCGCGTATTCGATATCGCATTGCGGGTGGAGAGTTCGGAACGAACCGGCAAGCCGACGCTGGAAATGTGCGTGCATCGGTTCAAAACGCTCGACTCAGGTGCAGTGGAATGCACGATTGCCACCAGCATTCCCGTTCCTTCCGTCGGATGGATGATGAGGCGGCTGGAAGTCGATCTGCACGAGGATTATTGCTATGCCGTGCTCGCGAAAGTTCGAGGCGGCACGTGCGTGTTCGACCGCATCGAAATCAGGAGCGTGCTCGCGGCTCCCTCTGCCAAGCACCAGACGCGCGTCGACCGCTCCTCTCACACTGTTATCGTTGCGTAACGCTATGCTCGATACTTCGCTCCGAAGATTCGTGTGGTTCTACACGAAAAGCCAACTGAAACTCAAGTACCGCTACACAGCGCTCGGATTCCTCTGGAACTTCCTGGAGCCGGCGCTCTACCTTCTTGTGTTGAGTCTCGTGTTCTCGGTTGTCAACGGCATGAACGTGTCAGACTACGCCGTGTTCCTGTTCGGTGCGTTGATGCCCTGGCGCTATTTCGAAAAATCCGTGCACAGTTGCATGGAAGCGTTCGTGGGTGGGGATTGGCTCATGAAGAAGCTGTATGTTTCTCCCTACGCGTTGCCCTTCACGCGCTGGGCTATCGCAAGTGTGGAGTTCCTCTTCTCGCTCGGCGTGGTGTTCCTCTTCTTTTCGGTGTGGCGGGCGTCGTTCACCATCCATCTTTTGGCGCTGCCGATTGCCATCATCCCTTGGGCAGCGTTCGGATTAGGTGTTGGGATGATTGCCGCCGTGCTCTTTACGTTTTTCCGTGACGTGAAAACGATTGTGCAGATGGCGTTAATGTTGACGTTCTTTTCTTCACCCATCTTGTTCCGTCCCGATACACTCGCAGAAGGTTCGGTACAGGCTCGACTGATTGCGCTTCATCCTATCACGTACTTTGCTGCGCTCTTTCAGAAGCCGATCTATCACGCCGCTTGGCCCTCACTCACGGAGTGGGCGGTTTCGGTGCTCGTCGCGGGCGCGGCGCTTGCGATAGGAATCGCGCTGGTCGAGAAGTACAAAAACCAATTCTATTTCTATCTCTGAACCGTCATGGCGAACACGAAGCCCGTCTTCCAGCTCACGAATGTTGGCGTTGCATTCCCCAAGAATGCCATCGCGCGCCGCAGTCTCCTCCACACGCTCTCACGATTGCTCGACGATGCCGAACCACCCCGCTTCCATGCGCTCAGCGGCATCACCCTTACCATTCGTGAAGGAGAGCATGTCGGACTCATCGGCCGCAACGGCGCCGGCAAGTCCACGCTCATGAAAGTGCTTACCGGCATCATCACTCCACAGGAAGGTGGTGTCTTCATCAATCGCCGCAAGCATATCATCCCGCTGCTCGAGTTGGGCATCGGGTTCCATCCTGACCTCTCGGGACGCGAGAACTGCTATCTCGCAGGCATACTCATAGGCTACTCACAACAGGAGATGGACGAACGGGTAGAGGGGATTGCACAGTTTGCCGAACTCGGTGAGTTCTTCGACGAACCGGTGAAGACATACTCCTCCGGCATGTATGCGCGACTGGCGTTCGCACTCGCGACCGACGTCCAACCCGAAGTGCTGTTGGTCGATGAGGTCTTCGGTGTGGGAGATGAGTTCTTCATGCGCAAATGTATCGTGCGCATGCAACGCCTGATGCGTGCAGGCACCACCACCGTGTTCGTCTCGCACAACATCGATTTTCTGGTGACGCAATGTTCTCGCATGATCTGGCTCGATAAAGGGATGATCGTGATGGATGGATCGCCGGTGGATGTTGCCACTGCCTACAGAACATTGGGAGGGCACTATGACTGAACCGATCGTCATCAACGCAACGAACATCGGCAAATTTATCGACGGTCTCGGCGTGTACACGCTCAACCTGCTGCGCGAGATCGCACGCATGGAGACCCCGCTCCGCTTCATCATGTACGTGAACACACGGTGTCGCGAACATCTTACCGGCATCACGTTTCCTTCCCATTGCCAACTCCGTTGGGTGTCGCACCTCGTGTCGCCCGACTACGGCTTTCCGGGACATCTGCTGCGTCTGTTCTACTCGAATTATCTTTCGTTCAAACATCGACGATCCCTCACGTTCGTCGCGTCGCAATTGGAGGCAATGTTCTTCCGCTCCAATCAAATCATTACCATCCACGACCTTATCCCGCTCCTCTTCCGTAAGAGTCACAAGAAGCAATACTACTACTACAAGTATCTCTTGCCGCTCGTCTTGAAACGTGCGCGTGCCGTCGTTGCACCTTCCCTGCACACGAAAAAGATGTTGATGGCAGCGTATGGCTTGGAAGAGAACACCATCCACGTCATCCACAACGGCGTGCGAGGATCGTTCCACACGATGGTGGTGCAGCATCGGCACGATGAACCGTACATTCTGTTCACAGGAAGACTGGTGGGAATGAAGAACTTCGAAGGGCTCCTACGCGCGTTCAGTCTCATCAAGGATCACGTTCCGCACAAGCTCGTCATCACAGGGCACGGCACACGCCGTATGAAGAGGAAACTTCAGCACTTACGCCTCCACGATTGTCACATCGAAGAGGGACGCGTGGTGTACAAAGGTCATGTGTCTTCGATGGAGATGGAAGAGTTGTATCGCCGAGCATCGCTGTTGGTGTTCCCATCCTTTTACGAAGGCTTCGGGTTGCCTCCTCTCGAAGGAATGGCGCACGGCGTGCCGGTGATCGTCTCACACGTCTCGAGCTTGCCCGAAGTCTGCGCAGACGCCGCACTGTATGTTGACCCGTACGACATCACGAGCATTGCCCAAGCGATGTACCGCATGCTCACCGATGCACATCTGCGTCAGTTGTTGATCGTCAAAGGAGTGGAACGAGCGCAGCAGTTCCGTTGGGAGGAGTCGGCGAAGAAACATATCGAACTGTTCAACGGCGCGCTCCAACCCGGATGAACGACCATCATCACTCTGTAGGTGTGGCTTGCCCTCCTCAGTCCTCCGTTCGAATCAGCAGCATGGTGTGGCAACCAATTCCCATCTCGCATCGCTTCCTCATCGAATGCCAAACGAGTTCGCCAATAATCCTGCACGCCATGCTTGGCACATGCTTTGGCTGATGGAGAGCGCAAACGGATCCCATCACTCGAATGCCCATCACGTATGTCCAACGACATCTTTCTTACAGAAGCAATACCGCATCTCGAGGCATTGCGCACCTTCGCGTTCACGCTCTGCCGAGATCGCCATCATACTGAAGATCTCGTGCAAGAAACGATGCTGAAAGCCTACCGCGCGTTCCACACATACCGCGAAGGGACCAACTGCCGAGCCTGGCTGTTTCAGATTTGCAAAAACTCGTACATCAACAACTATCGTCGCAGGCAGTACGAAGTAGTGCCGTGCGATCTGACGGGCGACGCGTCGAACACCGATGCCGATCAGCGCGCGCCTCATCCGCTGTTGCAAGATGACACGGCACAACAAGCGCACGAAGCAACCGTGAGCGATGAAGTTGTTGCAGCACTCGACGCATTACCGCCCGATTACCAAACGGCGCTCATCCTGTGCGACATCGAGGGGTATTCCTATGAAGAGATCGCACAATTCTCCAGCACGCCCATCGGCACGATACGCTCGCGCATCCACCGCGCCCGGAAGTTGTTGGCAACGCGCCTGGAGCGCTACGCCAGCGAGCATGGCTACGATCCTTCACTCTTTACCTGCACACAATGAAAACGAACCTCATGATCAACTCGACGATCCTTCTCGCCTCTCTCATACTTCTCGGCACGCTGTGGTGGGAACGTGCGCCGCCCGACAACAGTCACCGTCGCCAAGCGAGCGATCCCGTCATTCGAGAAGTGAAACCGACCGCCGCTCGAGTGGGAGAGAAGGTAAAAATTGAAGGAGCCTTCGGCAGCCGTAACGTCACGGTGTTGTTCAATGGTGTGCCCGCACCCATCCTCAAACTGGAAGACGATGAAGTGCGCGTGCTCGTCCCGCCCGGCGCCAGCAGCGGACCTTTAGTCGTTATTGACAGCGGCCGACGAAGCGCGCCGGTATTCTTCATCGTCAAAGGAACCTCCGCGCGGCCGAAACCCGAAACGGCACCACCGCACTCCACACGCGCCTCCGCTACGATGCCGTCACCGCGAGTCGGCACAACGGCGGCATCGTTCTCGAAAGACATTCAGCCCATCTTCGATCGGAGTTGCACCGAATGTCATGGTGGGAGTGCAGGCTTGTTCTTGGACGAAGGAGAGAGTTACGCCAATCTTGTCAATGTTCCAGCGACGAAAGGGTGTACCTCCGAACGGCGTGTCGAACCGGGCAAGCCCGCAGCGAGCGTACTCTTCAAGCGCCTCACCGGTACCACGTGCGGAACCCAAATGCCCAAGAAAGCCCCACCACTTCCACCCGAAGAAATTGCACTGATCGAGCAGTGGATACTCGCCGGTGCACCGAACAATTGAAGCCTCACACACCATCGTTGAAGCACTTCGATACAACGAGCATCCCCCTGTATGAAAAAAATTGGGCGTTCCCCCCGCCTTCGCCTCGCCAACGGCGGG
>PSMW01000047.1:0-11812 GCA_040290295.1 Ignavibacteria bacterium
TGTGATACTGGTGTTCGTCACCCTGAGCGCAGCGAAGCGGAGTCGAAGGGTGACGCGCGCACGGAGGCGCAAATTCCAATACTCAAGCTCCAAGCTCCAAACGTTGAACTCTGACGCAAATCCTTCAAACTCAAAGCTCAGCTTTGAACTTGGTATCTAATCCTGACACCTCACCTAGAGATGCAGCCACCACTTGTGGAGCACGCGACTGGAAGACGTCCATTGAGAAATGCTTGTCGGTCACTCCGTTTTGATGCCAAGCCCCGGCGCCCAGACCGTGGTGATGCCGGCGAGCAGTTTTCCGCCTCTTGCAACAACGATCCACACACCCGGCGTGAATCCGCCGAGGTCGATTATGCCCGGATAGAGATTGGCGCTGACGGTGTAGTCGGTCAAGCCGCTGACAAAGAGCGACGCCATCAACGAATTGTCCTTGTCATAGAATGCGCCGATGTTCCAGACGAGATCGAGTGTCTGCTTGTTGGTTGCGGCGTTGACGAGCACGAGTTGCTTTGCGCGCAGGCCACCGCCGAGTGAGATCGCTCTGCCGTCGGGAAGTTTGTAAGAGAGTCCGATCAATCCGTTCATCCCAAAATAATAGAACAGGTGCCATCGCTCGGAAAAGGGAAATCGCCACTTGATCGAAAAATACTGTCCGTTGTTGTGGAGCGCGGCAGGTGCAAAGGTGAGTGACGGTTGCAGCGACCAATCTGCTAAGTTCAACTCCTTGCTGAAGAACTCGTTCACTCCCTCGAAGCTGAACAGCACGATGCCGGCCGGATCGAAGATGAGGAGATCGGCGATCGGATCAACGTTGTCGCCGCTGACCGCTCCATTTTCGATCGCTTCATTGAGCAGCGCCTTGACCGCGAGTGTGCCGATGGCGAAGAGCGAGGGACTCGGTACACCGTAAACGTGGTACCATTCACGCAGCATAGTATAATTCATCCCGCCACCGATCAGATGGAGTTGGTAGTTGGGCCACCATTGTGCGTCTTTTCGTGTGAGATGAAGGGGCAAGATTTGATCTGCCACGAAGTTTCCCCATCCATATCTGCTGATTGGGCCGAAGGGACGGGTGATGTTGCGTAGCACATTGGAGAACCCTTCAGCGTATCGAATGGACTTGAACGCGCGACTGTGCCCGTCGAGTTGGATGATGTCGAAGCTGGCGTTGAGCACAAGCGACAGCGGATTGAAGAGCGCCTCACTGCCGTACATTCTCTTCTTGTAGAAATAACTTTCCTGCGCCGATGCGGTCAACGCGAAGAGGCACGATGCAAGCGCGAACCAAACCACATGCTTCATCGGGCTTTCGCTCCCGATATAAGCATGCCGAAGCGCAAGCCCGGCGCTATCAGTGGATTCCCCCCATCCGTTTTGTGTCATGAAGTGCTCTTGAAGAGAAAGGAGATGTATCTTGGACGAAAGATAACAGTTTCCGTGTTCGAGTGAAAGAAAAGGGCGAAGATCAATGGGTGATGAACATTCTCCGCGTGGCGCTGGATGATCCGTACTTCAAACCGGACGAATACACCCCACGGGGTAGTGTGTGTGCGTCGCATGTCAGGGCATGGCAGCCGGGCGATAGGTGCTCATGCAGAACACCGGCGATCTCTCGTCCACGAAGATCAAAAAACTTTCAGCTCGACAGATTCGCCCGCACGACCCATTGTCGGCAACGGGAGGGTGAAGGTTGTCCGCCGAGTGAAGGGATTTGGATAGTTCTGATGGACGACGAAGCTGCTCGGCTGGTTGCGGTCGTCGATTTTCAAGCCGTTGCGGATGACGAACGTCCTCATCTTACCACCATCATCTTTCTCGTTCCGATGAAATTCGGCGCGGCGAGTTGGTAATAGTACACGCCACTCGGCAACGAGCCGGCATCGAGCGTGACGCTATGGTCACCAACGCCCACCGTGCCGTTGACTAAAGTTGCCACTTCACGTCCCAACACATCGAAGACTTTCAGCGTAACGAAAGGAGCACCTCGATCCCCGAACGCGGAGCGACCCACTGTAAATCGGATGTGCGTGGTCCGATCGCCTCGATTCGCTGTGATGGGATTGGGGGAGTTTTGATAGAGAGCAAAACCTTCGGGCAGAGCGTTCGAGCCGCCAACATTCCTGATCATGAGAACCGCATTGGAACAAAAGAGCTGCCATCGGTTCGCCACGAACGCTTCCCACACCGCCCAAAAGCGAACGGCGAAACCGAATTGGATTGCAGGACTGCCCTGCGAGATTGTTGGATTGCGATTGATCGATGCGCCGGCAGGACGAAGCCTTTGCAAGCCATCGGGCATGTTCGGTATGAGACTCACTCCGATGCTGTCGTTGCCGGTCACTTCCCATGTCGATGCAGAATAATAGTAAGTGGGTGTCGAGGAGACGATGATCAGGAAGCCGTTCACGGAAGCATTTTGCGATGTATCCACCGCACTGTTGAGTGGAGCGATGCTGCCAATACCGATTCTTCCCGCGGAGATCGATGTATAACCCGCGTACGTCCGAAAGCGCGCGTCGACCACACGATCCCAGGTCAACACATGTTGCTGGCCATATTTGAAAAACCTTGGCCTCCTGTTATCGCCATCGCCGACAAGCGTGTCGGGAGTTGTCCACGTACTGCCGGCGCGCAGCGAAACCATCACGACTCGAGAGCGACTACCTCGTCTTCGTTTCTCCCAAACCACAACCGGCGTGTACGCAGCAGGAGGGTCAATGAACTCCACTGTCACTTGTGGGAGATGGCAGGTTGTATCGTTCGCGTCGGAGATCGACCGCGGTGCGCTCCACGCGTTGGCAATGTACTCGGAGAACATGATTCTGCCGTTTCGCTCCCACGCGCAATAGTACGTGCCCTCCCATGCAGCGATGTGCGGCATCACGTCATCTGCCGTGTCGTTCGTCAGTTGTTGGGGCGGAGACCAATTGTCTTGGAGAAGCCTGCTGTAGAGGATTTCGAGATTGCCGTTACGACGTCCCTGCCACAGCAGCATTGCTTGCACAGAGGGAGAGTAACTACCACGAACAAGTGAAGGGAAATCGTTGTCGGCGCTATCGGTGGTGATACACACAACGCTGTCAGACCATCCGGCACCAGCGTTCGTGGTACGCAGAAGGCAAATGTTCTTCCTGTTCCTGCTGAATGCCAACAACTCTTCCTGATCGCGCAACCATCCGAAGCCATCTGCGAAAACAGGATGGACCTCGTCGGCGCCACTCGTCGTAATCCGAACCGGTACGCTCCATCGACTGGCCCACTGGCTACTTCCGGTAGGCGGCAAAAGCAGTAAGAACGCACACAGCATTATCGGGATGTGCTTCAGCATGGCTGCTCTCCCTTTCTTGTAAATGTGTTCGATGGGAGAGAATTCGGCATGGCATGAGGTGGAGTTGCGATGGTTTTCGCACTTTGTGCCTAGAGATTGTGTGCGAGCTGCGTTGCATGCGCCGCCTCCACTCGAGATGGGAAAAGGAACACTCACTGCAATAACGTCGGCGAGCGTGCCGGCATGAAGCTACCGAAGTTGGAGAAGATTGTCAACTCCCCCCCCATCACCCACCCCCCACTCTTGCCGCGCAGTGATTGCCCCTCGGCATCTCCGTTTGTATATTGGCATAGTGTTCTTGTATGGAGGTACAGCGTCATGACACAATGCAGCACGTGTGGCTTCACCCTCGCAGCGGGTACGAGATATTGTCCCAATTGCGGTACGGCCGTTTCCGCCGCTTCCACTGAGCCTCTTTCATCTCCGCATCGGTCCACCACGAAGCGCGTTGGGATGGTGCTCTTCCCGCTTGTGCTCATCGTGGGTGCCGTTATTTTTATTCACTACTTGAACCCTTCGGTTCACTCCGTCATCAAACAGCAGCCGGTGGTAACCACGCCCGTTGAATATGGTGTCGAGCCTGTTGTGATGGCTCCGATCGAATTCAGAGAAGAGGGAGGCGACTTGGTTTTTTCGTTGGACGATCTGAAACGATATCGCCTTGTACGCTTCGAGTATCGTGGCGGGCAAACACCGCGGAGCGTCATGGCATATCTCGCACCAACAGGCCAACTCGTTACCGCGATCAGCTACAGCGAGCATTGCGGTTCCACCGAGTTTACGATCAAGGAGAACAAAATCTTTTGTGCGCGCTGTCCATCGAATTGGGATATGATGACCATGGAAGCGTACGCATGTTGTGCAAAGTATTTTCCCGATCCCATTCCGAGTCGTGTGGATGGTTCGGAAGTCCGCGTGCCCAAACTTTTCGTCGGGCGTTGGGCTGGCCGATTGTGAATGATGGAATTGCTCGCCAGGTACAAAGTCGCGCGGCAATGGTGGTGATGGTGTCGGCTCATCGCGGTGGTCTCTATCGCGATGGACATTCATCTTCACACACCCTGGCGATGAGTTCAGGCGACAAACTCGGTGACGGCGTTCGAGTCGCAAAAACTTGGCTGGAGCGGTGATTCAAATCATTCCTGTCGCTTCTTCAATTTACCATATTACCCCCGCAAGCGAGCTTCACCATTTCCCCCCTCAAACGTAGGACAGTGCACTTCGAACTATCATTCACAACAACAGGGGAACCCACAATGAACAATAACCGATTGGTACATGTCTGCTGCCTCTTGGTTATGCTCGGCATCTTTCTCGCGCCACAAATGTTCGGGGCAGAGTCTTGGCGTATTCTGCTTGCCGATCCTGCAAATTACTACGCGGTGCGCTTTGTGGCTCACGAGACGGGATGGATCGTTGGCAGCGGCGGAGCAATCCGTAAAACGACAGATGCCGGAGCGACGTGGTTGTCCCAAACCAGTGGGACGACCGTAACCCTCACCCACCTCTGGTTTGTGAATGCTTCCACGGGTTGGGTGGTGGGCGACAACGGCACGATTCTCAAAACAACCAACGGCGGTTCGAGTTGGCTGCCGCAGTCAAGCTCGACCACTGCTGCGTTGAAGTGCGTGTACTTCCGCGACGCACAAGTCGGTTGGATTGGAGGAGCAAACGGCACGTTCCTCAAAACAAACGACGGAGGAGCAACGTGGACAAGTGCTCCTTTGCCGACAACGGCAACCGTGACCGGAGGGTGGAGTCCTGCCATGAACAAGATCGTTCTTACCTGCAGCGACGGTACGGCATTGCGTACCAGCAACGACGGTGTTACATGGCAAACGCAATGGCTCAACAATTCGCTGCCGATGAACGCTGTACACTTCGTGGATGCGAACTACGGTTGGGCAGTCGGCGCCAATGGAAGAGTCAAGATGACGTCATCGGGAGGCGACGTGTGGTACATTCAGGAAAGTGGAACGACTGAAAACCTGTACGCGGTCTATTTCATCAATAGCGATACGGGTTGGGTTGGCGGGTCGAATGGTTTGGTGAAGTGGACGACCAACGGTGGCGCGACATGGAGCGTGCAGAATTCGTTCGCGACAGAAACGCTCCGCGGGTTATGGTTCCTCTCGGGTCAACACGGATACGCGGTCGGTATGAACACGACCGTGCGCGAGTATGGATTCAATCCGCTTCCAGTGCAACTTGCCTCTTTCACTGCTACCGTGTTGAGTGGGAACGCTGTCCGGCTCGATTGGCGAACGGTCGGAGAGGTGAACAACTACGGATTCGAAGTGCAGCGTGCGGAAAATGCCCCGGCGAATTTCGCAACCATCCCCGGCAGTTTCATTCCGGGACACGGTGCCACCGGCGAGCCGCATGATTACACCTTCACCGATGTCAACGTACCGAACGGAAGACTCTCCTATCGACTCAAGCAAATCGACCTCGATGGTTCTGTGCATCACTCCGAGCCGATCGTTGTTGATGTTCTCACCGGCGTCGGAGACGGAGAACAACCGACGAGGTTCGCACTGAAACAAAATTATCCTAACCCCTTCAACCCAACCACAACGATCGAGTTCAGTCTTGCACAGCCCAGCGTTGTTTCGCTGAAGGTGTACAATACGCTCGGTGAAGAAGGGGCAACGTTGGTCGCCGGAGAGTTGCGCGAAGGAAACTATCGGAAAGTGTTCGACGCCTCCAGCTTATCGAGTGGTGTGTACCTTTACAAACTCACTGCAGGCTCGTTCGTTCAAACACGCAAGCTCATGTTGATGAAGTGACGTTCTCTGTGGCCCTGACCTCCTCCGCAGAGCACTCTCACAAGCGGGCAGTACAACACGTGCTGCCCGCTTTGCATTTGACTACCTGCCGAAAATTTTCTACACTGGCCTCGGCAATTTACATCGTTCTTCTCACCTTAGGAGCTTTCGGTGCGATCGTTCGTCGCCCTCTTGGTGCTCGTCAGCGCGACGCAGTGCTTCACTGCCCCGACGCGCGTTCTCTCGGTCTCGCCATCGCCACAATCATTGAATGCAGACCGGATCTCTCCCATCCTCGTCACGTTCGATGTACCGTTGGATTCCGCGACGATCACCCCTGCTAACGTTTCGGTCTTCGCGAGATGGTCGGGCGTTCTCACGGGCACATTGACGCTCGAGAACAACGGCACTCGCATTCGCTTCACGCCCACGAAGTATCCTTCCGTCGGCGATTGGGTGATGGTTACCCTCTCGAAAAACATCCGAAGCCGCACGGGGGAGGCTTTGCAGCATGGGTTCTCCTGGAATTATTGGGTGAAGACCCAGCGCGGCACCATGCTTCTCACCGATTTCCGTCGCGTTCCGGTACGCTGACAGGGCGAGCCGCACATCCAAACCTACGGCGCACACGGTGCCGACCTGAACAACGATGGATATTCGGACTTCTTCGTACGGAACGAAATTTCCGCCGACTGCCGCGTGTTTCTCAACGACAGCACAGGCTCGTATTCGTCCTTCACCGTTTATCCTATTCCAAACGGCTCGCGGCCGAGCACGAACGAAAGCGCCGACTTCAACCGCGATGGAAACATCGATATCGCAGTCGGGAATTCGACCGGCGACAGCGTTACAGTGTTTCTTGGCAACGGCAACGGCGGTTTTCTTTCCATTAGAAATTTCCGAGCTTCGGGCGGGATTCGCGGCTTAACCGTCGCAGATGTGGACGGCGACGGTGATGCCGACATCATTACAGCCAACAGGTCCGGCAACAACATCGCCGTCCTGTTGAACAACGGCGACGGTACGTTCGCTCAACGCGCGTTATTGGAAGCAAACGGCAACGGCGAGACGGCCTGCGCCGCAGCAGATGCCAATGGCGACGGTATCCTCGATCTCTTCGTCGGCGCGTATGCCAGCAGTGAGATCATCCTCATGCTCGGCAACGGAACGGGCAGCTTCACATACGCAACCAAAGTGCCTGCAGGAGGAAACGGTCCGTGGATGATCGCTGTAGGCGACATGAATGGCGACGGAAACGTCGATGTCGTTTCAGCAAATTCCGCATCCAACAACTGTTCGGTGATCCTCGGAGACGGGCCCGGCGGATTGCTCGGAGCCGTTACCTATCCCACGGGCGCGTTTCCCATTGCCATCGACGTAGGCGACATCGACGGGGATGGCGACCTTGACTTGGTGACGAGCAATTACTCCGGACGAAACTGGAGTGTGTACGAAAACATCGGTTCGGGAGTCTTGGGCAATCGTCGAACGCTTCCCTCCTCTCGGGCAGGTTCGTGCGCAACGCTGCATGATCGAGACAACGACGGCGATTTGGACATGACAGGCATCGACGAAGAAGATGATTTGATCCTCCTCTTCGAAAACCGACTTCCCTCCGCAGTGCAGGACACATCGACGCGACCACGTGATGTCGTTTTGTATCCCAACGTTCCCAACCCCTTCTCCATACGAGATGGTGCTGTGCTCGGAAGCTCACGGACGGTGATCCGCTACGACTTGCCGAATGCGAGCGACGTTCAGCTCACCATTTTCGATCTCGCAGGCAGACGCGTTCGTACGTTAGTCAGCGCTGCTCAGCCTGCAGGCAGCTACAATGCAGAATGGAACGGCACCGACGAACATGGCCGCGCGATGGCAAGCGGCATCTATCTGTTCAAACTTCTCGCCCGTTCGGATGCAGGGTTGGTATATTCCACCGCTCGAAAGATGATACTGCTCCGGTAGTGCCGTTTGTCCCCTACTCACGTGCCGACGCCCCACTGCCTTTCTCTCCCTTTAGAAACGTTTTCCTATCTGTTGGAAAAGCGAACGTCCGTGGTCGCCCCGGGCAAAATTCCTTCCAAAAACTCTTTCACATGCGCGGCTTTCCCTTCCCTTCGATGGCATGTAACGTGATTTTCCCAACGTGGAATATTCCAACAAGCCGTAGGTTGTTGTGCGCCTCACGAAAATTATCGCGTTCCGGCTCTTTCTCATCATCCCTTCCGCTCAGACTTTTGTCTTAGGCCTCCTTGCGCTTGCAACCGTCAACGTGCAGCAGCAACACTTGATGGAGAACGTCGAGCTGAGTGCGCTTGGCGTGAGTGACGTGATTGCCCGTTCCGCGCGCCACAGCATGCTGCTCAACAGAAAAGAAAAGGTGCAGCATATCGTTTCGGCTGTTGCCGACGAGCGGGGTATGGAAGGCATCCGCATGTACAACAAAAATGGGGATGCCGTCTTCGCTTCCGTGCTCACCGACATCCGTTCGAAAGTCGATATGGATCAGGAGGCGTGCGTGAGTTGCCACGCCGGTCCCGATCTGGCTCGAGCACACCCACCGAAAGGAAAGTTGTCGCGCATTCTGATCAAGCAGGACGGCGAGCGCGCGCTCGGCTTGATCACACCGATTCGTAACCAAGAGCAATGCACCAACGCGGCATGTCACGCTCACCCTCCAACGAAAACAGTTCTTGGTGTGCTCGATGTGAAGATGTCGCTCGCGCAGATCGATCAACAGATGCACGCGGCAAGAATGCAATTGTTGTGGTTCTCCATTGTAACAGCGTTGGTGGTTGCAGTTGCTTCGGGACTTTTTCTTTGGTGGGGCATTCGCCGCCCCGTCCGGCGTTTGGTTGCTGGAATGGAGATGGTGTCGAACGAGCACTGCGCCGAGAGAATATCAAACTCAAAGATGTGGTCAGCGAGATGGCAAGCCACGACGAGATCATCGGCGAATCTCCCGAGATGCAGAAAGTGATGGAACTGGTGACGACCGTTGCACCCACCGATACCACCGTGATGGTTCGTGGCGAGAGCGGAACGGGTAAGGAACTGATCGCACGTGCCACCCACAACCTTTCACCGCGAAAATACTTCCCGATCGTTACCGTCAATTGCGGTGCGATGACCGAGACGCTCCTGGAGAGCGAACTCTTCGGACATGAGAAAGGCGCGTTCACCGGCGCGCAGTATCGCCGCAAAGGGAAAGTAGAACTTGCCGATGGCGGCACGCTCTTCCTCGACGAGGTGGGAATCATCAGTCCCAAAACGCAAATGGATTTGTTACGCGTCATCGAAACGAAGCAATTCATGCGCGTCGGCGGCAGTGAGGTGATCCATTCCGATTGTCGTGTCATCTGCACGACGAACCGAAATCTCGAACAAGCCGTGAAGGAGGAAACGTTCCGCGAAGACCTCTATTACCGGTTGACTGTATTCGTGATCTCGCCGCCCCCACTACGCGCACGCCGCGGCGACGTTGCGAAGCTTGCCCATTACTTCTTGGGAAAATACTCCAAAGCGATGGGCAAACAGGTCCACGGCTTCACGCCAGAAGCCATGCACACCTTGAAAGCCTACGACTGGCCCGGCAATGTGCGCGAGCTGGAAAACGCCATCGAGCGTGCGATGGTGCTGACCACCTCAACGGCGATCGACAAACACCACTTGCCCGTGCTCGCTCCGCCGTCGCAACTCTGTGACGGCAAGAAGTTGGAACATGTCGAGCGGCGACACATCGAAGCGATCTTGAAAAAAACCGGCTGGAACATCAGCCCCAGCGCCGCGATCTTGGACATCGATCGGGTAACACTCTACCACAAAATCGAAAAGTACGGATTGAAACGCGAACGATGAACGCCATTCATCTGCCGCCCATCGGAAACACCGAAAGCGGCATCGTGCGCGAGTTGATCTATCCGCTTCAGAAGATTTTTCATGCCGATGTCGTGCTGGTGCAAGCGGATGTACCCATGCAGGCATTTTACGATGTCCAGCGCGGGCAGTATGACTCGACGTCCCTCATTCTCCACCTCCGCGGCATGTACGCGGCTCACAGCACTCATGGCATCACTTACCTCGCGGTCACTGCCGAGGACTTGTTCATCCCTATCCTGACCTACGTCTTTGGCGAAGCTGAGTTGGGCGGCGGCGTTGCTGTAGCATCGTACTACCGACTGCAGAATGAACGCTATGGACTTCCGCCCAACCGCCCGCTCCTCGTCCGCCGGCTCATCAAAGAGGCAGCGCACGAGTTAGGACATGCCATCGGTTTGGTGCATTGCTCGTCGCAATCCTGCGTCATGCATTCTTCTACCAACGTGGAGGAGATCGACTTGAAGGGAGAGAAGTTTTGCATCGATTGCACCCGCCTGGTTGAACAAAAAGGCTTCGTCTTCTCGAAGAACACATCGGCAAGATAGTCCTTGACTCCCGTCCATCGAAAGGCTACCTTGTTGCGGGCTTCCGGATCCCAATCCACGGATGGCACACTCTCCGTAATTCGTTTCGGGCGATAACCCAGATGACGTCGTCGCTCGCCTCAAAAGGCGGTTCAGAGCACGGCGATCGCTTCACTCATTCACTTCATCACAACACACAGGGAGGCTTTACCATGATGTTCCTCAAACGTTGGCTCATTGGAACAGCAATGCTGTACGCGCTCTCTGTAGCCGCACAGGCACACGATCGGTCGGCTGCACAAAAGGAAGTGTGGAAGACCGTGGAAGCATACAACGCGGCCTATGATCGTGGAGATCTCGAATCGTTCATGAGTTATTTTCATAACGATTACCGCGGTTGGATCTACAGCGCGCCGCTGCCGACCGATCGCTCGAAGGTTCGCAAGTTCGTCGAGTACGACATGAAGAATGCAAAGGTCGTTTTCTCCGATCTCAGCCCTGCAGAGATTCTCATCTTCAACCACATCGCAGTGGTTCATTACTTTTGGACCTCCGTCGAAAAGCGTGGCGAAGGGAAGGAAGAATCGAACTCCGGCAGGTGGACGGATGTCCTCATGAAGGTCGGTGATAAGTGGGTGCTCGTTGCCGATCACGGCGGACGAACAACGAAAAACTGAAACAATCCGACAAGCTCGTGTGTGCGGAGCAGGCCAGTTCGCGCACTCCGCACACCGTAGCTCTTCCCGCTTTGCATTTCTTTTCAAGATTGACAACATTTCTCCTGCGGGTGGTCCCGAATCATTTGCCTCTTCCCATTGTCCGACGAATCATCTATGCTCGACACACACGAAGCACTCGCGATCATTCTCGCGTCCGTCAGACCGCTTGGCGCAGAACACGTAGAGTTGAAGAAGGCATATAGCAGAACTCTTGCAGCCGATATCATAGCGCGCGAAAACCTTCCTCCGTTCGATAACAGCTCGATGGACGGCTTTGCTGTGATGGCGGCGGATCTCGAGCGAGCCACACCCAGCACGCCAGTACTCCTGAACATTGTAGGTGAAGCGAGCGCGGGAAATGTGTTCAAAGGACGATTGCGCACAGGTGAAGCAGTGCGCATCATGACCGGCGCAAAAATCCCTGCAGGTGCCGATAGTGTTGTGCCCGTCGAAGTCACGGAGATACGCGACGACAAGCGCGTTGCATGCGTTGCACCAATAGCGCTCGGTGCAAACATTCGACGCGCCGGCGAGGACATCCAAAAGAACTCGGCCGCCCTCCGGCGGGGACACTTGCTGACACCGGCA
>PSMW01000047.1:11841-12811 GCA_040290295.1 Ignavibacteria bacterium
AGCCCTTGGCATCACTCGTGTGCGCGTTGTCCGCCAGCCGTTAGTGAAAATTCTCGCAACGGGTGATGAGCTTGTCCCGTACCATGTGAAACCGAAAGCAGGACAAATTCGCAACAGCACTTCGCATGTGCTGCAAGGCTACGTCGAGCGTGCAGGTGCCATCGGTCGGTTCTTAGGAATCGTGGGAGATGAAAAGAAACGACTACAGAAAGCCATTCGGTCGGGTCTCGATGCAGACGTTCTCCTCATTACCGGAGGAGTATCGATGGGCAAGTACGACCTTGTGAAGGACACGCTCCAAGCGTTAGGTGTGCGCATCCGCTTCTGGCGAGTCAACATCAAGCCCGGCAAGCCACTGCTGTTCGGCACGTTCGGCTCGACACTGGTCTTCGGTTTGCCCGGAAATCCAGTCTCCACGAGCGTCACCTTCATGCAATTTGTCAAGCCAGCCCTTGCCGCGATGCTTCAGCGCATCCCCGATGTTCCTGCGTATCTCTCTGCGATTCTCGATGAACCGATTTCCAAACGCGATGGTAAGCGACACTTCGTGCGCGGCGTTGCAACGATGCACAACGGCGCGTTGCACGTACGACCCCACGGTCCGCAAAGCTCAGGCATGGTTAGCTCGCTGGCTCACGCAAACTGCCTCATCCCTGTCCCCGAAGAAGTCGACATCCTCGACACCGGAAGCAACGTGATGGTACAGTTTACCGATTGGTGAAGTGGGCGAATCTTACCACAACCCAGCCCTTCAGAGCGCGACAAAAAGCCATCTCCCTTGTGGCTCTCAACCCTGACCATCGGAACGCTCAACAGATGCGAATCAAACAACACAACACCTCGCAGCGGCACTGGCGCTTGCAAAACAGCGCCACCCTCCGGGCATCTAACGCACGCAACCGCTGAGCTTCTACAAACCATCCACGTCATCCGTAACGACAGAGACTCGCAATGGGGGTTCACCCTATTG
>PSMW01000021.1:0-8326 GCA_040290295.1 Ignavibacteria bacterium
CCCGCCCCGACCCACACCAGGGTGTAGGACGAGCAGCCTGCTCGTCCTACAAGAGTCATCACTTACTGTTAGGACATTTGTCCGGTTAGCAGCGGCTACAGTTTCTCCACCGGATAAGAATCCAGAATATCCAAAATCCCTTCAATGGTCTTCGGGGAGTTTCCTTCTGCGCGGTTGTTGATGTAGGCGTACAGCGATCGCCCCTCGGCGATGCAACGACGAGCAGCCTCGGCGACGCCCATGCGGAGTTCAGGGTTCTCTTCTCTGATCTCCTTGTAAGGCTGGAACATGCGTACCGCTTGCTCGTACGTTCGGCCCGGCTTCAGTAACGCGCGGGAGACAGAAAACTTTGCCGTGAGCACCCCGCCCATGTGCAGTTGATCGATGATCGGCGGCATGCGCGTCCAACTGTTCAGAACATGAGCAACGCCGTGGCGCTGCAACATCTGCAAGTACTCCGATCTCAGAAAATCGCTGTTGCGTACCTCCACAGCATACTCGTATCCTTTCGGGAGTTTCGAGAGGAAGTCATCCAACAACTCGACAAAGCGCTCATCGACGATGCCCGAACTAGGATAGAAGGTCGAGAACTCGAAAATGATGATGCCTCGCTTTCTCTTCAGATGCTCGATCGGTTCGAGGAATGCATCGGCGAATAACTCGACGTTGAGGAAATCGGGATTCTCTTGCCCAGCCTTCGCGCCGTAGCGAGGAATGTTTGGATAACGTTTGATGGTGATACGGTCGGTAACCTTCAGCGACACTGTGAAGTCGTCTGTCGTCTGATCGTGAATGAACTTCATCTTGTCCGGATCGGGGAAATCGTACAGCGCAAAGTCGGCGCAGACGGTGGGAAACAACTCCGAGTATTCGGCGAGCGCATGTTGCTCGAAAGCCTTCTTCGATGGATATCGCCTCGTGTACACCTGACCCTGCCAGCCCGGATATTTCCACGACGAACTGCCGAAGTAGATGCCCTTGCTTGCCCAGCGCCGGATGCGCGGGCGATTCTTCGACGCGTAGTCGGATGCCGATTCGGCGACGCCGCCGGTTGTGGGTTCCGCCTCGAACAAAGGAAGCTTCTCTGTGGTTCTTCGACGTTTGCTCATCGATTGTGGCAGGCTTTTGTCGCAAATCTCATGAAGGAGTCGGCGCTACAACGCAATGGGTAATCTCTCAGTGGCCAACATGCATGGAAGGAACTGCCGGCACGATTAGTCGAGAAAATGAACAACAAGACCGTCTCGCAATTTCGGTTCGAACCATGTTGACTTCGGCGGCATGATTTTGCCGGCGTCAGCGATCGTCAACAACTCCTCGATGGAGGTTGGGTAAAGGACGAACGCCACTGCCATCTCACCGGACTGCACACGCTTTTCCAGTTCCTTTACGCCGCGTATTCCTCCGACAAAATCGATCCGCTTGTTCGTTCGTGGATCGTCGATTCCAAGGACAGGTGCGAGGAGATGGTTTTGCAGAATCGACACATCCAATCGTTCGACGGGATCGGGTCGGGTGAGGTAACTGAGATCTGCTTTCAACTTGTACCATCTGCCACCGAGGTACATGCCGAATTCACCTTTAGCTTTTGGCCGGGCGGGAGAGTCTGCTTCGCGCACGGAAAACTTTTGCTTCTTGATCGCTTCAAGAAAATCCTCCTCACTCAAACCATGGAGGTCCTTCACGACGCGATTGTACTCCATGATCTTGAGTTGATTGTGGGGGAAGAGCACGGCAAGAAAAAAGTTGTACTCCTCGTCCCCGCGGTGGTGTGGGTTGGCTTGCGCCAGCTCTTTGCCCACACGTGCTGCTGCCGCCGAACGGTGATGCCCATCGGCTACGTAGAGCGATCGCACGCGCCCAAACAACTCCGTGATCGCACGAATCAATCGATCATCCGAAATCACCCACAGTTGATGGCGGATGCCGTCATCAGCAACAAAGTCGTACACAGGATCGACCAGTCGGACGCGATCAACGATTGCATCGATGCGAGGCTCAGCATGGTACGTGAGAAAGATGGGTCCTGTATGGGCGTTCGTGACTTTGACATGACGCGTGCGGTCGTCTTCCTTGTCTTGTCGCGTCAGTTCGTGTTTCTTGATCGTATTGTTCCAATACTCCTCCACCGATACACAACCGATGATGCCGTATTGTGCATGATCGCCCATGATCTGACCATAGACATAGAAGAAAGGCTTCGGGTCTTGTTGAAGAATCCCATCATGAATCAGCTTGTCTACATTCTCTTTTGCCTTGTCATACACCCGCGGGTCGTATAGATCGATGTCGGGCGGCAAATCGATTTCGGGCTTGCCGACGTGCAGGAACGAAAGGGGTTTGCCTTGCGCCTCGATGCGTGCCTCGTCCGAACTGAGCACGTCGTACGGTTTGGACGCGACTTCCGCTGCATACTGCGACAAGGGGCGAAATCCTCGAAAGGGTCGAACAGTTGCCATGAATCCTCTCGCTTGTGATCGGTGGAGAAAAAGAAATGAGTGCACGAAGGATTTACTCTTCGTGCACTCTGAGAGTACGACTTTGCGTCGAGAGAGTCAAGGAGGACGCTAAGCAAATGCGTTCTCGTGCGAGTACGCGTGCAAGGCGGCGGCCACTTTCTGTGCGATCTCGATGCCGACGCAGTCTTGCGCTTCGATCGTCGAGCCACCGATGTGTGGTGTACCTGAAGCGCGTGGATGCATGATCAAGTCGTATTCGTCCTGCCTCGGCGGCTCATGCTCGTACACATCGAGAGCAGCGAATGCCACTTTCTGACTGTTGAGCGCGTCCAGTACGTCGCGTTCGTTCACCACGCCGCCGCGCGCACAGTTGATGAGAATGACGCCGTTCTTTATCTTGGCAAAATCCTCTCTGATGATGACAGGTCCGGCTTCCTTGTCGCACGGAACGTGGAGCGTGATATAGTCCAACAGGCACAGCAGTTCATCCTTCGATACCATCTTCACGCCGGGGATGTCGGTCGTGTGCACATACTTGTCGTATGCGCCAACGTTCATGAACAGTCCGAGCGCTCGCTTCGCTCCTTCCGACCCAATGTTGCCCAAAGCGATGATGCGGAGCGTCTTGCCGGTGATCTCGATGCCCTGGCTAAATTCCTTTTTGGGCCACTCACGATGCCGCATCGCAATGCTGCTTATCGGGAAGAAGCGGCCAAGGGCAAGGAGATGGGCGATCGTCAACTCCGCGACGGAAATCGACGAGGCTTTCGGAGTATTGAGGACGGTGATGCCTTTTCGTGTTGCGTACTCGACATCGATGTTGTCCAACCCGACACCGCCGCGCGCAATCACGTTCAAGTTTTTGCCGCGGTCGATCACCTCCTTCGTCACCTTCGTTGCCGAGCGAACGATGATCGCATCGTACGCACCGATCACGTCCAACAGTTCGTTCGGCGTAAGAGCCTTTTGGGTGAGTTCGAATTCTGCGTTCAACAGAATGTCGGCTCCGGATGTTTCAATGCCGTCGGTAATGAGAATTTTCATGGCGGACCTTTTCATTGATCAATTCGCTGTCGTGAGGAACACCCTGATTCGTGCGAGGGTGTTCTCTGTCCACCGCTCCCGCTGGGCATGAGGGCAACGCATATGCCACGCTCGTGCCCGGTGTTCTCGCCATGAACCGGTCGCTTGTCCCACAGCCTTCCGACGCGTCGAAAGAAAGGATGAGCTTTCTTGCACTCGTGCGAATCGTTGTTGTTGAATCATTCCACACATCATCATGCCCCAACCTTGATGCCCCAACCTTGCATCTTCACCTTCCGCTTCGTAAGTTTCTCACGCCTTTCATCGACGGAAGCTGCGACGCGTAAGGCTCTCGTCCATCCTTCCACATCTTTCATCGAGTAGGCCATCGCTCATAAGGTTACACGGACATCATAGAACAAAGACATGCTGAACCACGGACGTCGGATCGCATCGCTCACACGGCGAGCATTGATCGGAATGGTGCTCGTTGTTGTTTGCTCCTCGTTTGCGCAACCGCTGGATATGGAGAAACTCAAAGGCTTGAAGTTTCGCAGCATCGGGCCCGCTGGCATGAGCGGCAGGGTAACGGCAATCGATGTCGTGCGCAGAAACCCGAACATCATCTACGTCGGCAGCGCATCGGGCGGTTTGTGGAAGTCGGAGAGCGGTGGCATACGGTGGGCGCCCATTTTCGATACACTTGCTGTCGCTTCGATCGGTGCGATCGCGGTCGATCAGCGGACGCCGGATGTAGTGTGGGTCGGAACGGGAGAAGGAAATCCGCGCAACAGCCAGACGAACGGCAACGGCGTGTACAAGAGTATGGATGGAGGGAAGACGTGGAAACATCTTGGTCTCGATCGCTCACGCAATATCCATCGGGTGCTGCTCGATCCGTTCAATCCTCAGATTGCATACGTCGCCGCCTTGGGTGCCGCCTGGGGTGAGAATCCCGAACGCGGTGTTTTCAAAACTACCGACGGCGGGCTATCGTGGCACAAGGTGTTGACCGTGAACGAGAAGGTGGGCTGCGCGGATTTGGTCATGGATCCCACCAATCCTCATAAACTCTTTGCTGCGATGTGGGAGTATCGACGTTGGCCCTGGTTCTTTAACTCAGGCGGACAAGGTTCTGGTCTGTACGTAACGTTCGACGGCGGCAAATCGTGGAAGCGCCTGACGGAAAAGGAGGGACTGCCGAAAGGACATATCGGAAGAATCGGGTTGGCGATTGCGCCGAGCAATCCCAACCGTGTGTATGCTCTGATCGAGTCGCAAAAGAATGCCCTCTATCGCTCCGATGACGGCGGATTCACGTGGAGAAAAATCTCCGACACCAACATCGGGAATCGGCCGTTCTATTACTGCGAGATTGTGGTCGATCCGAGAAACGATGACCGTCTCTACAACCTCTATACGGAAGTTTCGGTCAGCATCGATGCCGGGAAGACGTTCGAAACATTCATCGGCTGGAACACGGTGCACGGCGATCATCATGCCCTCTACATTCATCCCGACAATCCGAGCTTCATGATCAACGGGAACGATGGTGGCGTTGCTATCTCGCACGATCGGGGTGGTACGTGGCGCTTCATTGAGAACCTTCCGCTCGGACAGTTCTACCACATCAATGTGGATATGGAGATGCCGTACAACGTGTACGGAGGATTGCAAGACAACGGATCGTGGCGCGGTCCGGCGTACGCGTATCATTGGGGCGGTATCGTCAATGCCGAGTGGGAGAACGTGGGTTGGGGTGATGGATTCGATGTCGTTCCCGATCGTAGTATCCCGCGCTCCTGCTACTCGATGTGGCAAGGAGGCAATCTCGTCCGCGTTGATATCGCGACGGGCGATGCGAAATACATAAGGCCCGCTCATCCGGAGGGTGTGAAGCTGCGCTTCAATTGGAATGCAGGCATTGCTCACGATCCTTTCAATCCTACCACCATCTATTTTGGCAGCCAATTTCTCCACAAGAGCACCGATCGCGGCGACACATGGACGATCATCTCACCCGACCTGACGACAAACGATACCTCCAAACAAAAACAGCTCGAGAGTGGAGGCCTCACGTACGACGTCACGACGGCAGAAAACCACTGCACCATCATCGCTATCGCACCGAGTCCCGTCGGGCAAGGCGTGCTTTGGGTGGGAACCGATGACGGCAATCTGCACGTCACGACAAACGGCGGCTCGTCATGGACGAACGTTGTGAAGAATGTGAAAGGCGTACCCGACAGCACGTGGATTCCGCAGATTCATGCCTCGGCGTACAATGCGGCTGAAGCCTTTGTCGTGTTCGACAATCACCGCCGGAATGATTGGACACCCTATCTGTTTCGCACAACGAATTTCGGTGCGACGTGGGAACGACTCGCCGACGAAAAACAGGTGTGGGGCTTTGCACTCTCTTTCGTACAAGACCCTGTCGAGCCGAAGCTGATGTTTCTCGGAACGGAGTTCGGCTTGTACGTAAGCATCGACGGCGGGAAGGTGTGGACGAGATGGAAGTACAACTACCCGACGGTTTCGACGACAGACTTGATTCTCCACCCACGAGAACATGATTTGGTCGTCGGCACGTTCGGTCGAGCAGTGTATGTGTTGGATGATGTCGTGCCCTTGCGCGAGATCGCGCGCCGAGGCGCTGCGCTGCTTACCAAGCCGCTTCACCTCTTCCCGATACCCGACGCCGTTCAGGTGTGGTACAAGCCTCGTGCAGGCGGCATGTTCTTCCCCGGTGACGCTGCATTCAGCGGAGACAATCGTCCCCCCGGCGCGCGGATTTCACTTTTGGTCAATCCGCTCGATACAAATAGGACCGCAGGTGCACATCAGCGGAAAGAGAGCGTGAAGCGCTCTCCGACACCGGACACCGTGACGATCGAAGTCTTGAACGCGGCGAAAGAAACGCTACGAACCCTGCGTGTGAAGGTCGAGAAGGGAATCAATCGAATGCAATGGAACCTCGATCGCAAAGTGGAACGGATGCCCTCACAGCCCAAGCCGGAACCGGGCGCGCCTGAGCCGGGAGGTTGGGGCGTTCCTCCCGGAACCTATATGGTGCGCGTGAGCTACGGAGAGTATCGCGACTCAGCGATGGTGAACGTCACGCTCGATCATCGCGTACCGTACACCGCCGCCGATATCCAAGCGCGTACCGAAATGTTAGAGAAGTTGTATGCAAAGATTCGCATCGCTACCGACGCTGCGGACAAGTTGCGCGATACCAAGCGGCGCATCGAACAGCTTGCCGGATTTGTGAAGGATCGGAACGACTCCGCTGCACAACGCGTCAAAGATCTCGGCAATGCTATGCAGGATTCGATCAAAAAGTTGAATGAACTCTTCGTCGATAAAGAAGTGCAAGGCTGGCGGTGGGACCCGGACGTTCTGCAAAGCAAACTCAACCAAGCCTTGGGCTACGCGAACTCTGCATGGTACGCACCGACGGAGACACAACGCATCGTGTACCACCAGGTGATCGAGCAGATGAAACGTGTTGCCGATGCCGTCAATGCCTTCTTCGAGAAGGAGTTCCCGAAGTACCAAGCCGCGGTGGATGCTGCCCACATCCGATTCTTCGAGCCATATACGCCCATACGTGTGGAGAAGTAGGCGATGCCCAAAGTGTATGACCCGCGCATGCACTCCGCCGAACATATGCTCAACCAAACAATGGTGAGAATGTTCGCCTGCGGGCGCTCGTTCAGCATGCATTTGGAAAAAAAGAAATCCAAATGCGATTACCATTTCGACAGAACCCTCACGGATGAGGAGGTGCGCGAGGTCGAGCGCCGGGTGAACGAAATAATCGCACGCGACCTTGCGGTACACGAGGACTTCCTCTCTCGTGAAGAAGCATCGGCACAATTCGATCTTCATCGTTTGCCCGATGCCACGGCAGAGGTTGTTCGCATCATTCACATTGGCGACTATGATGCATGCCCGTGCATCGGGGAGCATGTGAAGACAACGGCGGAAATCGGCTCGTTCCGCATCATCTCGACCAGTTACGCCGACGGCGTGCTGCGCATCCGCTTCACCATACGGGAATCATCGGAGTGAAAAGTGAAGTGCTGCGTCGTGTAATCGCAGACGCAGCTCTTGGAATCCGCTTTCGACCTGCACGCAACCGCGCAACGCCGCGGAGGGAAGGAGCGTGTTTCGATTTCCATCTCAAACCACTTCAACGCGCCAGTGAGAGACTTGAGGAGGGATGCTCAATCGATGGTTTGGAAAGATTCTGGTTGTCCTTCGCAGCTTCGCGTGAGTTTCAAGATCGGGATCTGGGGTCAGCCTGTCCGTTGAACGTCGTCTCGCATTTGCGTAGAATTGCATCACGGTCGATCGTGAACGGTTGCCACGGCTCTTGCAATCGGCACGTCATCGCCGCGTTCACGTTCTGAAATGTATGATCGTCCTTGGCATCGAAACTTCGTGCGATGAAACCTCAGCGGCAGTGCTGAGCGACGGCATCGTGCTTTCAAACATCATTTCATCGCAGTACGTCCATAACAAGTATGGCGGCGTGGTGCCCGAGCTTGCCTCGCGAGCACATCAGCGGATGATCATCGAGGCGGTGGAGGAAGCCCTACACCGCGCGGGGACGGACAAAGATCATCTCGATGGTGTCGCTGCAACCCAGGGTCCCGGATTGGTGGGGGCACTGCTGGTAGGGATGAACTTTGGGAAAGCATTGGCATACGGGTTAGGCATCCCCTTTACCGCCGTCAACCACATCGAAGGTCATCTGTACTCGGCGTTCTTGGCAGAGGAGAAACCGTCCTATCCCTTCCTCTCTCTCATTGTGTCGGGCGGGCATACGATGTTGG
>PSMW01000021.1:8336-18732 GCA_040290295.1 Ignavibacteria bacterium
CGCCGAACCGTTTCGCCATACACTCCTCGGCACAACACGCGACGACGCTGCGGGCGAGGCATTCGACAAGGTCGCGAAGATGTTGGGATTGGGCTATCCGGGCGGACCGAAGATCGATACGCTTGCCGCGCACGGGAACCCGCAAGCCATTCGCTTTCCGCGCTCGATGTTGGAAAAGGGAACATTCGATTTTAGCTTCAGCGGTATCAAGACCTCGGTCTTGTATTACTTGCGGAACAACGGCTGGCTCGACGAGCCTTCGCAGATCGCTCCTCACCATCTCTCGGACATCTGCGCAAGCTTTCAAGATGCTGTGGTGGATGTGTTGGTGGAGAAGACCATAGAGGCTGCACGCTCCATGAACGTGCGCGACGTTACTATCGCCGGAGGCGTTTCGGCGAACAGCCGCTTGCGCGCGCGCATCAAACAGGAGTGCGATCGCTACGGCTTCCGATCATTCTTCCCGAAAATGGAGTACTGCATGGATAATGGAGCGATGATCGCCTACGTCGGTTGGTTGAGGCTCCTGCGGGGCTGGTCGTCGCCGTTCGAAGTTCCTGCCGTTGCACATTTAGAACTCGCCTGATGTTCACCGATCGGCTTCGCCTCGTTCTTGTTGCAGGTGTATTGGTGCTCGGCGCGCTCGGTTCTTATCTGATCGCTGCGCACGCGTTCAGCACTAACGGCTTCTTCAGTTTTCCGCTCGACGACCCGTGGATTCACCTGCAGTTCGCCAAGAATCTGCACGACTACGGTAGCTTCTCGTACTACAAGAACGAGATGGTCACTGCCGGCTCGACATCGCCGCTCTACACGTTCCTGCTCGCTCTCGGATTTTTCTTGACCGACAATGAAATGGTGCTGAGCTATGTGCTGGGCGTTGCGCTTCTGCTTGTCGCGGCTGTGTACATGTTCAAGATCGCTGAACGCCTCTTCGCCGCACGCTCGCAGACGATCGTTGCCTTCAGCGCGCCGATCTTGCTTCTGTTGGAAATGCGCATGCAGTGGGCTGCACTCTCCGGCATGGAGACCACCCTGTTCATGGCCCTGTTGCTTGCGGTGATGTACTCGTACACAATGCAAAAGCCCGTTCATCTCGGCGTTGCTTCAGGCTTGTTGCTTTGGGCGCGACCGGAAGCGGTCATCATGTTCATCGCCGTTGCGCTGGACGTCGTCTATCACGGACTCTGGGTTGGATCCTCAACGCACAAGGCGAAGACTAAGCACACATCGCTGCAACGCCGTCTCGATCTCTCCTGGCTCAAACGTTCGACGATCATTCTTGCAGCGCTTACGATGCTGTACGCTCTGTTCAACCTTCTTCTCTCCGGGTCGCTCTTTCCGAACACCTTCTCTGCAAAGCTCAAGTACTACGGTATAGGCGGCAAGACGCTCTTCCCGTCGCAGGTGTTCCATTTTCTCACCGATGGTCACATGATGGTCATTGCTCTCGGCATTGCGATCGGTCTCGTGAGCATGGTAGTGGATCTGCTCAAGCGCCGACCTCTCCCGTTGCTTGCTGTGGTGCTTTTCTCCGTCGGGATGTTCGTTGCCTATTGGTGGAAGCTTCCCTACTTGTATCAAGAGGGGAGATACATGATGCCTGTGGTGCCCTTCTTTGTATTGGTAGGATTGGACGGACTGGTGCGAGCAACCGAAAAAATCGCTGCGCTCGTTCAGATTGCCGGCAAGCGAACCGCGTGGGTGCTGCATGGCGTTGTCATCACAGTGCTGATTGTGCAATTTGCCCTGGCAACGTGGGGGAAACGGGCAGAGTACGCCTTCATGTGCCGGTACATTCACGATCGTCAGGTGCGGACTGCCCTCTGGCTGCGTGACAACACACCGCCAAGCGCAGTCATCGGCACGCATGATATTGGTGCGATGGCATTCTACTCCGGAAGAAGAATCGCCGACATGGTAGGACTCGTGTCGCCCGAAATGATCGAACGCATTGGAAGTTTGGAGCGGCTTCGCCAATTTCTCGTCGAGAAAAAAGTGACGCATCTTGCGCTGCTTCGGAATTGGTTCGAGGTCGTGAACCAGACACCGCTGTACAAGACGAACGAACGAGAGCCGGAAATTATGGAAGTCTTCGCCTTCGATCCTCACACGACCCACATAACATCGCAGGACGTGACGCGAGCAGTTGAAGTTGCTGCACAATACCTGTATCAAGGTCAAGGGCAGATTGCTTCCGACATCTTACAGAGAGCACTGCAGGTCGATCCGCAGAACTCCAAGGTGCATCACTTGATCGGCATGGTGTATCTCACGTCGGGAAGGACGGCGGCGGCAAGGGCATCGTTCGAGACCGCACTGCGCCTGTACCCCGACTTCCTCGAAGCACAGATCGGGTTGGCACAGGTGCTTGCACGAGAGAACAAGGTCGAGGAAGCTGTTGAGCGTTTGCAGACGCTTGCACATCAGCGCCCTGATTCTCCCATTGTCTATCGTGCACTTGCCGATGTTTATCGGTACTTCAAGGGCGATAGCACGCAAGCGCAAGCATACATGGAGCGCTTCCATCAGTTGATACAAATGCAACAAACACAATGAGGAGTGTGGATGAAGATCGTCGTGACCCAGTTCGGGAAATATCTTCTCGTGGGATAGCGGTAGCATTATCCGTTGTCGGATTGGCGGCGTACTATGTTCTGTACGGACCGAACACGTTCGACGGTGAGGAAAAGAAAATCTTTGTTGTGAGTAAAGGTCAGTCCTATGCTCAGATCATGGACTCGTTGGAAGCACACGGCATCATTCGCAGTCGGTGGATGTACGAACTGACGGTCCGCGTTCTGAAACGTGGCAAAGAGGTGCACGTCGGCAGATATGAATTTGCCAGCGGCATTGCGAATGCGGATATCTACAACAGTCTGCGCCTTGGTCGCAACATGGTTCCGATTACCGTCACGTTGCACGAGGGGAAGCGGGCGAACGCGTACGCGCGCCTGCTAGCGCGCGCAGTGGGAATCGACTCTACCCGATTCATGGAGTTGGTGAGGAGTGAAGAGGTAGCTCGCTCGTTGGGAGTCGAAGCGCCGTCGCTCGAAGGGTACTTGTTTCCCGATACCTACTTCTTCAACTGGCAAACCGATGAAGAGGAGATCGTGAAGCGGCTTGTGCAGAGAATGATGAAGGTGTTCAATGACTCACTGCGCGCCCGCGCCACTGAGTTGAATATGTCGGTGCATCAGGTCCTCACGCTCGCTTCGATCATCGAAGGGGAGGCGTTCTTCGACGATGAGCGTGCGATAATCGCCGGCGTGTACCACAACCGCCTGCGCAAGGGAATGAAGTTAGAGGCCGATCCCACCATCCAATACATCATCCCCGATGGACCGCGACGTATCTTGCACAGCGACTTACGGATCGATCATCCTTACAACACCTATCGGTATTATGGATTGCCCCCCGGTCCTATTTGCAATCCTCGTCTGGCGTCGATCGTTGCGGCGCTGTATCCCGCTCGGCACAATTACTACTTCTTCGTTGCTGATGGGAACGGTGGGCATTGGTTCGCCACCACGTACGCGCAGCATTTGGTCAATGTGAGAAAGTTTCGACGAGAGAGGGCAGCGCAACTTCGCCAGCAAAGCGTGAGTTGACATGCAGAAACGCAAACGGGGCAACCCCGGAATGTCTCGCTCATCACCACCCACCATCAGGAGTAAGCCTCAACACTCTTCCGGAGTGCCCCGTTTCAACTTCCACTATCTACAACTATGAACGCCTTCGAAAGGTTCCATCACCCAATCGTACAAGCAACGAGCGTGTCTGCGCGCCTGCTGCCTGTCCTGCTCTGCTCGATGCTCTTCGCGTGTGCAGGACAGGTACCGCCTTCGGGTGGACCTGTGGACACGACTTCCCCGGAGATCATTCGTACCGAACCCGATACGAACGCAGTGAGAGTGAATAGCGAACGCATCGTGTTGGAGTTCAGCGAGTACGTCGATCGCCGATCGGTCGAGGAGTCCATCTTCATCTCGCCTTACGTCGGAGAGTTGGAATTCGATTGGAGCGGAACAGAAGTGACGATTCGGTTCGGCGAGAAACTGAAGGCGAACACAACCTACGTGGTCAACATCGGCACAGATGTGACCGATGTGCGGGCACGAAATCGGATGGCTCATGGCTACACGTTGGCGTTTTCCACAGGTGAGCGCATCGATCAAGGGTTCATTGCAGGTAAAGTGTTCGATCCCAAACCAGAAGGCGTGATGCTTTTCGCCTATGCCCTCTCAGGCATGAATCCCGATACGCTCGACCCTACCCGAACGAAGCCGGACTACATCATGCAAACGGGCAAAGATGGCAGCTTCACGTTCTCCAACATTCGATTCGATACGTATCGTCTTTTTGCCGTGCGCGATCAATATCGCAACCTCCTGTACGACAAGCAGGTGGATGAGATCGGCGTCCCGACCAATGACGTCACAGTCAACGCGGAACAGCCGCGTGTCGGCGGCGTGTGGTTCAGGCTCTTCAGTGAGGATACGACGGGACCCTTGCTTACACGTGTTGCGGCACTCTCGCGCCGTCATCTGCAACTCCGCTTCAGCGAACCGCTGGACAGTGCAGCATTCACCCGCACACGCATTCTGATTCGAGACACGCTGACGCTCGAACCGATCGGCGTGATGATGCAATCGCTCGATAGGGGGGACTCGACTGCAGTGCATGTCCTGACGGCAAGCCCGTTGGACACTACGAAGATGTATCGTGTCACGGTCGAGGGTGCGGCAGATCGCTCAGGCAACATCATGCGTCCGGCCCATGCGCAGTTCGATGTGTCCGGTCAGGCGCCGTGGGATACGGTGAAACCGCTCGTCACGCTCGTCGGTCTACGCGATAGCGTGACGGATATCCCCCTCGATGCGCCGCTCGAAGTCCGCTTCTCCGAGCCTGTGCAAGCGCGTGCGGCAAGTGCCGCCGCAAGTCTGATGGATAGTGCCGGAGGAATCATCCCTATCGCTATCACGTGGCAGGCGGCGAATGCGATGATCGTAACCGCGTCGCGTCCGTTTGCTTCGAGAGCTTGGTACACGTTTCGGATGGTGTTGGATTCGGTGCGCGACTTCTGGGGCAATGCTTACAAGGATTCGGTGTTGTCCATTCGTTTTCGTTCGCTGGACGTGAAGACAACAGGCACGATCGAGGGAAGAGTGATGGACGACGAAAAAGGAGATGCGCAAGGGAACATTGTCTTGACTGCTACGCGTGTAGCAAGTTCGCCTTCCCTCCAAAAGCATCTCATCCTACGAGAGCCGGGCGGATTCATGTTGGAGCTGTTGCCCGAGGGATTGTACACGCTGCAAGCGTATCGGGATCGTGATTCTTCCGGCTCGTACACGTTTGGGAGTCCGCATCCATTCCGTCGCGCCGAGCGATTCGTTGTGTATGCCGACACGCTGAAAGTGAGAGCGCGGTGGGGTGTGGAGGGTGTGACTGTGAGGTTCAAAAAACTTCCGGGCAGATAACCTCATCGGAGCTGCGTGGTCGTTGCCCACACCTGAGGGGGAAGAGGAGGAAGAACGTCAGTCGGGATTCTTCTGCGCGCGGCGTAGGGGTGGGCTCTTCAGCACACGATCGGGAACGATCCATGCGTCAGGGTAGCCCGCTGACTGCAGTGTTTGTAAGAACGATTCCGCTTCCGATCGTGAGAGAAAGTTTCCCGCTCTCAGTTTGTAGGTCGGTGGGTCGTACTCGATGTAGAACCATTCGTCGGGGAATGCAGCTTCCGCCGTTGCTTTCTTGGCGTTTGCCTCGTCGATGTCGTTTGTGGCGTAAAGCTGAACACGATAGCCTGTAACAAATAGCGGCGTTTCAGGCGTTGTGGTTACTTCCGGCGTCGTTTCCTTTTTGTCTCGCTCCTTGCGCAGGTTGGCAAAGATGTCCGACGCATCGCCTTCATGGTCGGCGGGCTTGAAATCGGCTTCGAAATCGTGGAGCGATGTCGAGGACGCCGTCTCGGTTTTTCCTGCCTTCTTCGAACTGCTGCATGCACTCAGTAGGAGAACGCCCCCACACCAGAAGTACACCATGCATGTGTTGACTATTTTTGTGCGATACGAACGACCCATGCGTCACCGTACTCATTGGGATAGTGTTGGATGATCTTGGCACGAAACGCTTCTGCCTGCTCTCGCGTCTCGAAGAAGCCGACCCGCAGATGATACAGCCTGCGTGCAGGAATGTAATCGCTGATAACGGGAAGCTCGAACCGCGCCCGCGCCTTCGATTGTGCCGCGCCGGCGAAACGACGGTTGCGGAACGCGCCAATCTGAACACTGAACCGAACGGTGTCCGCGGGCGAAGCAGCCGCACGCGGTGATATGTCGGCTGTCGTGTGCACGGCGATGGTGTCCGTCCTCGTCTCGAAGTCCGGTTGAGGAGCCTGTGCCACCGTATCGGGAGGAAGTTGAAGCCACCGCCGATCCGTGTCGCTCGTTGTTCCACAACCGCAAACAACACTGGCGAAGGAGATGAGTATGCACACTCGCCGCATCGGTCAATACCCTTTGGTTGCTTCCAGTTCAGCGACAATCTCAGCGCCGACGATCTTGACGCTGGCGCTCGCGCCGATGCGGTCGGCACCGTGCGCAACAATTGCCAGTGCATCTTCGCGCGTCCGCACTCCGCCGGAGGCTTTGACTCCCATGGCAGAACCGACAACGCGTCGCATCAACGCAATATCACCGACCGTCGCACCTCCTTTACCGAAGCCGGTTGACGTCTTGACGAAGTCTGCGCCGGCGCGTTTGGCTAACACACACGCCTTCACCTTTTCTTCATCGGTCAGCAGCCCCGTTTCCAGAATCACTTTCGTCAGAGCGCGGTAGCGCTTTGCCGTATTTACGACCGCAAAGATATCGCTCTCGACGTACTCGTATTGGCGCGATTTGAGCAGCCCGACGTTAATCACCATATCTACTTCCTGCGCGCCGTCGCGAAGAGCGTGTTCGGCTTCGAACGCTTTGACTGAGGAAAGCGTTGCGCCGAGCGGAAAGCCGATGACGGTGCACACCTTCACGTCGGTACCGCGCAGCAGTTTGGCGCACAGAGCAACGTAGCACGGATTGATGCAGACACTGGCGAACCCATACTTGCGTGCTTCGTCGCAGAGCTTCTCGATGTCGCTGATGGTGGCTTCGGGCTTCAACAGTGTGTGGTCGATCATGCGCGCGAGATCGGGGTCGATTCCGCCGGCGCTTTCGACGCCGATGCCCGAGGTGATGCGTGATGCGCCGCCGTTGACGATCGCCCGCACGCCCTCCTTGTTATGCACCACGCACAAATTGTCCGAACACACTCCGTCCTTGCAGCAGAGAGTGCCGCCGGCTCCTGCGTTGAGTCGTTCTTGGAGAATTTCCTTGATGATGCGGTCGATGGTCTCGCGATTCATGGGCGTACGGTTCGAGAACGTTCGCTGTGTCGAATGATGTGGTGACTCAATATAATCCAATCATCGAAAAATGACAAAGGGAAATTACTTTACCACCAGCATCCGCTTCACCGCAGTCGCTCGACCAGCCGAGAGGCGGTAGAAGTACACTCCGCTGGGGACGTTTCGTGCATCCCAAACAACCTCATAGACGCCCGGTTCTTTCGGCGCGTTGAGCAGCGTAGCCACTTCTCTGCCCAACACGTCGTACACCTTTACGGTGGTGTGCGATGCAGTGGGGATCGAGAATGTTATGCGCGTGAACGATTGTCCTGAACCTGTGGCGCTGCCGAACGGATTCGGGGAGTTCTGCAGCAAGGTGAAGGAAGAGGGTGTCGTCGCTTCAGGTACAGTCGTGAGCCGATCGTTGCGATAGAAGAAGAGCCCCCCACGCCGGATGCCGACGAACAAATCCACATCGCCGTCAGCGTCGATATCGCAGAAGCTTGGAGCGGACTCTTGCGTCGGGGCTGTTGCAGCGAAGCGCAACGAACGCAATACAAAATGCGGCGACGTGGCGCTGCCTGTGTTCTCATAGAACACGATGCTTCCGTTCTCTCGTCCGTAGAAGAAGTCGAAATCTCCATCATTATCAATGTCGGCGAAGGTGGGCGTGATGAAGGTGTCGTCGCCAAGCGCAATGTCGAGGAAGCGCTCAGCGACAAGCTGAGGCACAAATGCGGTCGCCGAGCCGACATTGCGATAGAAGCGCACTTCGCCCCGCTTGTTTCCGATGAACAGATCTTTTCGTCCATCTGCATCGATGTCCACGAACACGGGGGCAGCCGCAAAACCTACATCGATTGTATCGGTGATGAAGGGTGAAGAGGCGAACTGAGGATTGTTCGGCGTGCCGATGTTGATGAAGTACTTCATCGTGCCGTCGAATGTCCCGACGAAAAGGTCGAGATCGCCGTCGCCGTCGATGTCAACGAACGCCGGCGAAGCGTAATAGTTGTTGGTGAGATGCACGAAGGCAGAATCCACGAGGTCGTAGGATGGGAGTTGCGCGGTGCCCGTGTTGCGATAGAAGGCCACCTCGCCGTTGAGATTGCCGATGAACATGTCGGGGTCACCGTCGGTGTCGATGTCGGCAAAAACGGGCCGGGCGCTGATCCCGACATCGATGGCAGTGATGTAGTTGCGCGTCACGAGCTGATAGAGGGGCGCGGTAGTCGTGCCGGTATTGCGATAGAAGATGAATCCATCCCGCTGCACGATGCCGGCAAGGGTGCCCACGAATAAATCGAGATCGCCATCGCCGTCGATATCGACGAAGGAAGTTTGATTGAATCCGCCGCTCATGAGCGGTTGGTTGGGAGGAAACCACGCCGTGCCGCATTCCATGTGCGGTGTTTGCGGCGTTCCAGTATTGCGCAGGAAGAAGATGCCCGTGTGGTACAGATCGCCGACGAAGAAATCGGGATCGCCGTCGCCATCAACATCGGCAAATGAGTAGGCTGCTGCGCCGTGCAACGCGCGTCCGACGGGCGCCAAGGTTGTAGTGCAGGTATCGCCGAAGATGAGAATGTTCTCCCAACTTCCCGACACGAATGCGTAGCGTGGCGTTGTGGCGTTCCCGACATTCTTGTAGAAGTTGACCGTTCCCGTCGTGTTGCCTGAGAACAGATCGAGATCGCCGTCGCCGTCGATATCCACGAAGGCAGGAATGCTGTTCCCGCCCGTGTACACTTCTGCACCGCTCGTATCGCGTAGCGTTGCCATCATTATGACGAACTGAGGCGTTGAGGGCGTGCCGACATTCTTGTACACACGCACGCCTTGATAGAGGCTGTCCTCCGTGCAGAAATCGACGCGGCCGTCGCCATCGAAATCTACAAAACGAAACCAAACCAAAAAGGAAGGCAACGAAATCAACTCGTTGCGCAACTTGAAGATTGGTTGAAGGCGTGTTCCTTCGTTGCGATAGTAGTTCATGGAAAAGTCCACATCGAAGACGAACAAATCCATATCACCATCCCCATCGATGTCCACGAACTGATGCAGAGGTGAGTTGATGCCTCCTGCGAAAGGAAGGGCAAGAGCGTTGCCGCGTTCCCGAACCGGGAACGGCTCGACCGAGCGGACGAACGGCTGAGCATGCACAACGAGCTGATGCAGCGAAAACGCGCAGAGGAGAAGAGTGAAACGTGTCATGTCTTGGTATCGTGTCTATGAGAAGTGCGACGTGTGTTGCCTTGGTAAGGTCGGATTTCGCGGGCGAAGATGCAAAAGGGGAGTGTGGGTCTCTCCCGCATGTTTTACTGCATCGACCAAGGTCGCCACTTCTCGTTCCAGAAGATCGAAGACGCGCAATCGAACATGCGAGCGAATATCGGGGGCGGAGAACCGGATCGTCGTCGTGCCGTTGAACGGATTCGGATAATTCTTCTCGAGAAGCAACCGCAAGGGTTGATCCCCGCTCGTGCGCTCGTCCCTCACCCACGTGACACCGCCGGCGGTGGTGCGCAGGATCGTTCCTTGTGCGCCGACGATCGTGCCCGTGCTGGTGTCGGAAAAGAAGACGGAGTAGAGTCGTGCTGTCGTTCCCCCTTGTTGTCTCGTCCATGTCGAACCGCCGTTGGTGGTGTGAAGAATGGTGCCGTTGAACCCGACGATCGTTCCATGCTGTCGTGTCACGAAATGCACATCGTAGAGATTGTTCGTGGTGCCGCTCGTTTGTTGGTACCAAGTAATGCCGCCATCGGTGGTGCGAAGGATCAAGCTCACGGTGCCGACGATAGTTCCGTGTTGTGCATCGGAGAAGTGGACGCCAAGCAAGTGATTGCTCCATGCCGTTGCGCGCCGTATCCATGTCAATCCGCCGTCGGTAGTCTGGAGAATCCAGCCTGAGGTTCCCACAACGGTTCCGGTATCTGGAGTCGGGAATGCAACGCCATAGAACCACTCGTTGAGTGTTCCGCTGGCTTGTGGTGTCCAGCTCGCGCC
>PSMW01000021.1:18746-21671 GCA_040290295.1 Ignavibacteria bacterium
TCCTTCGGACAATCGTTCCATACCAACCTACCGCCGCGCCGTGTGTGCGGTTAGCGAACGCCACCGCTTCGAACGATCCTGATATGCCTGTTGGTTGAACGAACCACTGCAGCCCGCCGTTGGTCGTAGCAACGATAGGACCGTTATCCCCTACAGCAAAGCCATAAAGCGGCTCAGGAAACGTGACGGCGAGAAGCCATTCAGTTGTCGGACTGGGCGGGGTGAGCCACTGCGTACCGCCGTTCGTGGTTCGCAGGATCAACCCATCTGCTCCAACAATGATTCCAACTCTCGGGTCGGTCAATGCCACACCGTTAAGTTGAAACGTCGTTCCACTTTCCTGTCGGATCCATCCTGATTGTGCCCTCGCCAGAACCGGAAGTGCAGAAGCGAGCAGCAACAACACGAACGAGAACGATATGATGATGCACCTCGTGAACACAATTCGATGCAGAAAGTGCTTTGAGCTTCTTCGTTCAGAAATACACGGACAACAGGAGCGTTGAGGGTCCGACTTCCGCCTCGAACCAGGTTGATGACTCTGAGCTTGCGTGGCTCACGGTAAAACTTTGTTCACCGGCGAGCGAAATGCTTTTGGTGAACCAATACTCAGCACCGATGAAGACTGACCCGGTCACTCGATTTTGATAGGAGCGGCGGACTTCTGTTCTATCGGAATAGACATACTCAGTGGAACTCCACAAGCGGCTGATCGATCCTCCAAACCCCGCATAGGGTGCCAACATGCTGTTGATTCTCCAGCGGGTCAAAAAAATCAACAGAGAATCTGATGTTCCAGTTGGTTGAGGTAGCATCGTACGTCGATGTTGTGCGTACAATTCCCTTGGATTTCGTTTTCGAGTAGGCTTCCGAGAGGCTTGCGCGACTGCTGAGGTGATCTGCCCACCAGTATGCGCCCCCCCAATCCTCCTCCAAGAGTAAATCCCGAAAAGGTGAAGAGGAGCGCCTTCTGCCGCGATGCAACAGTGTCTTCCTCTACAATCTGTTGTTGGGCGATCAAGGAGTTGAACGTGGTGAGGAAAGCGGAAACGACGAGGAGCGATCTCATGGTCTTGTCCTTTCACAATGTGGTACGTATGCATGCGGTGTTAATCGGAGCTGATCACCACTCTCGCCCCATCGCTCAAGGATACCACTCCGTCCGGTGAAACACATCGCGTAAATGCTGCCTCTTCGCTCGAGGGAAGGCAGAATGACCAACGCAAAACTACTCTGAAAAGAAGAAAGAATCAAGTCCGGACCAGAGAGAGACTTGCGCGATGACGGATGTGTGTGGCGAATGAGTCTGCTCCAACGCTGATTGATACTCACTCGCATTTTGGGTATTTTGACGTGCACGTTTGTGTCAAACTCTCGTATTCTCAAGCGCAGGAGCATTCGTTGTCATCATTCAGAAAGCGTACGCATACGTGCGGCGAGATTCGCTCGTCCGATATCGGCAAGATCGTCACGCTGAACGGATGGGTAGATACGCGTCGAGATTTAGGCGGCGTCATCTTTATCGACGTGCGTGATCGCTACGGGAAGACGCAAGTGGTGTTCAACCCTCAAGTGAATGCTGCCGTGCACGAGTTGGCAGGCTCGCTGCGCAGCGAGTACGTTATTTCGGTTTCGGGGAAGGTGGAACGAAGACCGGAGGGCACGGTGAATCCCGAACTTGCCACAGGCGAGGTTGATGTCATGGCGCATGAGTTGACCGTCCTCAGCAAAGCGGAGACGCCGCCGTTTCCGATCGAAGACGAGATCGAAACAAATGAGGATCTACGGCTGAAGGTTCGTTATCTCGATTTACGGCGACCCGTTCTCCAGAAGAATCTCATCACTCGTCATAACCTGTACCAAGTTGTCCATCGCTATTTCGACGAACTGCATTTTCTTGAGATCGAAACGCCGATGCTGATGAAGAGTACGCCCGAAGGAGCACGAGATTACTTGGTGCCGAGTCGCGTTCACCCAGGAAAGTTCTACGCGCTGCCTCAGTCGCCACAGACCTACAAGCAACTCTTGATGGTGGCGGGCTTGGATCGTTACGTCCAGATCACGAAGTGCTTTCGCGATGAGGATCTTCGGGCCGATCGTCAGCCCGAATTCACACAGATCGACGTGGAGATGTCGTTCGTGGACGAGAGCGATGTGCAACAGGTGGCGGAAGGGATGATGGCACGCATCTTCAAGGAGTTGAAAGGCATCGAGATCCCGTTGCCACTTCCGCGTTTGACCTACACGCAAGCGATGGAGCGGTACGGCAGCGACAAGCCCGACACGCGGTTCGATATGCATATCACAACCGTGAGCGAGTTGGTGCGCGAGTCGGGTTTCAAGGTGTTTGCAGATAATGTGGTGCGGGGCGGTGTGGTGGCAGGGATCGTCGTGCCGGGCGCAGCCTCATGGACGCGTAACCAAATGGATAACCTCGTCGAGTACACAAAAAGTCTGGGCGTCGGAGGGCTTGCCTACATGAAGTGGACATCCAACGGCTTGGAGTCTGGGCTGGAAAAATTCTTGGGCAAGCCGTTAATGGAACGACTCGCCCACACGATGGGTGCGCGACAAGGCGACTTGTTGTTGTTCGTCTCCGATGGCTGGATGAAAACATACTCCACGCTCGGAACGCTGCGCTTGGAGATGGCAAAACGCCTTAAGCTGATCGACGAACAGCAATGGAACCTCCTCTGGGTGACCGAATTTCCAATGTTCGAGTGGAACAACGAGGAACAGCGCTACACGGCGATGCATCACCCATTTACCTCCCCGATGATGGAAGATGTGCACTTGCTGGAATCGGAACCCGAGCGTGTGCGCTCGCGAGCGTACGACATGGTGCTCAACGGCAACGAACTCGGCGGCGGGAGCATACGCATCCACGATTCCGTTTTGCAATCCAAAGTGTTCGAGTTACTCGGC
>PSMW01000021.1:21778-53504 GCA_040290295.1 Ignavibacteria bacterium
CCGGCAGCAAGTCGCTGCGCGACGTGATCGCATTCCCAAAAACCGCCAGCGCGGTCTCGCTGATGGATGAAGCGCCGAGCGAAGTGGATGAGAAGCAACTACGCGAACTTCATTTGCGAGTAGTATGAACAAGCGGTACGCAGCGCTCAAGCTCGATCCCCGCGAGCGCAAAGCGATCAATGCCTTCTCCCGACGGTTACGAAAGGTCTTGGGGAAGCAAGTTGTCTCTGTGCTCCTCTTCGGCTCGAAAGCTCGCGGCGATTTCCACAAAGATTCGGATACGGACATCTTTATACTCTTGCGAAGTAAGAAGAACAACGCAGACGATAAGATTGCACAGGTCACGGCAGAGATCCTCGATGACTACGACATCGTGCTCTCTCCCGTTTCGTATGATCGGCGTGAGAGAGAAATGAATCTCGCGATGCACTCGTTCTTTTTCGAAGCAGTGATGAAGGAGGGCATACCGATATGACATCGAACTATCACAAGGACATTGCGCGTCATCGCATGGCGAAAGCATACGAGAATCTCTCGGCTGCTCGTGTCTTGTTGCAGCAAGGGCTTTATCGTGATGCTGTTTCGGAGAGTTCTTACGCGGTCTTCACTGCGCTTCGAGCAATGCTTGCGGTATTCCATGTCGATAGCCAACGGCACGAGGGGGGTCATCGCGCTGTTTCATAAACATCTCGTGAAACCGAATTTGTTTCCGAAAAAATTCAATACCATGACCCCAAAACTCAAAAAACTACGAGAGGATACCACCTACGCTGACAAGGTCACGGTGAAAGAAGCAGATGCCAGAAGAGAGCTGGAGGAAGCAGAGGCATTTCTCAAAGCAGCCGATGAAGTGCTCGCGCGATTGTTAGCGCAGATGGAATGACAGTGTCTTCACAATTTGCGAGTCCTGTTCATACACGAGCAAGCAAACCAACAAAGACACAAACGCCCCATGGGCTTCCGACGCTGCTTCGGTGTTTGCCAACGGGCGCATCTCTATCAACATGTGTTAGAAATATCCCAAAAGTGCAAGAATGAAAGAATGGATTCGCATCGCAAGTGGTCAAGGATTTTGGGGTGACTTGCTGACCGCTCCACTCGACCAAGTGACGAAAGGTCCTGTGGATTATGTGATGATGGACTATCTTGCTGAAGTCACCATGTCGATCATGCAGAAACAAAAACGCAAGGACCCGACACTCGGCTACGCCAAGGATCTTGTCCCGTTGATGGAACAACTTCTTCCTATCATCACGAAAAAGAATATCAAGGTGATCACCAATGGAGGCGGTGTCAACCCCACGGCGTGTCGCGACGCGATCTTTGCTGTTGCGCGCAAACTGGGTATCAAGGGATTGCGTATCGGCATCGTACTCGGCGACGACATTGTGGAGCGGCTGGATGAATTGAAAGCGAAGGGGGTCTTGTTGAACAATATGGAGACAGGGGAAGATCTCGATGCCGTGCGCGATCGCGTGATGAGCGCGAATGTGTATTTCGGCGCGTGGCCCATCGTTGAGGCGCTTCGTCAAGGTGCGCAGGTGGTCATCACGGGTCGGACGACCGACACGGGCTTGACGCTCGCGCCGATGATCTATGAGTTCGGATGGAGAAAGGATGATTGGGACAGGCTTGCTGCCGGGACCGTTGCGGGTCATATCCTTGAATGTGGGGGACAAGCCAGCGGCGGCAATTTCTCAGCCGACTGGCGCAGCGTTCCCGATCTCGCCCATATCGGCTTTCCGATTGCGGAAGCCTATCCCAACGGCGAGGTTGTCATTACCAAGCATGAAAACACCGGCGGCTTGGTGTCGCGTCAAACGGTCACCGAACAGCTTATGTACGAGATCGGCAATCCCACCAACTACATCACACCAGATTGCATTGCCGACTTCACGACGATCCATCTTGAAGATGTCGCTCCGAATCGCGTACGTATGTATGGGGTGAAAGGTAGACCGGCAACCGACTCGTACAAAGTGTCGATGTCGTATTTGGACGGATACACCGCGATCGGAACGCTGACGTACGCTTGGCCCGACGCGTTGGAAAAAGCACAAGCTGCCGATCGTATCCTGCGCACACGGCTTGCCGATTTGGGATTACAGTTCGATGAGATACGCACCGAGTTCGTCGGCTACAATTCCTGTCACGGGCCGCTTGCCGTTTTGCCGAATGAGATCAACGAAGTAGTTCTGCGTGTCGGCGTTCGTGGATACGACTACAAGGCGGTCGAACGGTTTGGGATGGAGATTGCCCCGCTGATCCTGACCGGTCCGCCTGCAGTCACGGGATTCGCCGGCGGCAGACCCAAGCCGAGTGAAGTGATCGCTTATTGGCCCGCTCTCATTCCGAAGAGCGCTGTGACTCCTGTGGTCGAAGTCGCGCAAGTGTAAGTCTTGTTGGATCATTCCAGAGCATCAGGCATGAAAATTCGTTTGATGGATATTGCTCACGCCCGGTCCGGTGACAAGGGGGATACGGGAAACGTCGGCGTCATCGCGCGGAAGCAGGAGTATTATCCGCTTTTGGTTAAGTATCTTACTGTGGAGCGAGTAAAGAAGCATTTCGAAGGCATTGCGTTGGGTCCGGTGGAACGGTTCGAGATTCCCAATTTGTGGGCGCTGAACTTTTTGCTTCACGCATCGCTCGGCGGCGGCGGCACGAAGTCATTGAAGAACGACGCTCAAGGAAAAACACTGAGCAGCGCGATGCTCAGAATGGAGTTGGACATCGAGGAAACGATAGCGCTGTAGGTTCGTGCAACGCCTGCACGACGTGGTGATAACAGCGTGTTCCTCCCGGCAACGAAACGGAGTTGGAGAAAGGAGATTGTATGTTCGAAGACCAAAAAGAACGCATCAAAACTCTGTCGAAGAACCTCGGAGTTCTCCGGGGGTATCTTTGACTTGGATGCGAAGGAACAGGAACTGGCAGCACTTCAAGCGAAGTCTGAAGCACCCACATTCTGGAACGACAACATCGCAGCCCAGAAAGTGATGCAACAGATCAGCGTTCTCAAAGAGTGGGTCGACGCGTGGCGTTCGCTGCAGCGGACCCTGGACGATGCTTCGTCGCTGATCGAGCTGGCTGAAGAATCAAACGATGCAACCTTTGCTACTGAGATCGACAGGGAGTTGGAAGAAGTCGAGAGGGGGATTGCGGAGTTAGAATTCAGAAACATGCTCAGCGGGCCCGATGACGAGAGGAATTGCGTCCTCAACATCAACGCCGGTGCGGGTGGTACGGAGGCGCAGGATTGGGCTGAGATGCTGCTGAGGATGTACATGCGATGGTGCGAGCGGAAAGGGTACAAGGTTGCTCTGATCGATCGGCAGGATGGTGATGGTGCGGGCATCAAGAGCGCGGCGCTCGAAGTGACGGGCAAATATGCCTACGGCTACTTGAAGGCGGAAAGCGGCGTGCATCGCTTGGTCCGCATCTCTCCCTTCGATGCGAATGCACGGCGTCACACATCGTTTGCATCCGTGTTCGTCTATCCTGAGATGGACGACGACGTCGAGATCGAAATCAATCCCGCCGATCTCAAAATCGACACGTATCGGTCGGGGGGCAAGGGAGGTCAGAACGTCAACAAGGTCGAAACCGCGGTGCGCATTACGCATCTTCCTACGGGCATCGTCGTCGCGTGTCAGCAAGAACGTTCGCAATTCCAGAACAGGGAGCGAGCCCTCAAGATGTTGAAGTCGCAACTCTATCAGAAGCGAAAAGAAGAAGAAGAAGCCCGTTTGAGCGCCATCGAAAGTACGAAGAAGAAGATCGAGTGGGGGAGTCAGATTCGTTCGTACGTGTTCCATCCTTACAACTTAGTGAAAGACCATCGAACGGAGATCGAGACGAGCGATGTACAAGGAGTGATGGATGGCGATCTGGACGAGTTTATCAAAGGATACCTGATGATGTATCCACACGTTGTTGGCGGCAAGGAACTCACCTCAAAAACCGGCGGATAGCTCTCCCGCATGTCCTATCCCACATTCATCGCAAAACGCTATTCTCAAGCGGCCAGACGTAGAGGGTTTCTCTCTTTTATCAGCACGATCGCCATGATCGGTGTTGCGTTGGGCACGGCCGCGCTTATCATTGCGTTGGCAGTGCTGGGAGGCTTCGAGCAGGAGATTTCGGAAAAGGTGATCGGCTTTACGAGCCATGTACAGGTAACGGGCTATTCCGGGATGGCGTTAAGCGACGTTGCCGCCACTCTCTCACGTATCGAACAAGCTACCCCGCTGATACGGATGGTGCAGCCGTTTGTCTCGCGTGAAGCACTCATGCGCTCATCGGAATCCGTCGATGGAGTTTTGCTGAAAGGCATCGATCCGACGAGAGATGTCTCGAATGTCAGTCGGTACATTGTCGCGGGAAGCTACGACGTGAGTCGTCCTGCGGGAGCGTTGGCGAGCGTTGTCATCGGGAAGAAGCTTGCTGCAAAGCTTGGGGTGGAAGTGGGGAGCAAGGTGGCGGTGTTCGGGCGGAGCAGAGCGGGAGAGTTCGGGCAAATGAGGGTCATGCAATTCAAAGTTGCCGGCATCTACGAGAGTGGCATGGCGGAATACGACGATGTCTACGCGTTCACGTCGTTGCAAGACGCACAAATTCTGTTTCAATATGGAGATGCTGTCTCGGGTTACGATATCGTGTTGGCGCAGGCAGACAGTGCGGGTGTGGTGGCAAAGCGTTTGCAAGAGATGCTCGGCTATCCCCATTATGTGAGAACCGTGTTCCAAAATTACAAGAATCTCTTCAGTTGGATCGAACTTCAGAAGAAACCCGTGCCGATCATACTCAGTCTGATCATCATTGTGGCGACGGTGAACATCATCGGCACGTTGTTGATGATGGTGATTGGAAAGACGAAAGAGATCGGCATCCTCAAGTCGCTTGGAGCGACGCGCGCAGGGATCGTGAGCATTTTCGTTCGTCAGGGCTTGCGGATTGGGTGGATGGGAACGGTGGTCGGTAATGGCCTGGCGTTCAGTCTATGCTTTGTTGAGCAGAGGTTTCGATTTCTTTCGCTACCCAGCGACATCTATTTCATGAGTTCTGTTCCGATCTTGTTGAAAGCCGAGTTTTTTGTTTTCGTTTCGATCGTAAGCGTCGCGCTGTGTTTTTTGTGTTCACTCATACCGGCGTGGCTTGCCGCACGTATCGATCCTATTCGTGCTATTCGGTTTGTGTGAGATGTCGTTCGAACGTTTCATAGCGTTGCGGTATCTTCGATCGAAGCAGCAGACGTTGTTCATCAACATCATCATGCTTGTGTCCGTGGTGGGGATAACCATCGGTGTCGCCGCTCTGCTGATTGTCCTTTCGGTGTTCAACGGATTCAATAAGGTCGTGACCGATGTGTTGATTGGGTTCGATCCACATATTCGCATCACGCCTGCGAAAGGCAAAAACTTGCAGATAACGGACACGCTGCTGGCAGCAGTGGCGGCAGAGACATCTCTTCGTGCATGGTCGCCCTATATCGAGAGTAAGGCGATGCTGATGCTTCGTGATGTCAACCGTGTCGTGGTTGTCCGCGGGGTTGTGGATTCCACTGTGGGAGAGGTGTCGGGCGTGCGCGACGCGCTTGTGCTCGGCTCGTTCGACATAGCGGAGAAGGGAAGCGATGCGGGCATCGTGCTGGGCATGACACTTGCCGATCGCCTCGGAGCAACCGTTGGAACGCAACTCACGGTGGTAAGTCCTGTCGGCGTCGATGCGTTCCTCATGCAGTACGGTCAGCCTCTCATGCGTACGTTCACCGTGGTAGGTATCTACGATTCGCGCAATAAAGAGTACGATAGTTACTATGCATACGTCTCGATCGATGCAGCGCGCAAGTTGTTCCAGTTTGCGGGGGCGGTTTCCGGAATCGAGATGCGGGCAAAGGATATCACGCAGGCGGAAACCATTCGCCTATCATTGCAGCGTGTTTTAGGCCCCTCCTACACTGTTATGACGTGGTATGACCTGCACAAGGACCTTTATTCGGTAATGCAGATCGAACGCTGGAGTGCGTACATCATCCTTTGCCTGATCATTGGCGTTGCTACGTTCAATATGTTAGGATCGCTCACCATGGGGGTCGTCGAGAAGCGACGAGACATCGGTGTGCTGAAATCTCTCGGGGCAACCAATCGAAGTGTCATGCGATTGTTCATGTTCGAGGGGTTGTTCGTTGGGGTGATCGGAACCGTTTTGGGTATGGCAATCGGGTTAGCAGTGTGTTATGTGCAAATACGGTATCAAGTCTTCCCGCTGGATCCCAACATTTACATCATACCCGCCATCCCTGTAGAAGTTCGATGGACAGATTTTGCCGCCATCGGCACTGCATCAATGGTGCTGTCTTCGCTTGCGGCGTTGTATCCGGCGCGTCGTGCAGCGGCGCTGATGCCGGTTGAAGCGATACGCTGGGAGTAAGCGGAGAACAAATATGATCAGAGCTGAGAGCATAACCAAAACCTTCCCCCTCGCAGGATCGCACACCAAGGAGTTGCGAGTCCTCCGCGGGATCACGTTGCAGGTATTCAAAGGGGAGATCGTTGCGATTGTTGGAGCTTCAGGTGCAGGCAAGAGCACACTGCTTCATATACTCGGAACGCTGGATCGCCCGACATCGGGAAAGGTCACATACGAAGATGAAGATGTCTTTGCCTTTAGTGACGAGAAGCTTGCACGTTTTCGAAATCAACACATCGGGTTCGTGTTTCAATTTCACCACCTGCTTCCGGAGTTTACCGTCTTCGAGAATGTGGCGATGCCGGCATTGATCGGCGGGGCATCGCTGGACAGCGTTCGCGAGCACGTCATGCAACTCCTCGAAGAAGTCGGCGTCGCAGACAAAGCCCTCGCTCGTCCGTCGAAACTATCAGGAGGTGAGCAGCAACGTGTTGCCGTTGCGCGCGCGCTGATGAACTCTCCGAAAGTCGTTCTTGCCGACGAGCCCTCGGGGAATCTCGATACAGCGAATGCCCGGCAGCTTCAGGAATTGATCCGGCGTTTGAGTAGGGACTATCAGCAAACCTTTGTCGTCGTTACACATAACGAAGCATTTGCCCGACAGGCCGACAGGATAGTGAAGATGGTAGATGGTTTTATTATAAATTCTTAATGTATGTTAAATCGTAATTTTTCACTTGACTTTTACGTAGAAAGGTGTATATTGATAGCTGACCTTACGACAGTTTCTCCCCTGACTGTTGTAGATAATGGTCGAGCCCGGCGTTCCCCCCAACGCTGGGCTTTTAATTTTCATCCTAACCGTCACGAAAGGATCCATGGCAAAACAAATCGCAAGAGGAAAACGCTCGAAGAAGGTCGAAACTCTACCCCTCGGGCCTGAGAATTTCATGATCATGGGTTTGGGTGTTCTCGTGATCATCGCCGGCTATATAGCTTTGGCAATCGGTCCCATCGAAGGATTCCTCCCCTTAGTGCTTGCGCCCATTCTGCTTGTGCTCGGCTATTGCGTCATCATTCCGGTGGGAATTTTATTCAAAAAATCATATATTCAATCCGCGAACTCAAGCCAGACTCCATCGCAGGTGTAGAGCGGCACGGAGTTCAATGGATGACCGTGTAGCTCAGGGGTAGAGCATCTGCCTTTTAAGCAGAGGGTCGGTGGTTCGAGCCCACCCACGGTCACTCCAGATTCTGAAGCTTATGAGATTGCCAAGGATGTACCGCCGTACGTCTTTGGCAAATGCGGAAGTGGCGAAATTGGCAGACGCACCATCTTGAGGGGGTGGCGCCCACAAGGCGTGCGGGTTCAAGTCCCGCCTTCCGCACGAAAGAAAGCCTTGCCAGGATCAGCAAGGCTTTTTCTTTGTTTTGCAGCTTATCTCTTTTGGATATTCGGCGTACAAAATTCTTTGCAACAGCAGCAGTGCTCGCGGCACTCGGTGGACGTGGGAAGCTCCGCGAGCACCTTCGAGCGGCTCGCAGTATCAATTGGAGGCGGGGAGCCGCAGAGGTTTTCCTTCAACTTCATCTCTTTGCAGGGTTTCCAGGCGCCATCGAGGCGCTGAACATCCTCCACTCTATCGATCCAAAGCCCCCAAAACGGGCGAGACCCATGTCCCTTCGGCAGCGAACAGTTTGGGGATTGAAAACCTGCAAGATGGTGTATGGTAGCAAATTCGGATCAGTCCAAGCGGCTCTGCGCTCCCTGCATCCGGACCTTGTTTGGGGGATGATGCAAGACGGCTATGGGAAAGTGCTTTCACGAGGAGGACTTTCGCTCGTCGAACGTGAACTGATCAATGTGGCGATATTGGCTTCGCTGGGATGGGAACGTCAGTTACGCTCACACATCATTGGAAGCATCAACGTTGGAGCAAAGTCGGAAGAGATAAGGGAGGTGCTGAGCGCGATAAGACCGTTCATCTCTCCACGCCGATTTCGCACTGCATTCGCTTTCGTAGAGACAAGCGGTTCAAGAAAAAGGACTTGATTTTGAACGATACGCAGGCTATATTGATGCAGCCATCCACTGACCATGACGATGAAGCCTCGAACTTTAATACTCAGTTTTCTCGCGTTGCTTCTTGCTGTGAGTGCATTAGCAGGCGTGGTGCGCGAAGGGAGTTTCAATGCACGAAGCGACGGCAACAATATCACCATCCGCTGGACCAGCGAAGATGAGAGCGGACTCCTCAAGTACGTTCTCGAACGCAAAGCAGGAGTCAACGGCGCGTTCATCCCGCTGGTAGAAATTCAGCCAAAGGGAAACAACGAATCTTATGTGTACGTGGACGACACCGCATTCCATATCTCGGAAAGCCTGTACCAATACCGCCTGAAGGTTGTCTTCGTCAACGGCGCAGCGCCGATGTATTACGGTCCTATCACTGTGAGCCATCGGACGAGTGATGTCCGAAGAACGTGGGGCAGCATCAAGGCAATGTTCCGATGAGGGTTGCACCACATGAGGTCTACACAGAAAAAAGCGATACAATGTGTCGCTTTTTTCTTTACGTAAGAGTGAGTGCATGGACCTCATCAAACCTGTAGTGCTGGCCTCGAAGTCGCCAAGACGCGCAACTCTGCTTCAACAAATCGGCATCCAGCCGATTATTGTAGCGGTTGACATTGAAGAAGTGTTCGATGAAGAGGAATCCCCCGCACGAAATGCCCTACGCCTTTCGATGCGGAAAGCAAGGTCGGTGGAACCCGAAGTCGAGAACGGCATCATCATCGGTGCCGATACCATCGTTGTGCTGGATGGGCAGATGCTCGGTAAGCCGCTGGACAAGAGCGACGCGCACCGCATGTTGCGTATGCTGAGTGGCAGAACGCATGATGTTATCACAGCGTTTGCCCTCGTTGATCGGCCTTCGGGTAAGTGGACGGCAGCCTACGAAGAAACACGCGTGACATTCCGATCGTTACCCGATGAAGAGATCTGGGAATACATCGAAAGCGGCTCGCCGATGGATAAGGCAGGAGCATACGGGATACAGGATGACTACGGGGCGGTGTTCGTTACACGCATCGAAGGGTGTTGGTACAATGTTGTCGGCTTCCCCCTGGCGAAGTTTTACACAACGCTCCAAGAGTTTCAACATCATTTGATTCATCATTTGGATTGAACGTATGGCTCGCAAAATCAGAGTGCTCGTAGCAAAAGTAGGACTGGACGGTCATGATCGGGGGGCCAAGGTGGTTGCTGCCGCATTGCGCGATGCGGGCATGGAAGTAATCTACACGGGGCTTCGGAAAACTCCTGACATGATTGTCGAAGCAGCTCTTCAAGAAGACGTTGATGCTATCGGCATCAGCATCCTCAGCGGGGCGCACATGACGGTGTTCCCCAAGATTATCTCCCTTCTCAAAGACAAAGGCCTTACTGATGTCCTTTTGTTTGGGGGAGGCATCATTCCCCAACAAGATATTGAGGAGTTGAAGAAGATGGGCGTCGGCAAATTGTTCACTCCGGGTGCCTCCACGAAGGAAATTGTCGAATATGTCAAGCGGTGGGTCGCCGAACACCGCTCCAACTAATCCCCTCCTCACGAAAAGCAAAATCCCTTCTCGAAGACGAGAAAGGATTCAACACATCCCTGCGAGGCAAGAGTCTTAGCGGCAGCCAATCTTACGATGATGCTCTTGTGACCTTCACCGCTTGCAGTCCCTTGGCACCTTGTTCAACCTCGAACTGGACCGTCTCTCCCTCTCGGAGAGTTCTGTAGCCTTCACCAACGATGGATTTGAAGTGCACGAAGAGGTCTTCGCCACTTTCTCGCTTGATGAAGCCGTAGCCCTTTGCGTTGTTGAACCACTTCACGGTACCCTTTTCCATAAGCGAGTAACCTTTGGTTGTGGAACATAGTGTAACACCGCTTGACCCTGCAGCACGGCTACCACCTTACGAGCACCGTGCAGTGTGGCCACTGTTTCGGCTCAGCGCCGCTCGCTGCCGTCCATCTCTTCCAAGCTGTACAACCTTCTTACGAAAACAGTCGTGGTGTTGCGTGAACTGTGGGCGTATATTAGTAAACAGGAATTTCAAACGCAACATGCAGCAATACCTGTTACTCTTCTTCCTCGTTGATTGCTCGTTCAACAGGATCTTCGCTTCCCCCCCATGCCGCAAGCTGTTGAAGGCTCGTCGTCCTCTTCACCATGCGAATCCCTGCGGCCGAAAAAGGAAACAGATCGCTCGGTGAAAAGATGTTTCGAAAATCCTTCGGTTCGAAAAACTCCCTAAACTTCTCGGAAAACTCATCCAAACGCCGAAGGTAATATGCGGTGTTCTCATCAGGAAAAGCAGGGTTCCATTCAGAGGCGGGCTTGCAGTGCTCGAACGTCTTGACGTTCGCGTCGTTGCCGGTGATGTAATACGATACTCTATCGCCGGGTTTGTATGCTCTGCCCGTAGCTTTTGCTATCTCGTACGCAGCACTGCGGTTACGGCGTTCGGTGCTGACGGCTCGTTCATAATCGGCAATGGAATCCTTCAACGTTTCTGTTCTGGCAAACTCCTTCACACCCCATCGGTGCTCGAGGATGATGGTGCGCGCGTGCACGTACGCCCGATGGAGACCTTCGAAATCTTCCCGCAACAGACACTCGATGCACCGACGGAGGTACTCTCTGCCGAAGCGTTCGATGCTGCGAGATATAAGGGACGATCCTTTGATGCGCAAGGTGTCGTCATATTCGAGGAGCGCGTAATTCTTCATCTTATAGCTCAGCATCTTCTTATAGCGGCCATCAAGTGCAAGTGATATTCCTTCCGGCATCAAGGAAGCAAGCCTCTCGATGAAGCGCTGCTCAACGTCTCGGCTCGTCACCGCTGGCGGCGGAACGAAGTAGATGCCGTCGGTGTCCACTTCGATCACTGTTCCTGCTTCCGCTTCGATGAACGTTATCATCTTTCGCAACAGCGCCTGACCTGTTGTCGTGACTTCGTCCGCTCGTTCAAAATCATTGAACAAGCCGCGTGCATAGCCCAAGTATCCGTAGAATGCGTTGATGAGAATCTTGAGCGCCGATTGCATCGCATCCATGCGCGAACGTTCTCCTTCGTCCGTCGTTTGTTGCATCGAGCGTTTGAGTTCGAGGCGTCTCTTCGTGAGAACGCTCAGCAAGGTGTGGAAGACGTCCAGAACATCGGATGCCGGACGGATAGCGTTGTTGATCATGATCGAGGGATACAGCGATTCGACATCGATGTGCAGAACCGGTCCCACGATGCCCGTGACGAAGATATCCGTGTATCCACCCGTTGTTTGTACGCCGACACTCGGCTTGGGGAGCGCATGCCTTGCTCGTAAGTACTCTCGGACCAAGAGCGCTTCGATCTTTGCTGCCGCTCCCATGCGAGCCACTTGACCATAGCTGGAGGGCACCATCTGTGTGAGGTAAAATGCAGCTCCCGAGAGCCGTTCACTCAGTTTTCGCGTTTCCGTCACGTCATCCAATGCATACGCGATCAGCGTCTTCGGGTCGTTGTTCCAGTACCACGCAATCTTATCGCCACGGAGGTATGTTCGGTCGGGCGAGGAGATGCCGAAGTACACTGCTGCATATTTCAAACCGTAGCTTTCCATATTGCGCTTCGTCATGTCGTAGCTCTGGAGCAGCAGCATCGTATCGATCACGTGGCGTCCCGCAACATCGACGGCGGTGTATTCAAACGTGCGGTCGGCGTATGAGGCGCGCGTTTCGAACCGACGGGGCGTACTTCCATCCCGCCCGATCGCGAAGGGCCTCTGGTGCATTTCGCATCGCTGGAGAATGTACGGCAGATCGAAATTGAAGATGTTGTGTCCTTCGATAACATCGGGGTCCTTCTCTCTGATGAGCCGAACGAGTTCCTCCAACATCTCCTGCTCGCTCTTCTTTCGCCCGTCGATGACGTGTTGCCATCCTCTGTTATCGGAAAGGGCGATAAGAATGATGCGGTCGCTCGAACGCTGCGCGTTGCTGAATCGGTGCGAACCGCCTGAATACGTCTCGATATCCAACTGCATGCGGTACACGTCCTCGAACGTCATCCCTTTGAACAATGTCCGACCGCTCTGCATCAAATACTGCGTCACAGGATCTGGGTAGAGAAGAATTTCTTCTACCTGCGTGTATGACTCTGTCGGTGCGCCGTGCAGTCTCCCGTGTCGCTCAACAATGAACCGGACTGCTTCCCACATGGTTCGCCATTGGTGGAACGCACACACATACTGATAGTATCCGGTTCCCTCCAATTGTTTGAGCCAATGTTTGTGAGGGAATCCTTCGAGCAACGTCTTGTTGGCAAGAAAGAAAAAAGGGAAGAACGCGACGTCCTCGAAACGGACATGATCGTGTTCGCGGAAATACACTCGCATCGTTCGTTCATCTTGCTGATGAACGGCGACGATCCGTTCGTCGGCGTTCCTTCCGTAAAGGAGGTGATTCATGGCTTGCAGGCAAGTTTTATCTACCGGATTGCTTAGCATCGTAGCGTCGGATGCCTCTTCTTGAGCCGACTACGATTGCTGGCTTTCGGCGGATAGAGCAGGCGTGTTGGCTGTCGTGTTGATCTTGTCCTTCGCCTTAGCGATTTCTTTCAGGCGCGTCAAGACATCCACCGGCTCAGGCGGTGTCCCGTCAACGGCGCCCATGAATTCTTGTACCATTTTCTGTGTTTGATAGGCTTTGATGTCGTTGATCGTAGTGTGTACACGTTGCAGTGCAGCGTTGATGCGATCGAGCCAGCCGTTGGTCTCCGCATCCCCCTCGTGCTTCCGATGAAGATCCTGAGCGCTGATTGAAATGATCGCGAGAGGATTGTTGATGTTGTCTTGCAGAAGCGATGTGATTTCGTCCACCACCTGCAGTTTCGTTCGCTGGCGGTCGAATTCCAGTTGCACCTTTTGACGATACTCCTCCTGCTCGCGCATCTGCTTGCGATACTTTTGCAATTGAATTACCACGGCAGCGATGACCCACAACAAGATCATCGAATCGAATTGGAGGATGAAATCGAGGAAACCCGTCATCGATTCCCGGCTTCGCAGGTAGTTGAAGGAGCTGAGCAGGAAGTAGAGATAGATGACGACGCCGGCAACAATAATCGAGTACTTATCGACGAACGCGAGAAATCCCGTCCACCCGCGTGTGAGATGTGCTTCGTAAGGTCCCCCCTGTTTGAACACTGCCAACCACTCGGTCTTCATAGCCGTTCCTTTTCATCGAGGGTGAGTTGAAGGTTGCAGGAATATACCAACGTCTCAGCGAAGAAACAATCCTCACCGCCCGTGGCGACGATGGTCCTTCGAGGATGTCCACGAGGGCGGCAAGCGATAGCCGATACGTCGATCCGGCAGCATGATGATGAGTGAGTCGGCTGTCGGTATCGCCACATGAGCAGCAGCGATGGCGGAAGAATCAACAAGCGCCGGAAGAAGGAGCGTCACGATGAGCGTATCGTTCCGGCGTTCGAAGCGTGTCGGTACAAAAAGGGATGTATCTTCTTTGCTCTCCTCAGCGCGTGTCGTCTGCTCGACGAGAGCTTGTCGGACGAGAATAGTAGGAGCAAGTACGCTTGGCGTTGACAAGGTCTTGTTGAGGTGGAGCGCAGCCGGTTCATCCGCCGCAGCGGATGGTTGCACGTCTGCCTGGTCGATTGCCATCAGTGAACCGGCAAGCAAAAGGGTTTCCGGCGCCACTTCCTGATCCTGCGCAATGCGAGCAGCAGAAGACTGCATGGCGCCCGTGGAGGCCGGGCGTTCGGCTTTCACTGCTACTTCGGGGATGCTCAGTCTTCCTGTTGTCGAACGTCGGATCGGGGATGGGGCACTCGGCTTCTCTGCTTTGTTCGTTGCTTGAGATTCTTGAGATGCAGAAACTTGAGGAGCCTCGCTGTTGAGCGCTTCGGTGCTTGCGAGCGGTTGTTCGGGCGTGTATGGGGGCTTGTCGTGCTTCGCGCTATCGAGCCACTGATGGAGAATACCGACGCTCAGAACAATGAGAACAACGGCAGCGGCAGCAAGGATGGCTCGCCAAGCAATCGGTCGTTGCTCCTTTGCCGGTAAACGCTTCTTCAACTCGTGCTTGAATCGTTCACGTCCGCTGCGACGGATGCCAGCGATCAGAATCAATTCCCTTCGCACCGCCCGCTTGCATACTTCGCAGATGCGAAGGTGATCCTCCAGTTCGTTTCGTTCTGCGGGATCGAGAACGTTCAGCACGAAACGTTCGAGTAGTTCGGGATTGTCGGTCCAATGTCGCTCTTCGGCATCCATCACGCATTACTACTGAGAATTTTTTGCAGTGCCTTCTTGCATTGATACTTCTTTGCTTTGGCAGTATCGGCATTCGCGAAGTTGAGTGCGGCTGCGATGTGTTCCATTGACTGTTCTTCCCAATAAAAAAGAATCAGCAGTGTACGGCACGGCTCGCCGAGTGCGAGCAGCGCCTCGTGAACTCGGCGAGCATCTTCACTCTCGATCATGATGTCCAGTGCGTTGGCCTCCTCGATCCTTCCAGTATCCGCCTCGATATCGGCTGGGGACTCGCGGCGTGCCCGCGCAAGGCGCCGTCGCCACATGTTCTTGACTGTTGCGTAGATGAACGTGCTGAGGCGCGCCCGGTACTCGAAGCGATTGGTTCGCACGCGTTCCCACAGCACGATGAGTGCTTCTTGGAGCAGGTCTTCGGCATCATCCACCGTCCCGTTATTGCGAAGAACATACGCCCGGATCGGCTTGCGATTGGCTTGGTACAACATCGCCAATCCTTTGTCGTCTCCTTGACGGATGAGGTCGAGAATCTTCGCATCGGTATGCAAGAAGAGCAGGGACGCTGCCATTTACCTTTCAACAGTTTATATCATACATTGACGTGAGGTGAACGCTTCAAGATAGCAATTCTTGCCCTGAGAGTGTACACGGTGGTAAGGCTGAAGCGCCGTCATGATCATGTTGTAGTTGAATCGACAATTGCACAGTCACTTTTCCAAACTCGCCAACCCTTCGAGGAGCTAATCATGAAAACAACACGAGCCATCGCCATCGTGGTGTGCGTTGCGACGAGCCTTTTCGGCCAACCGAGACCTGCCGGCGAACGTACGTCGGTCGATCTTACCATCTACAACCAAAACCTATCGCTCATCCGTGAAGAGCGTGTTGTTACCTTCAGTCGTGGGATCAGCAAAGTGGTCGTTCCCGATATTCCTTCGACCATCGATGGAACGTCCGTCCATTTCGTCAGCCTCACGGATGCAACAGCGGTGAAGGTTCTCGAACAGAACTACCAATTCGATTTGGTGAGTCAAGCAAAGTTGCTTGAAAAGTACATCGGCAAGCAGATCGAATTCGTTCGACTGGATGAGGCGACGAAAAAGGAGTACACGGTTGTCGGCACATTGTTAGCGTCCGGCCTGCCCTCAGCTTACGGCATTCCCTTAGGCGGCGCAATGGTCGCCGAGATCAACGGAAAGATCGAAGTCAATCCCGCCGGTCGCGTGGTGCTGCCGAGTCTGCCCGAAGGGCTGATTCTTCGTCCGCAACTTCAATGGCTCATCTCCAACACAAAAGAAGGTGTGCACAAAACGGAGTTGAGTTACTTGGCGGGCCAGCTTTCGTGGAACTGCAACTACGTCGCGGTGTTGGACAAGAACGACGCTCGGCTCGACCTCACCGGCTGGGTGACGCTCACGAACAATTCGGGGGCGACATTCAAGAACGCCGGTTTGAAACTCGTTGCTGGGGATGTGAACATCGTCCGTCAAAGGTTCGCGTCGGAAGAGGCCATCCAAGGGTACGCAGCCGCCAGCAAAGCGGACCAACCCCAATTCAAACAAACGGAACTCTTCGAGTACAAACTCTACTCCTTGCAGCGGAAGACCGATCTGGTGAACAACGAAACCAAACAGATCGAACTCACATCCAGCAAGAATGTCAACGCCAAGAAGGTGTTCATCTACGACGGCCTTGCCGACCAATGGCGCTCCATGTTGTTCAACACGTCGTATCGCACGCAGAGTAGCCTCGGCCAGCAATCCAATCCGAAGGTGGGCGTCTTCGTGACGTTCAGGAACGACGAGAAATCGGGATTGGGGATTGCTTTGCCGAAAGGCAAGGTGCGCGTGTACAAACGGGATGAGGATGGCAAAGAGCAATTCATCGGAGAGGATGAGATCGACCACACACCGAAGGATGAGGAACTACGCTTGTATCTCGGCAATGCATTCGATCTTGTCGGCGAGCGTGTTCAAAAGGACTTCAGGACGATCGCGAGCGGGCGAGTTGTCGAAGAGACGATCGAGATCAAAGTCCGCAATCACAAGAATGAATCTGTGCAGGTGCTCGTGTACGATCATCCGTGGCGGTGGAGTCAGTGGGAGATCGTGAAGACGAACGCCGAGTGGGAGAAGGTGGATCATTCTACGATCAGGTTTCCGATTTCGATCGCGAAGGATGGTGAGAAGATCGTCACGTACACTATCCGTTACTCGTGGTGAGAGCCGGCAGGCTCTTGACTTTAGAGGCGCAACAGCATATATTGGTGCCAGCAGTTTGCTCTTTCTCAATATCGGTCTTGGTGTCTCGACAATCAGCGTCGAGATGAAAAAGGGAATTCCGTGCGTTCGAGCTTGAACAAAGCGGAAGCTGCCCCGCAACTGTAAACGGTGTCGGTTTGTCGGTCACTGCTTCGAGTCAATCGAGGTGGGAAGACAGGCAATGCGGTCCATGCCGTAAGCCAGGAGACCTACCAAGATCGTTGTCCTCAACAATCTTCGCGGGAAGATTCGGGATCGCACACGGTGCAGCATCAGTGTTTGTACCCCGTCTTTCTCTCGCGAAGGACGGGGTTTTTTATTTGCACATGATTGTCGTTTCATACATCCTCCTCGTGTTGGCAGCGGTGATGGAGTCGTTTGCATCCATCCGCTTGTCCATCGATGAGCCGTACGACTCGACGGGCGTCGCAGTTCGCAGGCTCGCCGATTCGGTCGCTTCGGAGGCGTACACGCTCGATGAGATTCTCGTCACCGGCACTCGGGTGCCGCACACCGCGGCGCTCTCTGCTTTGCCCGTGTCGGTCGCTGGGAAAGCGGACCTTGCGCGCACGAACGCAGTGTCGCTTGCCGAAGCGCTGTCTTCACTTCCCGGCATCTTCATCAAGAACTACGGCGGCGTTTCGGGACTCAAGACCATTGCGCAACGTGGACTCGGTGCTGAGCACACTGTCGTGCTGCTCAATGGCATGAGGATCAGTAATGTCCAGAACGGACTTGTCGATCTTGGACTGATAGGGATCGATGAGGTCGAGCGGCTGGAAGTTCTGCGCGGCGGGCAATCAGCGAGTTTCGGTGCGGATGCGGTTGCCGGCATCGTGAATGCCGTGACCACCGCCCCAGGCGACGAACATGTGACCGTAACCAGCAGCGTCGGTTCGTTCGGCTATCGACGTTACTCGATCGGTGTCGGCGGGAAGGTGACAGACGCGTTGAGTGCTCACGCAACGTATCGTGATGAACGTGGCGACGAGAACTATCCGTTTCTCTTTCGCAATGGCGAGCAACGCTTCGAGCTTGTCCGGCAAAACGCCGACTTTACCAGTCGAGTCGGCACGCTCCGAACCGACGTGCAGTTCGACGAGCGCCTGCATCTTTCGCTGTTCGGACGGACGTTCACTTCCAAGCGAGGAGTCGGCGGACCGGTGGTGGGGCCAGCCAGTGTGAGTGTGGCAAGACAAAACGACGACGACCATCTCCTACAACTGATGGTGAAATCGGAGAATGTGCCGTTGGGATATCATCTCGGCATGCAGTTCCACTACTCCTATCAGCGGTACGAAGACAGGGCCTTCATCATCGGTGCGTCTGCGCTCGATAACTTCTCCAAGATTCTCGATTACCGCATCGAGCCGGGTGTGCTTTACGCGTTGGGTGAAGCAACGCGTGTTGCGCTGGGGGGCGAGTTCGCACACACCGCAGGTAGGGGAAACGTTCTTGCGTCCGATCTGCGACGCGTGACGTCGGCGTTGTATGTTGCGGGGCAGCAGCGTATGATTGCCCCAAGCAATTTGCTTTCGGGCGTTTGGCTCTACCCCGCGCTCCGATTCGATGCGATACGAACCGGTACGGAAACGTTGACGAATTTTAGCCCCCAGCTTGGTGCCGTGTGCACGTTTCGGGGAATTGGCGGCGTGGTGAGTCCTACACTTCGAGCGAGCGTGAGCCGCAACTTTCGGGCGCCGACATTCAATGAGTTGTCGTACGCTGGCGGTGGCGGCATCGGAAACCCGCGGCTTCAACCGGAACGCTCCACCAGCGTCGATGTCGGACTTGACCTAGCGGTGTCGCTGTTCGGAAGACATTTGTTGCAGGTTTCCTATTTCGACATAGCGATGCGAGATCGCATCGTGTGGGTTTCTGCCGGAGGTTTCGGTGTCACGCCGAGAAACGTTCGCCGCGTTCGTACAAACGGCGTCGAACTCACCTATCGCTGGCTGTTTTTCGAGGAGCAATTGTCGGTCGGGATCAATTACACATCGCTCGCCGCTCGCAAGACCGAAGCGGATTCACCGTCCGACCGCAATCCACACGCACATCTCATCTACATTCCTCAAGAAGCAGCGCAGTACACTGCTGCGTATCGTTGCGCTCTGGGTGATGGTGTTTTTCGGGAAGTGGGCGCCGCGCTCTCGGTTGCCTATGTCGGGTTTCGCTATACGTCCGAAGACAATCAGAAGTTTCTTCCATCGTATGCTGTCGCCGAGATGAATCTTCGTCTTGGTCTGGCAATCGCAGGGCTTGCGGTCGATGTGCGATTCGATGTGAACAATGTGTTCGACAAAGAGTATCAAAGCGTTCCGGGATATCCCATGCCGCTGCGTTCGTATCGCGCGGCGTGCAACATAACATTCTAATTTATACATCACTCAATCTTCAAGGAGTCCACCATGCACTCTCGTGTATACCTTGCCGTTCTTCTTCTGCTCGTTGTAGCAGCGTGCAAGAAGGATCCTGTTACTCCTCCTGATGGACTTATTGTGCAGCCGGTTGTCAAGGCGGTCTATGTGTTGAATGAGGGAGACTTCTCCGATCCGACCGGCGCTCGATTGACGGTTTATGACGTCGAAAAGGACACCGTCTATCGCGATGTGTACGAGGCGGCAAACAACGGCTCGCACTTAGGGAATGTAGGGGACGACATGAAGTTCTACAACGGCAAAGCCTACATCGTCATGAGCGGTTCTCGCAATCTGATTGTGATGAATCTTTCTACCCATCGGAAGGAATTGGAAGTCAGCTTCCCCGGCTCAGCGGTGCACGATCTGCTCATCGATTCGGTACGAAGCCGGCTCTATGTAACGCGCTTGTTCAGCAGCTCGGTGTACGTGCTGAATCTCAGTTCTCTTGCGTTGATAGATTCGATCTTGGTTGGCGCCAATCCACAAGGGATGGCGTTGAGCGGCAACAAGGTCTTCATCTGCAACTCGGGATACGGCAGCGATAGCACCGTGACGGTTGTGGATGCAACCACGTTGCGTGCAGTGGCGACGATACGCGTTGCCGATGGACCGACAGGGGCGGCGGTCGCCTCCGATGGAAAAGTGTGGGTCGTTTGCACGGGCAATGCCTTTGCTCCTTCGCCGACAAAAGGGAAGATATTCGTCGTCGATCCTACGACTCTTACGAAGACGGATTCGATTAGATTTACGGAGAACCTGTGGGGTTCCATTGTGATGTCGCAGGATGGTTACGCCTATGTTCTGGGGACAACGAGTGGGAGTTTCTTCGGTGGACCCGTCCATAGGATTTCCGTGAGTTCGAAGACGGTCGCACTCAATTTCATTACCGGTACCTATTATGGTTTGGGGTACGATGATGTGGCGAGGGAGATTTATGTTTCCGATGTACGGGAATTTTCGGGCAACGGGGATGTGAAAATTTACACGAACGCGGGAGCGTTGCGCAGGACATTTTCCGCCCAAAAGGGTCCGGCGGTTTTCGGGTTCAAACGGTAGGTAATTCAGCGTGGCACCCGGTCGGCGTGTGCGACTGAATGTTGTGATTCTCATTCTTGTATCCATGTCGTCACTTTGCTATATTGTGCCACGATGAAAGCAAAGCTCGCATTCGAGAACGGCACAGTTCTTACCGGAGAATCGTTCGGAGCAGAGGGAGAAACAACGGGGGAGGTCGTTTTCAACACCAGTCTCTCCGGCTATCAAGAAATCTTCACCGATCCTTCCTACTCCGGACAGATCGTCACGATGACCTATCCGATGATCGGTAACTACGGCATCAATGGTGACGATGTCGAGTCCTCGAAGCCGCACGTTGCCGGTGTGGTCGTCCGCGAGTATATCGACTATCCGAGCAATTTTCGCGCAACGGAGAGCCTTGGATCATGGCTCAAGCGGCACGGTATTGTTGCCATCCAAGGCATCGATACGCGCATGATCACGAAGATGCTGCGCACGCAAGGTGCAATGCGCGGCATCCTCTCCACCGAAGATTTGGATGACCGACGCTTGCTGATGAAAGTACGCGGGGCGCCGGAGATGTTGGGGCTCGACCTCACGCATGTCGTCTCGTGCAAGGAGCCGTACAAATGGGACGATGTTGATAAAACGCCTTTCGTGCTCAGACCGTTGGTGAATGAAACAACCAACGGCAAGCGATTCAGGGTTGTTGCATACGATTGCGGCATCAAACAAAACATTCTCCGACGACTTACCGGCTACGGGTGCGATGTCACGGTGGTGCCGGCACTTTATCCTGCCGACGAAGTGCTAGCAATGAATCCCGACGGCATCTTTGTTTCCAATGGTCCCGGCGATCCAGCGGCGGTTCGCAAAGCGATCGAGAATCTGAAACTGCTTATCGGCAAAGCGCCGATCTTCGGCATTTGCCTTGGGCATCAGCTTCTTGCGCTGGCATTCGAAGCACGCACTTTCAAGCTCAAGTTCGGTCACCGCGGCGGCAATCATCCCGTCAAGAATCTTCTGACTCAGAAAATCGAAATTACATCGCAGAATCATGGCTTTGCTGTGGACCCTTCCACGCTCGATAGTCAAACGCTGGAAGTAACACATGTGAATTTGAATGATGGAACGAACGAAGGCTTTCAGCATAAATATCTTCCTGTCTTTTCTGTTCAATACCACCCGGAAGCGTCACCGGGACCACATGACAGCGACTATCTGTTCAGCAATTTCATCACGATGATGAAGACGGGAAAGCCGGTCGAAGTAGCTGTGTAGTTCGAAAAGCAAGCCCGTTTCTTGTGCAATTATTGAAGTGAGCTACAATGCGTATGGTGTACTCGCATACGCTTGTGTCTCCAACGTCAGCTCTGTGCCATGAGCACGAACATTCTTGTCCCCCATACTATGTTCAGCCAAGTCTGCTTCACATTCAATTGACGCGCAAGTGGACACGTAACGATCCATGAACCATCGGTTGAACGCCGCTCGCAGGGGAGTCGAGCGGAAGAATCATGTCCTATGGGTGGACCAATGAAAGCCATTCCGGTATTGATGTACCATCAGGTGTGTGAAGACGGAACGTTCGAGCCATCGGAGTTTATTGTAAGCGCATCGACGTTTCGGCGGCAGTTGCACTACATGGCAGAGCATGGGTTCTCGACCCCGCGCATCAGCGAGTTGCTTGGCCAAAGCTGGAACAGCCAAGACGCAAGGAAGCCTGTACTCTTAACGTTCGACGATGGGTACTTGAACAACTATCAGGTGGCATTTCCAATCCTGCAAGAGTTCGGCTTCACGGCATTGATTTCGCTCGTTGCCGATCCGCGCGTGCGTACCAACTCGTGGGATGCTGTGAAGGGCATTGTCGAAGCACCGCTGATGACACCGCAGCACATTCGTGAGATGGCTGCACACGGTATCGAGTTCGCCTCGCATTCTTATGGTCATAAATCGTTGCCGAGTTTGAACGACGATCAGTTGATGGTCGAAGTGGTGCGCTCCAAGGAGACCATCGAGGATCTTTTGGGGAAGAAGGTCGAAGCGATGGTGTACCCCTACGGTGACGTCGATGCGCTCGTGAAGAGAGTGGTGCGCGAGGCAGGCTATCAGTGCGCGTTTGCAACCCATTCGGGTCCGTTAGATTTTTATGGCGATCTGTTCGAGATTCGGCGGATGCTCATCGAGAATAATGCTGATGTGCTTTATCTTCGGTGGATGCTCTCGGGGGGAAAGAAAGCCTTCATGTGGGGAGTGAGCTTGGCGAAAAAACTTTTCGGAAACCACCATCCGTTTCAGAGCGAGTTCCTTCTGGGAACATAACAGCAGTGGAATACGTACAGGGGATTATGCATTTACACGAAACGGAAACGCCAACAGCTTCAGTGCGTGTCGTACGTGAACCATCGGCGTTCGACGCGCTCGAAGCCGAGTGGCATCGGTTACTGGAGTTGTCCGATGTTTCCGTTTTTCAATCCTTCGAATGGCAGCGGACGTGGTGGCGGCATTTCGGTGAGAGGAACCCTTCGGCTTCCCTCCATATCCTCTTGGTCAACGACGGAGAGGACCTGATCGGTATCGCTCCGTTCTTCATCGAACGCGTTCGGACGCTTGGCGTGCTTTCCTACAAACGTCTTGCCTTTATAGGCACCGGTCCGTCGGATTATGTGGATGCGCTCTTCGCGCGAGGGAAAGAAGTGGCATGCGCGGACTGTGTAGCGGACTATCTCGCTGAGCACCGCGACCTCTTCGACGTGATCGACTTGCAAGATATGACCGACCGCCTCCCCAACCATCAACTCCTGTACGAAGCGCTCAGTCGGCGCGGGCTCCGCGGCACGCACTTCATCAACGAGTATTGCCCTCGCACACTCCTTAAAGAAACATGGGAGGAGACACTTGCATCGTTCAAGATCGACAACCGGCGGGAGATTCGTCGCCGCCAGCGTAACCTCCACAAGAATTTTGCCGTCGAGTACGAAGTGGTGACGCGAGAAGAAGACGCGCAGCGGGGCATCGAGGAGTTTATCCAGATGCATCAGATGAAATGGCGCAACGATGGGCACAGTGGCGTGTTCGCCGATTCGAGTATCGCGCGATTCCATCGTGATGTGGTCCAGCGTTTTGCCCGGCGAGGATGGTTGTTCCTTGCTTTCATGAACGCCAACGGCGAGCGTGCAGCAACGTTGTACTGCTTCGTGTTCCGGGATGATTTGGCGGTGTATCTGACTGGCAACGCCAACCGCAGCGACGTGTTCAAGTACTCACCGGGACGCGTGTTGACCGCGTTCTGCATGGAAGAGGCAGTAAAGCTGGGTAAGAAAGTGTGCGACTTCATGCGCGGCACCGAACCGTACAAGTACGAGTTGGACGCGAAGGACGTTCCCAATTGGACAGTTCTCATGTACAACCCACACTCGTTCAAGCCTGAACTGCGACACAAGATCGACCTGCTTATCCGCTCGTTGCGACGACGAGCAGGCAAGGAATGGCTGCTCTTGCGTGCGGTTGTGCGGGAGAAGGGCATTCTTTCTGCCCCGACGCTCCGCCACATCGCCACCCGTGTGAGGCAAAATCTTGTCGATGGACTGATGAAAGCGAAAGCGCCTGAGCGCGCAACAAATGTACGCCCAAAACTCAATGGGCAATCGGAGAATAAATAGCCAACGACATTCTTCACATCCCCCGAGCATAAGATGACCTTTTCGGAATATCTACAGTTACTTGGTGGAACCGCCCACCTCTATGCGAACGCCAGCAACGCCATGAAGGACGCACTCGAGTATATCGCTCAACGCAAGACTCGCCAGCGTCCGAATATCGTTTTACCAGCCTACATTCCTGCAAAGCTGTATCGAACAGCGCTCGCTGCTGGATATGATGTCAAGTTCTACGAAGTGTTCGACAAATGCGTGTTCGATCTCGCAGAAGTCGAACAACTCATCGATGAGAACACCCTCGCCGTCTTTCATGTCCACTACTTTGGCTTTCCCTATCGGATCGGCGAGATGAGGGAACTGACACGCAAACGGAATGTCCTGCTTATTGAGGACTGTGCGCTCTCCATCGGGGCAACACACGACGGGCGCCATCTCGGCACGTACGGCGATTTTGCGGTCTTCAGCATGCGCAAAATGTTTCTGTATTCCGAAGGCGGCTTCCTGCGATTGGCGGAACCGTTCAGCGACTTCAGGCCGCACTACGAGTGGCAAGTGCGCAGTTGCTTTTCGCTCCAGAAGTATCTCGGGCAGCGCGCAAAGTATGTCTATGTTCGATTGACCGCCGGCACTGATCCGCTGCATATTGTTCGCCCTGATCCTGTTGGCTACATGGATTGGAGCACGCCTCGGCAGGTGCTGCACGTGAAGCGACCATCGGCGTTCACCGAATGGCGATTGAATTTTGTGGATGTTGAAAAGGTCGTCAGGAGGCGGAGGGAAAACTTCATGTATGTCGCCGAGCGTTTTCCGCGTGGGAGCGCTCTCGAACCGCTACACGACGGCCTCACTGACGGTTGCACACCGTACAGTTTTCCTTTTCTGGTCAAGAACGGTCAGCGCGACCGGCTGCGTCAAGAATTGTTCGAGAACGGTACCATGTCCGGCGCGGGCTGGCCTGAATCGCCATTCCACGAACAATACAAACGGACACGAGAACTTTCGGCACGGCTCTTAGAGATTCCTATCCATCAAGCGCTCACGCGCCAACAGATCGACCGATCGCTACGCGTTGTACAACGCGCAGCACGATGAAACTACCGCATCAGCAAATCGTCGGTATCGTATCGGCGCTCTTCCTCACATGATTCGCTCGATGCGTCGCCGGCAGAAGGAACCTGCACGCGTCTCGGTCGGTTGAGGCATCTTCCTGTAATGATCGCTGCCACAAGGGCAGCGGCGGCAAGGAGTGGCTTCAGCATTTTCTCCTACGTGATTGATCGCCTCGCTTTGCGTTCACAACCGCTTCAAGCTCGGCATGGCAAGAAGCATAACACGATCCCGCTCATCCACCTCTACCACATCTCCCGGACGTGTAAACGTGTAGCGTTTTCCCGAGACGATACCGGTCACCGTAAGACTTGAGTTTCCGGTATAGACGAACCGAACGCGTTGACGGGTCATCGCCGTCGCCTCTTTCGTTACGCGCTTGCGAGAACCTTTCGGATCGTTTGGCACCATGGATGGACTTTTGTGAGGTTAATTGATGAAACAATTGGCCACCGACGGCGCATGTTCGTACCTGCTCGCCTGCATCTCCTGCCGTCGGTGGAGGATATTATTGCTTGCAGACAAGACACTCCTCGAAAAGGAGCTTGCTCCTTATAGGGACACACCACTGTTGAAGCCAGATTTCCAAATCGAGTATGATGCTCAGCAGAATCTGCTCGCGTACCGGGAGCGATGTCGGCACAAACCTGATGCGCATGGGGATCTCCATCGAAATTCTTCTTTTCCAATATATCTCCTCTCAATCCGGATTGCATACCGCAAACGCGGTATTTTTACCTGGATGTCGTGTGAGCGTCGTGGAGAAGCGATGGGTGGAATTCGAATCTACCGATGGCGATCGTTGCCGCGAGATGGTGAAGAGGAATGACAATCGTGGGGGAACCGAGCGGCTGCCTGTAGGCGTACCGCTCGGAGGAGAGTGTTAGTCGGAGTTCTTCGAGGTGGTGGAGGATTTCTTTTCTGCCGAGGAAGAAGGCTTACCCTTTTCCCCCGACCCATCCTTGTTCTCTCCACCTTTCGAAGTACTCGATGAAGAACCGCTATCGGTTTTCTTCACGTAGTCGGTCAGGTAGAATCCGCTCCCCTTGAAAATCAAGCCTGCCCCTGTCCCGACAGTGCGGGCAAGACCATCTGTGCCGCACTTGGGACAGCGGAGCAGGGGGGGATCGTTCATCGCCTGCAATTCTTCCAACTCGTGGTTGCAGTGTTTACACACATAATGATACGTCGGCATATCGAGAACCCTTCATGGTGGAACATATCTGTTAGTCGAGAGCAGCAAGCCCTCGTGCAAGTCGTTGCATGCCTTTTTCCAACTCGGTCATCGAGCATGCATAGGAAATGCGCAAGCACCGATCGTTTCCGAACGCAACACCCGGTACGGTTGCAAGGTGGTGCTCATCGAGGAGGTAACTACCCATGTCTGCCGAGTTGCGAATGTGCTTTCCTTTGAACGACCGGCCGTGATAGGAACTTACATCGAAAAAGAAATAGAACGCTCCGTCAGGCAGTGTTACGCCGACATGCGGGATGCGTGTGAGCGCAGAATACACAAAATCTCTCCTCCGCTGAAATTCTTCGACCATCGCCAGTGTGTCTCTGAACGAACCGGTGAGGGCAGCGAGCGTGGCTTTTTGAGCGATCGAATTCGGTGCTGAGGTCACTTGGCTTTGCACCTTCGCTGCCGCTTCCATCACGGCACGGGGTCCTCCTGCATACCCGATGCGCCAGCCCGTCATTGCATACGCTTTCGAAACACCGTTGACGGTTACTACCATATCCCGAATACTCTTCAGAGAGCCGATGCTGAAGCCACGGGCCCCGTCGTAGATCACCTTCTCGTAAATCTCATCGCTGATAACGAAAATACCGGTCTGCCGAACGACCTCAGCGATCTCTTCGAACTCGCTACGTGTGTACGCAACGCCTGTGGGATTGGAAGGAGAATTGAGAATCAATGCCTTGGTTTTTACGTTGATGGCTTGCCGGAGCTTCCGGATGTTCGGGCGGAAGTGCTCCTCGATCCTCGTTGGTACGATCACAGGAACAGCGTCGGCCAACTTGATCATTTCGGGATAGCTTACCCAGTAGGGACTGAAGAGCACCACTTCATCGCCCTTGTTGCAGATTGCTTGGAGGATGTTGAAGATGGATTGTTTCGCGCCGGAGGAGACGACGATCTGGTCTCGTTCGAACTGTAGCCCGTTCTCATGGGAAAATTTATGGATGATCGCGTCGATCAGTTCCGGTGTGCCTGTATTGGGTGTGTACTTGGTGAAGTTCGCCTCGATCGCTTTGATCGCGGCCTCTTTCACGTGTCGTGGGGTAGGAAAGTCAGGCTCGCCCGCGGTAAGATTTGCCACGTCCACACCAGCATCCTTCATGCGTTTAGCTTTTGCCGCGAGAAGGAGCGTTTGCGATTCTTCTACTGCGCGGAGTTTCGTCGAGAGCATCTGCATTGCGGTCAACGAGCTTTGGGTTGCTTGAATCTTTCGATGAGGCGGCGTCGGACGTGGTTCGGAACGAATGCCGATACGTCGCCGCCCAGACGGGCAACTTCGCGGACGATCGACGAGTTCAAGTACGTATACCGTGCGTGCGGCATCAAGAACACCGTGTCGATGTCCGCATCGAGCTTCCGATTCGTGAGTGCCATTTGGAATTCGTACTCGAAATCCGACACTGCACGCAGGCCGCGCACCAACACGCTCGCATGATGTGAGCGTGCGTAATCGACCAACAAGCCGTCGAACACATCGATCGTTACTCGCCGGTCGCGCTGAAACACTTCCTTGATCATCTCGACGCGATCTTCGACGGTGAAGATGGGCGTTTTCGATGGGTTGCGCGCCACAAGCACAATCACTTTCGGGAAAAGCACAGCAGCGCGTTGCACCACATCAATGTGACCGTAGGTAATCGGGTCGAACGTACCCGGATAGATCGCGATGGGTCTTCGTGTCATGAATCCGCTATGGGTTGTGGATCTTGAAAGAACGTCACGACCGTCCTCCCAAACCTTTTCGTGGGACCGACAGCATACAAGGCAGTGGACGTGAACACCAACTGCCGCGCGTGCTCGATAAGCAGGTAGCCACCCCGCTTCAGCAATCTCGACCCGAAGACCGCTTCCGGAATCGAAGCCGTCTCCTCGAAGGCGTACGGAGGATCCGCGAAGATCACGTCGTAAGTTTCTTTACATCCTTTGATAAACCACATCGCGTCTTCGCGCAGGACGTCCGCCTGATCCATACAGCCGAGCATCTGGAGATTTCTCTCGATGAACCGAACCGCGTCGCGATTGGTCTCCACGAAGGTGACATGAGCGGCGCCGCGACTCAACGCCTCGACGCCGAGGCTCCCGCTGCCGGCAAACAAATCCAGCACCCTCGCACCTCCTAAATCCATACGATGCGTCAGAACATCGAAAATCGTTTGCTTGACTCGATCGGTGGCTGGACGTACCGACAAGTCCTTTACTGTTTTGAGAATTCGCCCTTTGTAGCTTCCGCTGATGACTCGCATTGCTGAAAGAAAGTAGGTAATTCGATGTGCATTTTCCACTCGAGAGCTTGTGGGCTACTTCTGGCGCAAAGCAACACCGACTGCAGCCGCATAGCGAAATGCTCGAATCGTCGGATCGCTCTTGAGACGCAACGTAGGCGAGACCGTGACGGACTTGAAAGGATTGAGGATCTCCACCGGGAGAGAGATGCCGGCGCGGATCTCGGCAAGCAGTTCTGGATCGACTCGCTCGCCGAAGAGCATCAGCATATCCACGTGTGCGTGTTGTTGCATCAACGTGGAAAGTTGTTGCACAACATCTTGATCGGTAGCGATGAATGCGTATGCGTACGCTTCGATGTCGCCGCGCCGCAGAATGCTCAGGTCGATGCGATCGTGCTTCACACCCACCAGAGCAATGTGCTTCTTCACCCATTCGGGATGATTGAAGTGGAATGCTGTCTCGGCACCGAACTGATCGCCGTCCAACACGCCGAGCCGCAGGTTGAGGCGTGTTGCTGCGCGCCGGAGCTTCTGCACCACGTCCCGCCGAACGGATACTGCGAGTACTTCGTCGTAGGAGCGAGAATCGGGCTTGAGCATCACGTGGTAGTCGGAGATGAACGTATTGTCGGGCGAGCCCGGGAAATACTCGTTCAGTTCCCACACAATCTGTTCTCTAATTGCTTCGTCTCCCGATGGGTCATCCACAGGGAGCGCGTTGACGAACAGCAGGGAGGTATCCAACGCGACAGCCATCATGTGAGCGGATCGCTGATGCTCGGAGAGAAAATTCGAGAGATGTTCGACGAACTCATCCACACCAGGCGTATCGTCCCCGGCGTACGTAAAGAGCGTGCTCTGCCATTCGGTGACTGCATGCAGCGTCCGGCGTCCGCCTTCCAGACCAAGGAGGAGGGCTTGCGCGCTTTGTTCGGTCAGATACAGACCAACGACCTGAAGTGCCATGTAATGAAGAGAAAAGAGCCTCGCTGCGAGTAAGGACAAGCGAGGCGGTTTGGGTCAACGATCTTTTCGACTTCAATATGCCAAAAAAGGATTGCGCTTGCAATAATGTTGCCGCTCAGGAATGAATGAAGGTGCAGAAGATGAAGCGACGGTAATTTCTACAATCAACCAAACATCACGACCGCTTCAGCGCAAGCCGCTTTGAGTGGATCCATCACCGGCGGGGAGAGAGGCTTGTCTGAAGCATGATCGTTGCCGCAGGGCGATCGACGCATGCCGTGCGTTTGGCATGTGTGGTGATGGTCAGAGGTGAAAACGCTCTGTGTGGTAAGGAAGGAAGATTCTATGAAGTCCAAACTGCTGTCATGTGTCATTGTCGCGTTGACCCTGAATGCCGCGACGCGCTGTCAAGTGTCGTACGACGACGTTGCCGTCATCGTCAACACGAACAGTGCTGCTTCGCAGGCAATTGCCGACTACTTTAGAGTGAAGCGCAACATTCCGCCTTCGAATATGATCTCTGTGCATGTCGATACGACGGAGGAGATCGACAGTACGATGTTCACCATCTTGCGCTCGCAGGTAGAGGATCAGCTTATCCTCAATAATCTCCAGCACGCGGTGAATTATCTTGTAACGACGAAAGGCGTGCCGCTGAAAGTGAATCGTGGGTCCACGTTTTCGCAAAGCTCGCCGTCTGCCTCTGTCGAAAGCGAGTTGATGTTGGTGCTGGGCAGTCGCTCACAGTTCATCGGGGGCGAAGGCCCGCAGATGAACCCTTACTTTAATCAGAACGCGCATTTCTCTCGCGCCGCATTCGGCATGTACCTCGTTACCAGACTCGATGCCTACACGGTCGAGCAGGTGTATCAGTTGATCGACCGCAGCGGCCCGAACCTCACGGTGGATGCTTCTGTCGCGATCCTCCTCGATCAAGATCCGGCGTGGTCGTCGCCGTTGAATACCTATATGACGTACGCACGCAACATCCTTGCAACAAAAGGAAGGTCGGTTTTGTTAGATTCGACAGCCGTTTATCAAACGAATCGCCAATATCTTCTGGGCTACATGAGCTGGGGAAGCAATGATCACTACCAGCACCTGTACACGCAACATGCGATCCCCAACAATACGTACGCGCCCGGCGCTCTTGCAGAGACGTACGTCTCCACCTCCGGCCGATCGTTCAACGATCCGCCACAGTACGGGCAATCGCTCATCGTGGACTTGCTTGCCGAAGGAGTGAGTGGTGCGAAGGGCTATGTGTATGAACCGTTTTCCAACGCCATGGCGCATGCCTACATTTTGTACGATCGCTATACGTCCGGATACAATCTTGCCGAAAGCTACTTCATGGCTTCGCTGATGATTTCATGGATGGACGTTGTCGTAGGTGATCCGAAAACATCCGTTCTCTTTACGCAGGGTCCTTTGCCTGTGCAACTCGCGGGGTTCGCTGCATCGGCGTTGCCGTCAGCGAGGGATGTCGAGTTTCGTTGGCGAACCCTCTCGGAGACGAACAACTACGGCTTTATGCTACAACGCGCGGACACTGTTTCGCACCAATTCAGCGACGTACCGAACAGCGTCGTGCCGGGGCGAGGGACGACGCTGATTCCACAGGAATATTCTTGGGTGTATGCAGAAGCCCCATGGGGGACCTACTCGTATCGGCTACGCCAAATTGACTTGGACGGGACGAGCCACTACAGCGAGCCGATTGTGGTATCGCACGTCCAGCCGACCGGCGTGACGGAAGGAGAACGGGCGAGTGCTTTCCGCCTGCAGACGAACGTCCCCAATCCCTTTAATCCTACAACGACGATTCGTTATGACTTGCCTGAAGCTGTGCATGTGTCGCTCGTGGTGTACGATGCGTTGGGGAGAAAAGTGGTGGAACTGGTCAACGGGATTCAAGATGCAGGATTCCGGTCGGTGGAATGGAACGCGGCCGGCGTGGCGAGCGGCTTGTACCTTGCACGTTTCACCGCAACCGATGCAACAGGCACGATGAAGCTCGCGCAGGTGATGAAGTTGATGCTCCTGAAGTGAGTGCCGAGAAAGCTGTTCCTATTCTATCTGGGTGCGGA
>PSMW01000002.1:0-7890 GCA_040290295.1 Ignavibacteria bacterium
CGCCGGTGGCAAGGCGAAGGCGGGGGGAACGCCCAACTTATCATGAGGATGCGCACGAACGGCGCTGTTGTGGTTACTCGTAACGAAGGGCTTCGATGGGATCGAGCGTAGAGGCTTTCCACGCAGGGTAAACGCCGAAGATGATGCCGACGGTGGAGCACGTGACGAAGCCGATCACGACCCAATCCCAGGGAATGATGACAGGGGCGCTGATGAGGATGCTGACGATGTTGCCTGCAGTGATGCCTAAGAGGATGCCGAAGATGCCTCCGATCTGACAGAGGATGACGGCTTCGAAGATGAATTGGGAGAGGATGTCGCGCTTTTGTGCACCGACGGCTTTGCGAATGCCGATCTCGCGCGTGCGTTCGGTGACGGAGACGAGCATGATGTTCATGATGCCGATGCCGGCGACAACCAAGGCGATGAAGCTGACGAGCATGATGCCGACGCGGAGGTAAAAGGTGAACTCGTTGAATTGCTTGAGCACCGAATCGTTGGAAAAGTAATCGAAGTCGTCGGGCTCGCCGGGTGGAACATTGCGTGCGGCGCGCAGGATCATGCGCGCTTGTTCGATGGCATCGTTCACCACCTCGCGGTTGATGGCTTTGACCATGATATTGACGCTGCGCGAGGCTTTGCCGTATTTCTGGAACCAAGTGCTGAGCGGGATGACGGCGATGTTGTCCTGATTGCCTCCCAGCGATCCGCCCTTGGGCGCGAAAACGCCGATCACTTCGTATTGCGTGCCGTCGATGCGCACGACTTCGCCGATGGGGGAGACGCTCGGCGGAAAGAGTTTTTCGACAACGGGCTTGCCCAGAAGAACGACGTTGCGCGTCAGTTCGAAGTCCTGATTGGTGAAGCCGCGGCCTGTCGCCACGAGCCAATTGTTGGTGACGATGCCGTCGATGTTTTCGCCGAACAAGCCGACGTTGGGATTGGTTTTCTCTCCTTTCCAATGAACGATCTTGCCGAAGTCCCACACCTCGATGCCGACTGCTCCGGCGAGTGTTGCCTTTTCGCGGACGGCGAGTGCTTGCTCGTAGGTGATGTCCTTACGGTTACGAAAGCGCCAGCGCTGGCGGCCCCCGCCGCCGGGTCCGCCCGGAGGGTATTTCTGAATTTGAAATGTGTTGGCGCCGAGTTGCGTGATGCCTTCTTCGATGGCGTTGCGCAACACTCCGATGCCCGTCATGACGGAGATGATGGAGAAGATGCCGACGACGATCCCTAAGAGTGTGAGAGACGAACGAAGTTTGTTGGCGCGAATGGCAGCGATTGCCATCGCAAAACTTTCTTTCAAGCTTGCGAGATCGAAGAGCATTCTACTCATAGCGCAATGCCTCCACGGGGTCCATGCGGGCTGCACGATAAGCGGGTAGGAAGCCGGACATGATTCCGACGGCAAGCGACACGAGCGTTGCGATGACGACGACGGAGGAGGGCATCACGGCATCGAGATCGAACGCCTGCCCCGCAATGAGAACGCTGATGAATGCGACGAGCAAGCCGATGAGTCCGCCGATCAAGCAGAGGATCGCCGCTTCGACCAAGAATTGGAGAAGAATGCTTCTGCGCCGCGCGCCGATGGCTTTGCGGATGCCGATCTCTTTTGTGCGTTCGGTGACGGAGACGAACATGATGTTCATGATGCCGATACCGCCGACGAAAAGCGACAAGCCCGTTACGAACAGTCCGACAAACGAGATGGTTAGACTGATGGGCCCGAACGCGTTGTTGAGGAGGTCGGGTTGATTGATACTGAAGTCGTTCGGGGCGCCGGGTGGGATTTTCCGAATCTTGCGCATGATGCCTTCGAGTTCCCGTTTGGCTTCTTCGAGCAGTTCTTTGCTGATGGCACGAGCTTGAACGTACACGTATTGCCGACCGCCGAAGTTGCTCCGGAAGGAATGGAGTGGAATGAAGACGCGATTATCGGATGTGAACTCGCCGAAGAGTCCGCCTTGTTTTTCGAAGACGCCCAAGACGGTGTACGGATGTCCTTCGATGCGGAGGGTTTTGCCGATCGGGTCTTCATCGGGAAAGAGGTTCTCTTTGACGTTTGCGCCGATGACGCAGACGGGGCGCCCGCCATTCGATTCTTCCGCCGAGAAGAAGCGTCCGTCGATTTGGGTATTGCCGGAGGCGTTGATGTAGGCTTCGGTCGTTCCGGTGATCATGGCGCCGTCCATCGTGCGGTCTTTGTAGCGGAGCGGTCGGCGTGTGTTCAATACCGGAGCGACGGCGCTGAGCAGTGTGGCTTGGCGTTCCAGTTGGTTGGCGTATTCGACTTTGAAGTCGCGGCGATTGCGGAACGTCCACCAATCTTCGCCGCTGATCCAGGGCCACTTTTCGACGTACATGACGTCGGTGCCGAACGCCGAGGCGCTGCGGTCGAACGCTCGATTGATGTAGTCGATGCCTGCTGCCATGACGGTGACAGCCCAGATGCCGATGATGATGCCGAGCGTGGTGAGAACAGAGCGCACCTTGTTCGCGCGTAGAGCTGCGAACGCGATCAACAATCCTTCTTTCACTTCCGTCCAAAAGTGCATAGCCACGTTCCTCGTTGGTTCGTTATGAAGCTGCCTGCCCGGCGTACACGCGGCGTCTCGATTCGGGGATGTGTTCGTCGGCCTCGATCTTACCGTCGCGCAGACGAATGATGCGATGCGCATGCGCGGCGATATCGGCTTCGTGGGTGACGAGGATGATGGTGTTTCCTTGGCGATGCAGTTCTTCGAACAACGCCATAATCTCCTCGCCGGTACGGCTATCCAAATTTCCCGTCGGCTCGTCGGCAAGTATGATGGACGGACGCGTGACGAGCGCACGAGCAATGGCGACGCGTTGACGCTGACCACCCGACAACTCGTTCGGTTTGTGGTGAATGCGATCGCCGAGACCGACGTGTTCCAACGTTTCACGTGCCCGCTGTTTGCGTTCTGCCGAGGGAATGCCGGCATAGATGAGCGGCAGCTCGACGTTATGCAGTGCGTCCGAGCGGGCGAGAAGGTTGAACGTTTGGAACACGAAGCCGATCTCCTTGTTCCGAATGCGGGCGAGATTGTTATCGTCCATTTCGCTCACCTTCACGCCGTTAAAGAGATACTGCCCCGACGTTGGTGTATCCAAACAGCCGATGATGTTCATCAGTGTGGATTTGCCCGAACCGGACGGACCCATGATGGCTACGTATTCGTTTTTGTCGATCGAGAGCGAAACGCCGCGCAGCGCCTGCACCTGCTGCGCTTCGCCCATGTCGTACACTTTGGTGATGTTGGTCAGTTCAATGACCTTCATGATGTTGCTCCTCGTGTCGTTCGTCAGGACTGTTTCTCGCCGCCACCGGGTCCCTGTTTCTTCGGCTCTTCGATGCGCACCTTCGAACCATCTTCCAACTCGCGATTGATCGCTTTGTACGATCCCGACACCACCTGCATATCTTCGCGTACCCCTTCGATGATCTCCACGTAGGCATCGTCGCTGATGCCGCGCTTCACAGGCACGGCTTTCACTACATTGCCTTCTACAACAAAGACGACCTCTTTCGGTTTGAGTTCTCCCTTCTTGCCGTTGCCGGGTCTGCCTTCGGCAACGAACTGTCGCGACTCGCCGTCTTTCTTCGCTCCTTCCTCCGTCTTCGGCATACGTGTCGTGACGCTTTGGATCGGAACCGCGAGGACGTTTTGCTTCGTCTCGGTCTCGATATCAGCGGTCATGGACATACCGGGGCGCAGCGGCACGTTGGGCGTCATGATGCGCATCTTCACTTCAAAATTCGTCACCTCTTCCTGCGTGCCGAGTCCTTTCGACTTCGCCGTGTTGGCAATTTCGTACACCACGGCGTCGATCTTTTGATCGGGGATCGCATCGACCGAAATGCGTGCGGTGTCGCCGATGGAAATCAGAATCACATCCGTTTCGCTCACGTCGACACGAGCTTCCATGCGCGAGAGATCGGCGATGGTCATGACATCCGTGCCTTGAAACTGTTGCGTGCCGAGCACGCGTTCGCCTAAACGCGAGTTCAACTGGCTGACCGTTCCGTCCATCGGTGAGAGGATGGTGGTTTTGCGGAGATTTTCGTTCGCTTGATCGAGCGATGCCTTGGCTTGCGCAAACTGCGCTTTGGCGCCCTCGTACGTTGCGTTGGCTTGATCGTACTCTGCTTGCGAGACGAGGCCCTTCGCGAACAACTCCTTGTAGCGTTTGAATTCTTTTTCGGCGCGTGTCAATGCTGCGCGGGCGGAAAGCACGCCGGCAGCAAACTGCTCGCGCTGAGCAATATACACATCCGGCTTGATCTTGAGGAGAACATCTCCCTTCCTGACTCGTTGCCCTTCCTTCACCGGCAGTGCAACAATCTCGCCGCTCACTTCGGGTGAAATCTTCACCTGCACCTCAGGCTGAATCTTTCCTGTGGCAGTCACGACCTGCGTGATGGTGCGACGTTTCACGTGCTCGACTTGCACTGGGATGATCGGCTCTCGTTTGCTGCCGATGAACAACACCACCCCGGCCGCTATCGCCAGCAACCCGATGACTGAGAAGATGATGATCTTTTTACGATTCTTCTTGTCGTTTCTTGCCATGTTTCCTCCATAGACCATGCAGGTCAGATTAGTAGGTTCGTTCGCCGATGGCGTATTCCACATTGCGCTTGGCAATAATAAAATCGTACACGGCGTTGACTTTGTTTGCTTGCGCGCTCACGAGTCCAGCGTTGGCAATGAGGAGATCGAGCAGTGTGCCTGCCCCAAGGTTGTAACGCTCCTCGGCAATCTTTCTGTCTTCGATCGCCGAGAGCAAGCCTTTCTGACTGACCTCATAGGCTTTGCGCGCAGCTTCCAAGTCCAGCAACGCTTTTTTCACCTCCACATTGATATTGCGTTCTGTTTGCTGGAGCGAAAGCTCGGCGTTCTTCTTTTGGACGTACGCCGCCTGGAGGTTCTCATTGGTGGAAAAGCCGTCGAACAAGGTCCAGCGCAAGTTCAATCCCCAACTCACGCTCTTGTTCTCCGTGAGGCGAGACAGATCGCGATTGGAGAAGCCGTATCCTGCGAACGCGCTGACAGAAGGGAAGTACCCGCTGCGAGCCGCTGAGACACCGCCTTCAGCAGAACGAACGGACTCCATGGCGCCGACATAGTCGGGCCGCTTTTCGAGTGCACGCTGCGCAAGTGTGCGAAAATCGTTGTACTGCGCGGCGGCGTTGTCGAGATCCGACTGAGCGATTTCGGTCGCGATGGTCGGGTCGGCGATGACGTAGTCGTCGTTCACATCGAGACCGATCAGCGCGAGCAGGTCGGCTTTCGCTTTATTGTAATTGTTCTGCGCGTTGATCACGCTCAGTTCGTCGGCAGCAACTTGTGACTGCTGGCGATACACATCGGCGCGCGAGAGTGCACCGACGCGGTTCGATTCGGCAATGCGTTCTAATTGGCGTTGGTCACGCTTCAGGTTTTCTTCACTTACTTTCACTAACTGCTCGTTGCGCAGCACGTTCACGTACGCCCGTTCGACTTGAAAGATGATGCTTTGTCGCGTGCGAGCTGCACTTTGCTCCGTGGCAATCGCATTGGCGGAGGCTCGAGTGTAGTTTCCCTCACGGGCGAAGCCGTTGAAGATGGTGTAGTTGAGATTGAGATTGGTATTGAAATAGTTGGTGACCGTTTTGGTATTGCTGATCTGCACACCGCCGAGGAAGACCGGTCCTTCGGTTTGATTGCGGCTCCATCCGCCGGTTGCAGAGAGTGTCGGCAAGTAGCTGCCCGTCGCCGAAAGAACGCCGGCTTGTGCGGCTTCGACGTTGTTCTGCGCCTGCGCCACACTCACGTTGCGTTCGAGCGCGATCTGTCGCGCTTGTTCGAGCGTTAGTGTCTTCGATTGTGAGGAAACGGACGTCGCTGCCAGCAACAGTGCTCCAGCGACGACAGATACCAGATACATCATTCGCATGGGTTACTCCTTGACATAATCCAACCGATACCTGAAAAACAAGAGCGGACGGCACCAGCACTGTCAGTCGTGTAAACGATCGCCGATACCGAATGTTTCATTCTTGACCAGAAAAACTTTTCGGCGGGTTCAAGACGCTATCCTTGATGTGCAGCAGGTATGCAAGAGCTGCATCGTGTTCATTAGGGATTTTCCCTTCGAGAATCGCCTCTTCAATCGCTTTCTTGAGCATGCCGACTTCCTTTCCCGGCTTCAACCCGCACACAGCCATGATTTCGTCTCCTTTCACGGGTGGCTGCCAATTCCTCAGCCGATCTTTCTCCTCTACTTCAACGATCTTCTGCATCACTACATCGTAGTTGCGGAGGTAGCGCTCGACGAGCTTGGGATTTTTCGAGGTGATGTCGGCACGACAGAGTTTCATCAAATCGTCGATGTCGTTTCCCGCTTCGAAGATCAGTCGCCGCACAGCGGAGTCGGTCACCTCTTCATCGACGAGCACCATCGGGCGCAGATGCAGGCGGACGAGCTTCTCGACGTAGGGGAGTTGCTCCATCGGCAGACGGAGTTTGCGGAAGATGGGTTTGATCATCCGCGCCCCGATTTCCTCGTGCCCATGGAACGTCCAACCGATGCCTTCCTTGAACGCTTTGGTACGCGGCTTGGCGATGTCGTGCACGAGTGCGGCGAAGCGCAGCCACACGTTGTCGGTGGTGCGTGCAATGTTGTCGACCACCATGCAGGTGTGGAGGAAGACATCTTTGTGGTGATGTTCGTTGCGTTGATCGACACCCGCCATCGCGGCGAGCTCGGGGAAAACGATGTCGAGCACGCCGGTATCGTACATCAGGCGCAAGCCCACGGAGGGCTTTTCGGTTTTCAGCACTTTGAAGAACTCATCGGTGATGCGCTCTTGTGAAACGATCGCCAGGCGATCTTTCATGTGGGTGATGGCATTCAGCGTTTCGGGATGGATGCGAAATCCGAGTTGCGCCGCGAAGCGGAGTGCACGCATGATACGCAACGGGTCGTCCTCGAAAGTCTTTGCGGGCTCCAAGGGCGTGCGGAGAATCTTGTCGTGCAAATCCTGCATGCCGTTGAACGCGTCGTGCAGCATGCCGAACGTCTTCTTGTTCAGGCTCACTGCCAGGGCATTGACGGTAAAATCCCGCCGTTGCAGATCATCCTCCAACGTACCTGTCACCACGACCGGCTTGCGGGAGTCGGGATCGTAGCGTTCTTGTCTCGCCCCGACGAACTCGATTTTGTTGCCGTTCAGCATCACCATCGCAGTACCAAATCGCTCGAAGGTCACAACGTTGTCGGCACCGAGCGACCGCGCCACAGAGCGTGCGAACTCGATGCCGTCGGCGATGACGAGAATATCGATGTCCATATCCCCTTTGCCGAGCAACAGGTCGCGTACGTAGCCGCCCACCACGTAGGCTTCCACATTGCGCTCATCGGCAAGGGAACCGATGGCGTGAAGCAGAGGATCGTTCAAAGCGAGTTTGGTCGTGCTGGTCTCCATGCGACGCTGAGTTTTCAATTCACGATTCACCACTTCACCGTTTGTTCGTTGATGCGCTCCAAGATCATGTGCGCCACTTCGAGCGCGCGCCGCCCTTCCTCACCGGTAACGGGGGGCGGCGTATGGGTGGTGATAGCGCGCGCAAACAGTTCCAATTCGTACTTCAGCGCATTCACGTCCTGCACCGGCGGCATTTCATACACAATGTTGCGCCGACGCTTGGCGGATTCAATCTGGCCGAGCATCATCGCCTCTTTCGCCGGGGGTTCGTCATCTCCCACCAGTCGAAACACCTCCGCCTGCTTGTCGAGGAAGTCGATAGAAATGTACGCATCTTTCTGGAACAAGCGCATCTTGCGCATCTTCTTTTGAGAGATGCGGCTCGCCGTTACGTT